>NZ_MJXN01000001.1:0-391 GCF_001762815.1 Campylobacter sp. BCW_6465
AAAAGGAAGCATACCAAATTCATCAGGCTGTATAGTTTTAGCTAAATCTTTTACTAATTTAGCCCTTAAAGGATTTTTATGTATCCCTGCCATACCTATACCTATTTCTAAAAGATTATCGGCATAATTATAAATTCCTCTTTTTATACCTAATTCTTCATATCCTCCACCTGTGAGTTGAATATATAAAATAAAACATTGTATCATTCTGGCATTAAAGCCATGATTTTTAGAACGCACAAAATATTCAGGTTTTCCTAGTATTCCTGCTGCTATACCCCATTCTTGTCTAAAAAGAGAAGATTTTAAGGTTTCTTTATTATTGCTAACTTCATCATAAATATAAGCGTATTCTTCATTGATTAAATTTCCTTTTTCATCTACATTAGCA
>NZ_MJXN01000002.1:0-559 GCF_001762815.1 Campylobacter sp. BCW_6465
GAGGATGTTCTTATAAATATATGGATCCGCAGTATTATGAGTTTAAGAGCTTGTGTAAAGATAATAGTAATAAAATGATAGTGTTTAATAAAGATTATTTGGATTTAAAAAAACAATTTATTCAAGCTATGATGAATAATTCTAATATTAGAATTAAAAATAATGGTATAAAATATTTTTATAATGAAAAATTGAATTTGGAAATTCAACCTTCAAATTGGAAAGAAATAGAAACTAAATCACGCGAAATTAAACTTGGAATAGGAAAAGTAAAAGAAAAAGAAAAAGAAATAGAAGCTTGGTATATTGATGATAAAAATAACATTAAGTATCAAGAATTTAAACGATATTTGTATTATAATTATAATATATTTTTAAGAGGCGATGAGGGTGCTGGGTTTCATTTTGAATATGAGGAAATATTAGATTGTGAAGATGTTAGATAAAAAATTAGAAAGATAATTTGAGATTTAGATTTTTGGAATAACAAATGAGTAAAAACATTAAAACACAAGAAGCTAAATTAGACTTAATCACTAAATTTCTAGACTATGCTAAT
>NZ_MJXN01000003.1:0-285 GCF_001762815.1 Campylobacter sp. BCW_6465
TGGGCTTTATATGATGATATTGAAAAAGGTAAATTAAAAGATCCAAGAGATGTGGATTCTACTTCTGAAAGCAGGAAAGAATTTGATCATTATATGGATGGATATAAAAATGGAATGGCAACTAGATTTGATGTAGATATTAGAAACGAAAGAGATGAAAGATCTGCTAAACTGACTATGGATACCCTAGTATTAAGTGCTAAACTAGCAGCCTTAACTCCACCTCAAGGCTATCCTAATGCTCCAAGATACTATAGCCCTGAAAGACTAGAAATTATTTATAAA
>NZ_MJXN01000004.1:0-327 GCF_001762815.1 Campylobacter sp. BCW_6465
GAAGAAAATAAAGAATTTCTTTTAAAAAGACTTTTGTCTTATTTGATTATTGATGAGAAAAGAAATGCAACTGCTTTAGAGGATATAAAAGAACAAAAATATATTATAGATGATTATACTTTTTATTTTAAAGAGTTAAAATCTTTAGAACTTAAAAAATGCACTATATATCAACTTCCTTGTAATCATCCTTTGTTTAAAGAGTTTAGAAATAAAGAAAAGCAAATTAGTGCTTTTAAAAAGGATGAAGATAGTCCTATTCATGCTTACAATGAAGCTTTACAAATTTTACAAGATTTTGCTAATGGAATTTACAATACAAGTAAA
>NZ_MJXN01000005.1:0-488 GCF_001762815.1 Campylobacter sp. BCW_6465
ACTTTGCCAATCTTTAAATTCAAGTAAAGTAGATTTCTCCCCTGTGTGAAATTCAGGATCTAGGTATTGGGGTTTATAGTCTTTGTAGGGGGAGTTTCTTAATATGCGATCGGCTTCAAAAAGGGCTTTGGAATATTCTTCGGTATAATCGCCTGTTGGCTTAGCACTTCCTGAAAAATTGATTTTATTAGTGTCTTTATATACATCCATTATTAACCCATTGGGTGTATAAATCTCATAAGTTTCACTCATTATTTATCCTTTCTTAATTTAACCCATATATAAACCATCTTCTATGATTATAGTAGTGGCTAGTCTGCCTATGAAATTAGGCGGAGTTTTTGTTTCTGATGTGATATCAGCATTTGCACTTGTCTTATTGATCATATCTTCTTTGCCTCTACTTGTATTAGAAGTTTTATCTCTATTTCCATTTATCCCCATATACATAGCCTTAAGATTGTTTTGTCCTATGATATTGAGTTTTT
>NZ_MJXN01000006.1:0-570 GCF_001762815.1 Campylobacter sp. BCW_6465
GCCACTTTTTTAAGTGCAAGATTTACATCTTCAAAACTATTTATTTGCATTTAAATCTCCTTTTAAATTAAATTTGTTAATTTGATAATCCCAAAGAACTACGCCATATCTTAAAAGCACTGCGTGTTTAGCTCTTTTCTTAACTATCCTTAAACCTTTTTTTTCACGCAGTGTCGCGGAGCCTTCAGGTGGGTTAAGGGAGTGTAGCTCTTTATCGCAAAAGGTGGCTTTGCCACATTGCGAAGTCAAAGAGGCAACTCCAAAACTAGCTCTTTAATGCCAAGCTTTTTAGCTAATGCTAATTCTTCTTGCATTCCCTTAGAATACTTAGCATCTTTATGATTGCTCATATAAATATAATCACTTGCTTTTAAAAGCTCTAATCCCATTTGTAAAGCTTTGTCTCTGTGTTTGTTTTCATCCAAATAGCTAAATTGTAGTATGGGTGAAACAGGTGTAAAGCCTTCACATTCACGCATAATTTTTAAGCATTCTTGCTGGGCTACACTAATAGCTTGTGCTTTTCTTTGACTTTCTCTTACAGCTAAAGCTTTGTAAGGAGAAGCGATA
>NZ_MJXN01000007.1:0-273 GCF_001762815.1 Campylobacter sp. BCW_6465
GATGAAGTAAGTTCTCATCGTGGAACATTAAAATCTTATTCTTTCTTTAATGAATGGGAATTGTCTGCTTTACTTTTGGGAAATATTAAAGCTAGTCCCACAGCTGCCGTAGGATTTAAAGCAAGACAACAACAAGCATTGTTTTTACAAGCTCAACTTGGAGATAAAAATGCTTTTAAAAGTTTAGGTTTAGCAGTATTGTGTTCTAATTCTTTTCTTACAGGGCAACATTGGAATAAGCTTAGAGCAAAAATGATTTACGATTTACACGAT
>NZ_MJXN01000008.1:0-7909 GCF_001762815.1 Campylobacter sp. BCW_6465
CCCCCCCCCCGTAGACACCTTACTTGAAATAATATTTTTACTCAAATATTTTTCTCCTTCCTTATTTAAAATGATTTATTTTGAAATTAATTTCATATTTTTTATTTTTTAATAATAATATAAAATATAAAAATAAAATAGCGGAATAATAAAATATTTAAACTTAAAGTATAATTAAATACTGATTATTATATAAAATAAAATTTCAATTTAAATTTTATTTTATATAAAAAAATTAATTTAATGAGAGTAAATTTGTATGAAATGTTATTTTACAAAACGCAACGAAGATTTAAGTTGTATAAGCGTGAATTTTCACGCTTACTCTAGTTCATATTTTTTGATCAAAGTATTGTAAAATCCATTGGTTTTTGTCTCATCTATACCTTTGTCAAAAATTTTTACCAATTCTTTTTGTTTGTTTTTATCAAAAGCAAAGCTAAAGCCTTCTCCACCATCCATTTCTTGGTAAAAACTTACCAATTCTGGATTTTCAGCTAAAAAACCTTTAGCAGTATCTTCATCTGCGATAATAGCATCAATTTTGTTGTTTTTTAGTGCTAAAACAGCAATATTTAAATCTTTATTACTTTGCACTTGTGCATTTTTGATAGCTTTTGCAGTATTTTCTTGTAAAGTTCCTAGTTGAACTCCTATTTTTTTACCTTCTAAATCATTTTTTGTTTGAAGTAAATTGTTACTTTTTAGTTTAAGATAAAGATTTTTACTCATATAGTAAGGTTTAGTAAAATCAACACTCTGTCTTCTTTCATCCGTTGCACTCATAGCCGAGGCAATCATATCAATTTTACCAGCTTTTAAAGCAGGTATTAGCCCATCGAAATTGGTTTCAACCCAAACAATTTTAATACCATTTTTTTTGGCGATCTCTTCTACTAGATCCGTATCAAAACCTGTAAGTTTTGAATTTTCTTTATAGTTAAAAGGTTTATAGTTTGGGGCGGTTCCAACCTTTAATTCTACGCTTGCATTTGTTTCTTTGTTTTTAGAATCATTGCAAGCGTTTAAAAATAAGCCAATCAAGGCAACTAAAACAACACTAAATATTTTTTTCATTTTCTTCCTTTGATATAAAATGTTTTAAAATTATACTTATTTTAAATTTATATTTAATTAAGTCTGATTGCTTTTTACAATGTTTAAAAGTAAGTAATCCTTGATATATTATTTATACAAATTTCAAAAAACCCACCAAATACTTATATAAATACTTACACAAATATTTATATTGTTTAATCCCTCTTTAAGTTTAATTGGTTATACTTTCATTTCCTTTTTTGAAAAAAGGACTTAAAATCTTTTAAATTATAAAGTTTCATTAGCTTACGTAGATTTTATAAATTAACTTTATTTTAGATTTTTTAAGTTTTTAAATTATTTGAGTTTTTAACTTTCTTAATTTTTTAATTTAAAGCTAAAAAGTTTTATTTATAAATCTTAGTTTTTTAATTTAAAAACTTTTCTTTTAAAAATGATTTTTTGTTTTGTTCTTTTAACTTAGTATTGTTATTCAAATCTTATTAGTCAATCTTTGAAATCTAAATAAGTGATCGATTGAGCCAGAAAGATTTAGGCATAAGCAATTATGTAAAATCTATTCAATCTAATTTAAAAAGATTAAAAGCTTTTCTTTTAATCTTTTATAACTTTTTCTTTGAAGAAAAAGATTAAACTATCTATAAAAGTAATAAGGTTTATCTCTTTAATACAATCTAAGTAGTTTATCTATTAGGTTGGCGGGGTAGGCCTTTAGCTTGCTTCTTAGTCAAGGCTTTGCCTTGATGCTAAAGAAGGTTTATTATGGAGAGTTTGATCCTGGCTCAGAGTGAACGCTGGCGGCGTGCCTAATACATGCAAGTCGAACGATGAAGCTTCTAGCTTGCTAGAAGTGGATTAGTGGCGCACGGGTGAGTAAGGTATAGTTAATCTGCCCTACACAAGAGGACAACAGTTGGAAACGACTGCTAATACTCTATACTCCTGCTTAACACAAGTTGAGTAGGGAAAGTTTTTCGGTGTAGGATGAGACTATATAGTATCAGCTAGTTGGTAAGGTAATGGCTTACCAAGGCTATGACGCTTAACTGGTCTGAGAGGATGATCAGTCACACTGGAACTGAGACACGGTCCAGACTCCTACGGGAGGCAGCAGTAGGGAATATTGCGCAATGGGGGAAACCCTGACGCAGCAACGCCGCGTGGAGGATGACACTTTTCGGAGCGTAAACTCCTTTTCTTAGGGAAGAATTCTGACGGTACCTAAGGAATAAGCACCGGCTAACTCCGTGCCAGCAGCCGCGGTAATACGGAGGGTGCAAGCGTTACTCGGAATCACTGGGCGTAAAGGGCGCGTAGGCGGATTATCAAGTCTCTTGTGAAATCTAATGGCTTAACCATTAAACTGCTTGGGAAACTGATAGTCTAGAGTGAGGGAGAGGCAGATGGAATTGGTGGTGTAGGGGTAAAATCCGTAGATATCACCAAGAATACCCATTGCGAAGGCGATCTGCTGGAACTCAACTGACGCTAAGGCGCGAAAGCGTGGGGAGCAAACAGGATTAGATACCCTGGTAGTCCACGCCCTAAACGATGTACACTAGTTGTTGGGGTGCTAGTCATCTCAGTAATGCAGCTAACGCATTAAGTGTACCGCCTGGGGAGTACGGTCGCAAGATTAAAACTCAAAGGAATAGACGGGGACCCGCACAAGCGGTGGAGCATGTGGTTTAATTCGAAGATACGCGAAGAACCTTACCTGGGCTTGATATCCTAAGAACCTTATAGAGATATGAGGGTGCTAGCTTGCTAGAACTTAGAGACAGGTGCTGCACGGCTGTCGTCAGCTCGTGTCGTGAGATGTTGGGTTAAGTCCCGCAACGAGCGCAACCCACGTATTTAGTTGCTAACGGTTCGGCCGAGCACTCTAAATAGACTGCCTTCGTAAGGAGGAGGAAGGTGTGGACGACGTCAAGTCATCATGGCCCTTATGCCCAGGGCGACACACGTGCTACAATGGCATATACAATGAGACGCAATACCGCGAGGTGGAGCAAATCTATAAAATATGTCCCAGTTCGGATTGTTCTCTGCAACTCGAGAGCATGAAGCCGGAATCGCTAGTAATCGTAGATCAGCCATGCTACGGTGAATACGTTCCCGGGTCTTGTACTCACCGCCCGTCACACCATGGGAGTTGATTTCACTCGAAGCCGGAATACTAAACTAGTTACCGTCCACAGTGGAATCAGCGACTGGGGTGAAGTCGTAACAAGGTAACCGTAGGAGAACCTGCGGTTGGATCACCTCCTTTCTAGAGTACAAAGTAATAAGTCTCACCACTATTACTTCAATATATAAACTCAATTGATTCTTGTTTAGATTTCAAAGATTGATGATAAAGCTAATTGTTTATGGGGAATTAGCTCAGCTGGGAGAGCGCCTGCTTTGCACGCAGGAGGTCAGCGGTTCGATCCCGCTATTCTCCACCATTTATTAAGGGCCTATAGCTCAGCTGGTTAGAGTGCACCCCTGATAAGGGTGAGGTCACAAGTTCAAGTCTTGTTAGGCCCACCATAAAAAAGATTTGAATAAAAAAGCTTTAAAATCTAAAGCAAGTATATAAAGTAGATTAAATATAAAATATAAACTCTATACTTAGATTTATTTTTATCTTTAGCTATAAAAGAATATACTTTAAATAGATATAAGTAGCATATACATTATGTATTTATATTTATAATGATTATATTAATATATATATATACTTCCTTTAGGTTTTAAACCTAAATGTTCTTTTTAATTATCATTGTTAAGAGTCACAAGCAAGTTTTAATAAAAACAATTTTACAGGACTTGTTAAAGGATAAAACCTATTTATCTTTTCTTTGGTTTAACTTATATCTTTTAATTATCTTTATTTCTATAATAAAGAGAATATTAGATTTAAGATTTGTAAATTAAAGACAAGTTTCAAACTCACAGCTTAGTTAAGACTAAATCATTTAGTTCTATATTAAGTGTTTGAATGCTTTCCGTCTTAAGATAAAGAAGTCTTATCATAAAAACTTTAACAAGGAAGTGATGCGTTTTAGAATCAATAAAAAAGGTAGAAGTTAGGTTATATCTAACTTTTATGCAAATTGTTTTTTTAGCGATTAAGAATTGAAGCTTTATCTACATTAATTTTTTAATGAATGTTTAGTTTATTTCGTTTTAAGCCTAATATCTTTTAGGTTGGCGGGGTAGGCCTTTAGCTTTGGTTCTTTAGGATGAGCTTTGCTCATCTGCTAAAAGAACATCAAAAGGTAAGCTACTAAGAGCGAATGGTGGATGCCTTGACTGGTAAAGGCGATGAAGGACGTACTAGACTGCGATAAGCTACGGGGAGCTGTCAAGAAGCTTTGATCCGTAGATTTCCGAATGGGGCAACCCAATGTATAGAGATATACATTACCTATATAGGAGCGAACGAGGGGAATTGAAACATCTTAGTACCCTCAGGAAAAGAAATCAATAGAGATTGCGTCAGTAGCGGCGAGCGAAAGCGCAAGAGGGCAAACCCAGTGCTTGCACTGGGGGTTGTAGGACTGCAATGTGCAAGAGCTGAGTTTAGCAGAACATTCTGGAAAGTATAGCCATAGAGGGTGATAGTCCCGTATGCGAAAAACAAAGCTTAGCTAGCAGTATCCTGAGTAGGGCGGGACACGAGGAATCCTGTCTGAATCTGGGTCGACCACGATCCAACCCTAAATACTAATACCAGATCGATAGTGCACAAGTACCGTGAGGGAAAGGTGAAAAGAACTGAGGTGATCAGAGTGAAATAGAACCTGAAACCATTTGCTTATAATCATTCAGAGCACTATGTAGCAATACAGTGTGATGGACTGCCTTTTGCATAATGAGCCTGCGAGTTGTGGTGTCTGGCAAGGTTAAGCAAACGCGAAGCCGTAGCGAAAGCGAGTCTGAATAGGGCGCTTAGTCAGATGCTGCAGACCCGAAACGAAGTGATCTATCCATGAGCAAGTTGAAGCTAGTGTAAGAACTAGTGGAGGACTGAACCCATAGGCGTTGAAAAGCCCCGGGATGACTTGTGGATAGGGGTGAAAGGCCAATCAAACTTCGTGATAGCTGGTTCTCTCCGAAATATATTTAGGTATAGCGTTGTGTCGTAATATAAGGGGGTAGAGCACTGAATGGGCTAGGGCATACACCAATGTACCAAACCCTATCAAACTCCGAATACCTTATATGTAATCACAGCAGTCAGGCGGCGAGTGATAAAATCCGTCGTCAAGAGGGAAACAACCCAGACTACCAGCTAAGGTCCCTAAATCTTACTTAAGTGGAAAACGATGTGAAGTTACTTAAACAACCAGGAGGTTGGCTTAGAAGCAGCCATCCTTTAAAGAAAGCGTAATAGCTCACTGGTCTAGTGATTTTGCGCGGAAAATATAACGGGGCTAAAGTAAGTACCGAAGCTGTAGACTTGCACACAACTTAGATTATTTAAGTTGAGAATATAAAAAACTAAGTTATATGTTTTAAGTTATATTTTTACTGATTTTTATAGAGTAAAGATAGAAATAAAACTTAGTAAAATCAATAAAAATATTCTTAGGCTAAAGTTAAGTAGTTTAAGTTGTGTGCAAGTGGTAGGAGAGCGTTCTATTTGCGTCGAAGGTATACCGGTAAGGAGTGCTGGAGCGAATAGAAGTGAGCATGCAGGCATGAGTAGCGATAATTAATGTGAGAATCATTAACGCCGTAAACCCAAGGTTTCCTACGCGATGCTCGTCATCGTAGGGTTAGTCGGGTCCTAAGTCGAGTCCGAAAGGGGTAGACGATGGCAAATTGGTTAATATTCCAATACCAACATTAGTGTGCGATGGAAGGACGCTTAGGGCTAAGGGGGCTAGCGGATGGAAGTGCTAGTCTAAGGTCGTAGGAGCTTATACAGGCAAATCCGTATAAGAACACTCCGAGAACTGAAAGGCTTTTTGAAATCTTCGGATGGATAGAAGAACCCCTGATGCCGTCGAGCCAAGAAAAGTTTCTAAGTTTAGCTAATGTTGCCCGTACCGTAAACCGACACAGGTGGGTGGGATGAGTATTCTAAGGCGCGTGGAAGAACTCTCTTTAAGGAACTCTGCAAAATAGCACCGTATCTTCGGTATAAGGTGTGGTTAGCTTCGTACTAGGATTTACTCCGAAAGCGAAGAAACTTACAACAAAGAGTCCCTCCCGACTGTTTACCAAAAACACAGCACTCTGCTAACTCGTAAGAGGATGTATAGGGTGTGACGCCTGCCCGGTGCTCGAAGGTTAATTGATGGGGTTAGCATTAGCGAAGCTCTTGATCGAAGCCCGAGTAAACGGCGGCCGTAACTATAACGGTCCTAAGGTAGCGAAATTCCTTGTCGGTTAAATACCGACCTGCATGAATGGCGTAACGAGATGGGAGCTGTCTCAAAGAGGGATCCAGTGAAATTGTAGTGGAGGTGAAAATTCCTCCTACCCGCGGCAAGACGGAAAGACCCCGTGGACCTTTACTACAGCTTGACACTGCTACTTGGATAAGAATGTGCAGGATAGGTGGGAGGCTTTGAGTATATGACGCCAGTTGTATATGAGCCGTTGTTGAGATACCACTCTTTCTTATTTGGGTAGCTAACCAGCTTGAGTTATCCTCAAGTGGGACAATGTCTGGTGGGTAGTTTGACTGGGGCGGTCGCCTCCCAAATAATAACGGAGGCTTACAAAGGTTGGCTCAGAACGGTTGGAAATCGTTCGTAGAGTATAAAGGTATAAGCCAGCTTAACTGCAAGACATACAAGTCAAGCAGAGACGAAAGTCGGTCTTAGTGATCCGGTGGTTCTGTGTGGAAGGGCCATCGCTCAAAGGATAAAAGGTACCCCGGGGATAACAGGCTGATCTCCCCCAAGAGCTCACATCGACGGGGAGGTTTGGCACCTCGATGTCGGCTCATCGCATCCTGGGGCTGGAGCAGGTCCCAAGGGTATGGCTGTTCGCCATTTAAAGCGGTACGCGAGCTGGGTTCAGAACGTCGTGAGACAGTTCGGTCCCTATCTGCCGTGGGCGTAAGAAGATTGAAGAGATTTGACCCTAGTACGAGAGGACCGGGTTGAACAAACCACTGGTGTAGCTGTTGTTCTGCCAAGAGCATCGCAGCGTAGCTAAGTTTGGAAAGGATAAACGCTGAAAGCATCTAAGCGTGAAGCCAACTCTAAGATGAATCTTCTCTAAGCTCTCTAGAAGACTACTAGTTTGATAGGCTGGGTGTGTAATGGATGAAAGTCCTTTAGCTGACCAGTACTAATAGAGCGTTTGGCTTATCTTTAATAAAGCATCACTTCCTTGTTAAGGTTTTTATAAAGCTTTGAATGTTTTATATGAAATATTTATATAAACATTATGTTTTTAAGCTAATAAAATCTTTCAAGTAAAGTTTATATTAGAACTTGCTCTTAACATTGTTTTTTAAGTATTCTATATAAAAACTTATCAAAGATAAAAGATAAGTAAAGAAGAAAGAAAAACAAAAGAAGAAAGAGAATAAAGAAAAAAGTAAAGAAATAAAAAGATTAAGCTTTATTTTTTAAATTCAATCTTTCAAAGAATATTTAAATAACAATGTCCGTGATTATACAGATGTGGAAACGCCTTGCTCCATCCCGAACCAAGAAGCTAAGCACATCGTGGGTGATGATACTACGCCTTACTGGCAGGGGGAAAGTAGCTCATTGCGGACTTGTTAAATGTCTTCATTACTTACTTTATATATAAATCCTATGTTTATTTTTATTGTTGTTTTAGATGACACTTAGAATAGTGTTTAAAAAAGAGTTTGTTGCTGGTTAGGGTTTTT
>NZ_MJXN01000009.1:0-56082 GCF_001762815.1 Campylobacter sp. BCW_6465
CCCCCCCCCCGTAGACACCTTACTTGAAATAATATTTTTACTCAAATATTTTTCTCCTTCCTTATTTAAAATGATTTATTTTGAAATTAATTTCATATTTTTTATTTTTTAATAATAATATAAAATATAAAAATAAAATAGCGGAATAATAAAATATTTAAACTTAAAGTATAATTAAATACTGATTATTATATAAAATAAAATTTCAATTTAAATTTTATTTTATATAAAAAAATTGATTTAATGAGAGTAAATTTGTATGAAATGTTGTAAATATTTTTGTGGTATTTGTAAATTATATTTAAAATAAATTTAAAAGTGTATTTTTTTAGTTTTTATATTTTGGATAAAAATTTAAAATTTTTGATTTTGTATTTTTTAGATATTTTATCTATAAATTAGCTATACTTAACCAAGTATCGCAATGTATTATTTCATCACAAGTCGCATAAGATGCAAGTCTTCACCTTTTGTGATTTTATATTCTATACTTTCACATTTGGGACACTTAAAAACATTTTCTTCTAAAATGCTTGTTTGATCGCATTTTAAGCATAAAATTTCAAGCGGAGCAAGTTCTATAAAAAGTTTGGCATTTTTACAAATATTTGAGTTTTCTTTAAAAGTTTCAAAACAACGCTTAAAAAGATCCACTTCTATACCGCTTAAACGTCCGATTTTTACATAAATTTCTTGCACATTGCAAGCCTTATTGTTTAAGGCATTTTCTTCACAAAGTTCGATTAAAGATTCTACTATGCTTAATTCGTGCATTAGCAAATTCTTGGTAAAAGTTCGCCCTTAGGGCTTTCTAAAAAGCGTTTTGCCCCATAAGCGTTTTGTAAGATCACGCGTGCTTTTTTCTCTTCTAAAACTTCTCCTATAATACTCGCATTTACATTGTATTTTTTTAGAATTTCTAAGGCTTTTAACTCATCTTCTTTTTCCACGCAAAGTATGAAAGTGCCTTCATTGGCAAGCTCATAAGCTTCATAACCAAAAAGTTCACAAAGTCCTAAAACCTCATCTTGAACGATGATTTTTTCTTCAAAGATCAAAAGATCATTTCCGCTTTGCTTTGCCCACTCATTTAAAACCGCACTAAGCCCCCCGCGAGTAGCATCTCTCATAGCTACAACCTTTATATCTTTTTCTAAAAGCTCTAAAACCTCTTTATCCAAAGCCTTACAATCGCTTTTAATATCAGCTTCTAACTCATTTCTTTTGATTAAAACACTAGCTCCATGCCTTCCTATATCGCCTGAAAGAAGTATGCTAAGCCCTGCTTTGATATTTTTACTTTCTTTTTTAGAAATAATTTCACCTAAGGCCGTAGTGTTGATATAAATTTCATCTGCCTTACCCTTAGGAACGACTTTAGTATCGCCACAAACTAACGTAACTCCACATTTTTCACATTCTTCTTTAATGCTTTTTAAAATGTGTTCTAGTTTTTCTAGCTCAAAACCTTCTTCTAAGATAAGTCCTAAGCTTAGATATTTTGGCTTAGCCCCCACCATCAAAACATCGTTAATAGAACCACAAACACAAAGTTTGCCTATATTAACCTCTTCATCTAAAAAAATCGGACTTAAAACAAAAGAATCCGTGCTTAAAGCCAAATTTCCCAAAATCGCCGCATCATTATTTGCGTTTAAAATTTCATTATCAAAGATCTTAAAAAGCTTAGTTAAAAGCTCATTCATCTCTTCTCCACCACCTCCGTGGGCTAAGGAAATATTTTTCATGCATTCACCTTTGAGTATTTATAATACGCCGCACAAGCACCCTCGCCAGAAACCATACAACTTCCTATAGGACTTCTTGGCGTACAAGCCTTACCAAAAACCTTACAATCATAAGGCTTGGCCAAACCTCTTAAAATTTGCCCACAAATACAGGCTTTGCTTTCATTTTTACTTTGCACCGCACAATCAAATTTTCTACTTGCATCATAGGCGCTAAATTCTTCTTTTAGCTCCAAGCCTCCATCTTTAATAAGTCCTAAGCCACGAAATTCAAAATCACACACTCTAAAGTATTTTTTTACTAAATTTTGCGCTTTAACATTGCCTTCTTTGCTTACGGCTCTTTTGTATTGATTATACACTTTAAAAGTGCCTTCATTGCTTTGTTTTATGATATTTAATACACTTTCTAAAATATCAACTGGCTCAAAACCACTCACTGCTATAGGGGTTTTAAACTTTGCTGCTAAAGGCTCATAAATACCATAACCTGTTATCACACTCACATGAGAAGGGCCTAAAAAAGCATTGATTTTTACATTTTCATCATTCATGATCGCTTCTACAGGTGCTGGAACTGTGATATGATTGATATGAAAAAAGACATTATTTATTTTTTCTTCTATAACCTTTTGAAGAAGTAAAGCACTCATAGGCGTAGTAGTTTCAAAACCTATAGCAAAAAAGATGATATTTTTGTTTAAATTTTGCTTAGCAATTTCCAAAACTTCAAGTGGAGAATAAAGTGCTCTAACATCAACCCCTTTAGCTCTTAAATCAAGCAGAGAAATTTCACTTCCAGGCACTCTTAAAAGATCTCCTAAAGTACAAAAAATCGTATCTTTCATAGAGGCTAACTTGATAGCTGTATCAATGCGAACTCTTGGCATAACACAAACAGGACATCCTGGCCCATGGATAAAGTTAATCTCCTTTGGCAAAATAGAAGGCAGGGCATATTTCATAATACTATGTGTATGCCCACCGCAAATTTCCATGATGTTAATAGGATTTTTAAGTTCTTGTTCTATGAGTTTTTTTAAAGCTAAAATGCTTTCTTTATCTCTAAATTCATCGATGAAATTCATTTAAACCCAAATCTCCTTCATCGCTTTTTATCTCTCCGCTATTCATTTTTTCTACTATTTCTTGATAGGTTTTAATGCTTTCTAGTGCAGCTTCTTTGTCGATTTTTTCCATAGCAACGCCTACATGGATTAAGACATAATCGCCTTGTTTTAAAGGCTCATCAATCAAATCCAAATTAACTTTTCTTTTCACACCTAAAGTTTGTACTAAAGCATTGTTTAACTCATCGATTTCTAAAATTTCAGAAGGTATAGATAAACACATTAAAAAAGCTCCTTTTTAAGTTTAAGCACCTTATACCAAAGCTCCATATTAGTACCATTTTTTGCATCAAGAGTGATAATATCTGCTCTAGGATTTAATTCTTTAATCAACCTAGTCGCCTCTTTAACATCAAAATCAAAATGATGAGCCAAATCTGCCTTTGTGATTAAAACTATATCAGCCTTTTTAAACATCACAGGATATTTTTGCGGTTTATCACTTCCTTCAGTTACCGAAAGCAAAACTACATTTAAATGCTCTCCTAAATCATAACTTGCAGGACAAACCAAATTTCCAACATTTTCTATAAAAAGCAAATCCACATCATCAATGGCTAAATGATGCAAAGCCTCATGCACCATAAAAGCATCCAAATGACAGCTTTGTCCTGTAGTGATTTGATACGCTAAAGCTCCGGCATTTTTTACTCTTAGAGCATCATTATTGGTTTCTAAATCCCCTTCAATCACAGCGATTTTAAGTTCATTTTTCAAAGCCTTGATCGTACTTTCTAAAAGCGTAGTTTTTCCACTACCTGGAGAACTCATTAAATTAATACAAAGCGTGTTAGCTTCATTAAAATGCGCCCTATTGTGCTTAGCTTCTTCATCATTTTTGCTTAAAATTTTAGAAATCACTTCTATGGTTTTACCCTCTTTTAAACTTGGATTTTCGCGATGATGATCGTGCGTATGGCTTGAATTTATAGAACAGCCGCAATCTTTACACATTTTCTTTCCTTTATAATTTTTGTTTCATTTTAACCTTAAAAGCATTAAAAAATTATGAGTTTTTAGAATATTTGCTTTATTTTTCTAAATTTAAAAAATATACCATTTGTCCTAAAGCTATGGAGCTATCATTGCAAGGGTATTTTAAAGGTACAAAAAAATCAAAATTTTTAGCTTTTAAAATTTCAAGCAAGGTTTTGTTTTGAAAAACTCCTCCACTTAAAAGCACTTTTAAATCATAATCTTTGCTAAAATCTATGATAAAATTTGCCAAGGCATTAAACATACCTGTAATTGCTTTAGTTTTTTCATCTTGTAAAGCCCCTAGGATTAAATTTTTAAAATTAACCTGCCCTTTTTCTACAAAAAGCTTGTAAGAAAAATCAAGATTTTTATCATAAAAAGCTTCACACATTAAGCCAACTTGAGCTTCATAAGAACTTTTTTCTAAGTTAAAAACAATACTTCCAAAAGCATCGATAATGCGTCCTAAGGAACTTGTTTGTAAGTTAGAATGTGAATAAATTTTTTTAAGATTTTCAAGTTTGATTTTTGGAATTTTTGCTAAAAACTCCTTAGCCTTATCTTCTAAATCATAATGAAAAATAAGACTTAGAGCCAAATTTTGTATATTTTTAATATCACTATTTATAAGAGTGAAATTTTCAAAATGTGCAATTCTTTCATATTCTTTCAAATTTCCTACAAAAACTTCTCCACCCCAAATTTTGCCATCTTCACCATAACCTGTTCCATCACAAATAAAAGCTAAAGCCTTTTCATCTTTTGCAAAATTTTCTTCATATTCAAAATAAGCCGCACAAAAATGCGCATAATGATGAGAAATTTTAATCCTTTCTTCAAATTCTTTTGCATAGCTAAAATGCGGGTGTTTATCGCATAAAATCGTATCAAATTTCAAATCATAATTTTGTTTAAAAAATTCCAAAAGTTTAAAAAATCTCTCATGTACATCAAGACTTTTCAAATCCCCTATATAAGGAGAAATTAAAAGTTTATTTTCATAAAAAATCACAAATTCATTTTTAAGCTCCGCACCCAAAGCTAAAAAAGTGCCTTTTTTATTAAAATTTCTTTCCAAATAAAAAGGATTTAAACCCCTTGAAGTACGCAAAAACATAGTTTTACCATTTACCACTTGAGCTATGCTATCATCACTTGCATTGATAATTTCTCTATCATAATCCAAATAAAAATCAAAAACTTTATCAAGTTTTTGACACAAATTAAACTCATCTTTAATGATACTTTCTCCGCTTAAATTCGCACTTGTTGCCACAAGATTTCCTTTAAAATACTCAAAAAGCAAAAGATGTAAAGGTGTATAAGCTAGCATAATACCGATTTTATCAACATCAGGTGCGAGTAAAGAAAAGGCTTTTTTTGCCTTTAAAATCACAATAGGAGCTAAAACCCCACCAAGCAAAGCTTCTTCTTTTTCATCTATAAAGGCAAGTTCTTTAGCACTTTGTAAATCTTTACACATCAAAGCAAAGGGTTTTTTGGGGCGATTTTTTCTAAGTCTTAGAGTTTTTAAAGCTTCTTTATTAAAAGCATCGCACATGAGATGAAAACCACCCATGCCTTTTATGGCTAAAATTTTACCCTCCTTTAAAAACTTCGCACTTTGTATAAAAGCTTCTTGATCTTTGGTTAAAATTTCACCCTTTGGATTTTTAAGAAAAACATTGATTTTACATTTAGGACAACTAATAGGCTGAGCATGAAAACGCCTATTTTTAGGATCTTCGTATTCGCTTTTGCAAAACTCACACATCAATAATTCTTGCATGGAAGTATGGGTTCTATCATAAGGAAGACTTTTTATAATACTAAAGCGTGGCCCACAATGTGTGCAAGTGATAAAGGGATACAAAAAGCGTGGATTTTTTTCATCAAAAAATTCTTTTTTACATTCCTTACAAAGTGCAAAATCACTTAACATAGGCGTGCTTTTTGCATTCTTTAAAGAAGGAGTGATGTTAAAATTTTCATAGTTTGAAATAGAAATTTGCGTGATTATAAGCTTGTCTATTCTTGCTAAAGGTGGGAGATGATTTTTTAAATTTTCTATGAAATTTTCACATTCTTTTTGAGTACAAGCAAGGATGATTTCTACCCCAAAACCATCATTTCTTACCTCTCCAAAAAGCTTTGATTTCAAAGCTAGTTCATAAACTAAAGGGCGAAAACCCACCCCTTGAACTAGACCTGAAATTTTGATCTTATATCCTAAGTGGCACATCGCTTAACTGACAATTTTTAAGATGTTTTAAGGTATTTTTAAGTAAAGATTTATGTTCAAACAAAGATCCACTTATAAGCGCTAAATCACTTTGCTTTTTCTCTCTTAATTCATCATAAGTATCACGCAAGAAATAAGCCAAACTCTCAACTGCTCCATAAGCGATATTAACACTATCTACACCTGCTAACATAAAACTCATAGTAGATCTTAAAGTTCTTGTATAATCAAAACTTTTATCTTCTTTCAAACGATAATCAATCTTTACTCCACGAGGCATTTTTGACTCATCAGCGATTTTTAAAAGCTCACTAGCACTCTCTTGTAAATTTTTACCCAAATTTAGTACTCTTCCTACTAAGCCAAGCAAGGAATAAAAATTGTTTTGAAGTTCAAAATTTTCATCTAAAAGAGGAAATTCCTTGCTAAAATTTTCTAAAAGCCTTGCACCAATTTCATCTTTTTTAATCTCTTTATAAAGTTCTTTGCTGTGTTTTGGTAAGGAAAGTTTAAGTAAATTAAGCTCTTTGTTGATAAGCAAAATATCTTCATAATCCTTACTTAGCTCTAAAATAAAAGCTTTTTCTTTATAACAGCTTACAAGATAAGAAATTCTTGCCATATTTTTATCTTCTTTAGAAAAAATAAGCTCTCTTGCCTTAGCATTGATAAATTCAAAGCCTTCCAAAACCACCACTTGCTCATCTAAAGCACTGATATAAAAATCTTTTTGGTATTCTTCTATTTTTTTTACGCTTAAAAATTTATATTCATTTTCAAAAAGTTTTAAACCTAAAGCAAAGCAAAACAAATCTCTAGCAAGTCTGATTTTAAAATCATTAAAATCAAGATTGTGATTTTTTCTAAACATGGCATTAAGTCTTAGCTTCATCAAAGGTTTTTCTAAACTTGCAAGAAGTTTTAAATTTTCATTTGAACAAACAAAAACTGAATTTATAGCCTTAATATCACAAGGAAGTAAAAAATCTCCTATAAATTCGTTCTTAAACAAAGAAAATTCATAAACGCCATTTTTATCTTTTAAATAAATCTTTTTTTCTTGACTTAACAAATCAAAGGCAAGATTTAAAAAAGTATTGAAATTTTCTTCATTGATTTTTTCAAATTCTGATAAATTGCTTGAAAATTCACACTCACAAAACACACCCCATTCATTTTTATTTAAAAATTTTTTTTCTTGATAGGCATTAGAATTTAAATGAGTAATATAAGAAAATTTTGAAAATTCTTTATCTTCTGGCATACAAGGGTTAAAATCCTGTCCCGCTTTTACATCAAATTTTTTCAAAAAAACACTATGACTCATAAAGTTTAAAGAATCACAAAAAGTCTTTAAATTTTCTTCATCTGCATTAATAGAAAAATGATAAATATTTTTTTCTTTGCTAAGGGTGTAATTGTAATTTTTCGCATAAAAACGCAATAAATATTCAAAAATATCATTATCCGCATTATAAATAAAATCAAAATCCAAAGTCATATTATGCCTTTTTTGAAAAATAAACCATTAAATATAACATTTTTAACTTAAAAATTCTTTCTCTCTTTGCCTAAAATCACTCATAAAATGTTCCATAAAAACGTAAAATTCTTTGCTGTGATTAGGGAATTTTAAGTGGCTGATTTCATGCAAAATCACATATTCAATAGCTCTTAAACTCTTTTGAATGAGTTTTAAATTTAAATTAATGTAAGCTTTATTATGATTGCAAGAACCCCAACGCGTTTTCATATTTTTAATGCTTAAATGCGTGTAAAATAAACCTGTTTTTTGGCTCCATTTTTTAAGATAAAAAGTAAAAATCTTTTTAGCATTTCGTCTTAAAAATAAATCTAATTTTGCTTCATTTTGGCAAAGAATTTTATCTTTATCAAAATAAGTTTTTTTGGCATTTTCATCAAATATAATTTTATATTTTTTAGCTAAAAAGATTAACTCATCATCTTTTAAAACTTTTTTTTCAAATCTTTTTTTTGCCTCATTTATCCAAGAACTTGATTTATCTAAAAACTCATAAACGCTTTTAAAGGTGCAAAAATAAGGAATGCTAAGAACAAATTCACCCCTTTCATTGAGCCTTAATCTTAAAGTTTTTATGCGTTTTTTAGAATAAAAATAGCACTCATCTTTATAAATAAATGATTTTAAACTAGAGCTTTGCCTTGCCATTTTTTGCTTTTCCATCTGTATGAATTTACCATTCCACGTAAAAATTCATCCGCACAAAATCCTATCCAAACCCCTAAAATTCCAAGATTAAAATGAAAACAAAACACATAACCCACAGGCAAAGATACTCCCATCATAAAAATAAGTCCGCTAAAAAATGGAAACTTAGCATCGCCACTTGCACGCAAGGAATTAACCATGACTATATTGAAAGTTCGCGAAATTTCAAGAAAGATTGAAAGGGCAAATAAAGGTATCATTAAATTTTTTAACTCTTCTTTAAGTCCTAAAATTTGCATTGTAAAATCTTGACAAAGATAATTCAAAAGTGCCACTAAAGCACTTGCCACCACACTAAAATATAAAGCACGCCAAGCATGTTTATAAGCGATATTTTCATATCTAGCACCGACTAATTTACCTACTATGATTTCATTAGCTATGCTTGTAGCTTGTCCTATAAGCATAATAAGCATTGAAATTTGAAAATAAATCGTTTGCACACTCAAACTTGCTTCGCCTAAGCTTGCTACAAAAGCAAAAGCTATAGTGTATTGGACTATCCACAAAAGATTTTCCCCTGCTGAAAATCCGCCTATATTTAAAACCTTTTTTAATACCTCTTTTTCAAGTTTTATCATTTCTTTGATTTTAAGATGAATTTTAAGTTTATAAAAAAGTATCACAAGCAAAGCCACTATAGCAACAATACGGGCAAAAATATTGCTAAGCCCTACTCCAAAAAGTTCTGATTTTGTATAATGCAAAACATAATAATTTCCACAAATCACCACTATATCCATCAAAAAGCCTATAAGCATAACCCAATAAGCCATATTATAAACCCTTACAATAGCCGCTAAAACAATACCTATGGCATCAAAAAACAAACAAATTGCAAGCATATGCAAGTAAATTTCGCTGTCTTTAAGCAATTCTTGTGGGATTTTTAAAAGATAAAGCAAATACTCCCCATGCCATAAAATAAGCGCACCACATACAAAGCCTAAAAGTGCATTTAAAAACAAACTTTGATGAATCACTTTTCTTGCTAAAACATGATCTTTTGCACCAATAGCCTGAGCTATCACCACACTACAACCCACACTTAAAAATGAAAAAATAGTGATAAAAAGATCTAAAATTTGATTTCCAGCCCCCATAGCACCGACAAGAAAATTAGAATAATGAGACACCATAGCAGTATTGATAATCACAGTTAAATACTTAGAAAGCAAATCCCAAAATATAGGAATACTAAGTCTTGTTAAAGAAAGTTGTTTTTTTGCCATGATCATTCTTTTAAAAAGCCGTATTCATAAATTTTTGGCTCTAACTTTTTAGCTAAAATTTTTAAATTTGCATTTAAATCACTCAGTAAAGCTTTATAATGCTCGTCTTTTGCTTGGCTAGGAAGCTTCATCCTGCCTTTTTCATCCCTGCCTTGAAAAAATTCTTTGATATCATAAAGCGAAGCATTGGCTAGATAGTTTTTATCTTCACTATGAGTATGATAATACTTAAAAAGTTCTTTTCCAGCTTTTAAAAGTTTATTTGCTTGGGGGCTAAATTCTATCTTGGCTAACTCATCATCAAAAAGCGAGTTTTCATCTTTTATATTGCCCTTTATAAATTTATACATAAAATCACTCTTAAAAGCTTCTTTTGTGATACCTAGTTCTTTTTCGCTAAAAGGTATAAAATGATTTATCCCCTCTTTTGCACTTATGCGATTTTTACCATGAAAAAGCATAAAAGATAAACAATCACTTTTAAACTCATTATCATTTTTATATAAATCATTAGGATACAAAAATTGATCATTATGATTTATATAAGTATGCTCTATTATATGACGCACTGAGAAATATATAGCTATATTAATGATATTTTCATTGATATCTTGAAAAATTAAATGCACATTTCTTTTTTTATTTAAAATTGCAATATGATTATTTTGTTGAAAATCAGGTGCATCAGCCATTAATACACCTATATTATTGCCATCTTTTTTATTAAATGTTCTAAGCCATTTATTGATACTTTCTTTTTTATCATTATAAAAATACTTCACTCCTAAGAAATTTCCATTTTCATTAAATACATCAAGTTTTATTTTTTTAATTTCTTCTTTTTTACTCATATCCCATATCAAAAATCCTATAGGAAAATTTCCTTTTACATTATCGAAGGTATCAGCAGGCACCATAAAACCTTTTAAAAACTTAGCCTTAAAACTCTCTCTAAATTTTATAAAATTGGTAGAATTTACATATTTTAAAGTCGAAAAACTAGCCATTAAACAATCTTCTATCTCACAATAAATTCTGATAAAAAACTGTGCAAAAAGCTCATTGTTTGCCTTACCTAAAATATCTTTGTATTTTTCACAAATTTTATTTTCTCTTGCTACTTTACTTTTATGATTTCCAGTACCACTAGCAGTTTTTGAATTGCTAGCTTCCGCATAAGGTGGATTGATAAAGATTATTAGTTTTTTGCGTTTGTTTTCATCTTTTAAAATCTCTTGTAAATTTAAAGGTAATTTTGATTTTTGGATGATTTTACCCTTATCATCTACCTCATCAAAAAATTCATCATTTAAAAAGTCAAACTCAAAAATATGATTTTCAAACAAATTCGCACCATTTTTTATACGCTCATGTATCACATCTATATCGGCTTTATCAAGAGTAGAACAAAAGATATTTTTTGCATTGGTAAAATTGGCCAGTAAATTTCCTGTTCCACCCGCTAAATCCCATATATAATACTCCTCTTCATAATTTTCACCAAAAGTTTTAGAAAGATACTCACAAGCCTTATCCACCCAAATTCTAGGAGTAAAAAACGCTCCTTTTCGCTCTCTTATATCTTGATCTACTAATAAATCTCTGCGTTTTATAATATAATCCCAAAATTCTTTTCTTGGAGGACGCTCGTAAATCGCCCAAAATTCATGATGAGCTTTTTGATTATCTTTAAAAGAAGTGCGTTCGTTAATGATAGAGCCTAAATCACTTTTTGTTTTATTAAACTCATAATAATCTTTTTTAAGAATAGCAAATAAATTTTGACTGATGGTTTCATTTTCATTTGAAAGCAAATCAGCCAAATAAAAATCAGCATCTATGATCCCACTTTCTTTAGCCAAATTCCAATCAATACTGATGGTATCTTTAACCATTTTGTTCCATTTGTGATAAATACTTACAAAATTATTTTTATCGATTTTAAATTTGCTTATATTTTCACTCGTAAGATTTTCTTTTATGAAATTTTTTAATTCTTCATCATTTTTTTCATAATAAAAAATTTGTGCTGTATTTAAAATGCTATCTAGTTCTTTTAGAAGTTTTAAAAACTGCTCACTTTTATGATTGCTAGGTGTTACACTAAAGTCTATATCACTTTGATAAAAAATTTCTTGCAAAGAAGAAAAAGGTAAAAAGGCTATCTTTTCAGCGTCAAAAGCACAAAGTAAATTTGGAGTTTGCTCTGTATAAAATTTATACTTTCCTATGGTAAGCACAAGCTGAACAAAAGACTTTTTAAGCTCGCTTTTTCCTTGTTTGGCTTCAGCCCAAAGTAAATTAACTTCGCCTAAAAGTCCTAAATTTTGAGTGATACAAAAATCAATCTTAGTACCTACATAATTAAACTTAGAAAAATACAAATCCTTAATCTTGCTTTTTAAAGGCTCTTCGCTAAGTTTTAAAAGTGTTTCAAACAAAACTATATCCTTATGAAATTCTTTTTTAAGGATATAATTTTAATACAAAGATACTTGTTTTTGTATAAATCTCACCCAAAAGCACCGCTTAAGTAAGCTTTGGTTTTTTCTTGTTTTGGATTTTCAAAAAATTCTTTACTTTCACCAAATTCTATAAGCTCACCTAGGTGAAAAAATGCAGTATAATCAGCCACGCGTTTACCTTGTTGCATATTATGCGTAACCATGATCATAGAAAGATTATGACTTAATTCTTTTAAAAGCTCTTCTATAACACCTGAGCTAATAGGATCAAGTGCGGAAGTTGGCTCATCTAAAAGCAAGAGCTTAGGTTTTATTGCTAAAGCTCTTGCGATACAAAGGCGTTGTTGTTGTCCGCCTGAAAGAGCTAGGGCATTTTGCTTTAGTTTGTCTTTAACTTCTTCAAAAAGCCCTACTTTTTGCAAACAATCCACCACCAAAGCTTCTTCTTCATCTTTATTTTTAATCATACCATGAAGTTTTGGTGCATAAGAGATATTTTCATAAATGCTTTTTACAAAAACATTAGGTTGTTGAAAAACCATGCCTACATTTTTACGCAAGACTACTACATCTTGATTTTTAACATCCTTTCCTTCAATTTCTACTAAACCATCGATTTTTGCAATTTTATCATTCATTCTGTTAAAACAACGCAAAAAAGTGGATTTACCGCATCCTGAAGCACCAATGAGTGCGGTAATTTTGTTTTGTTCTATTTGCATATTGATATCAAATAAAGCTTGTTTTTTTCCATAAAATAAATTTAAATTTGTTGTTTTTGCTATCACTTTAATTTTCCTTGAAAATATTTTCTTAATAATATCGCACTAAGATTTAACACGACTAAAAGTCCTAAAAGCACAATAATACCCGCTGCTGTTCTTTCTAAAAATGCACGCTCTGGCATAGCTGACCATGAGTAAATTTGAGCAGGCAAAACGCTAGTTGGATCAAAAATCGAACTAGCTACATCAGGGATAAATGCTATCATACCGATAATCATCAAAGGTGCAGTCTCGCCTATAGCCCCAGCTAAAGTCAAAATAGAACCTGTTAAAATCATAGGCATAGCCAAAGGCAACATAATACCTTTTACCATTTGAACCTTTGTCATACCTAAGGCATAAGCAGCATTTTTCATGTTAATGTCCACACTTTTTAAAGCCGCTTTGGTTGAAACAATGATAATAGGTAAACTCATGATCGCCAAAGTAAGCCCACCCACTAAAGCACTTGATCGAGGCATTCCAAAAAGATTGATAAACACTCCAAGTCCTAAAAGTCCAAACAAGATACTTGGAATACTTGCAAGGTTGTTAATACACACTTCTATAAAATGTGTAAGGATATTTTGTGGCGCAAATTCTTCTAAATAAATTGCTGCTGCAACGCCTATAGGAACACTCACAACCATACAAACAAGCATAACAAGCAAAGTCCCTACAACTGAAGATAAAATTCCTGAATTTTCAGGAGATTTTGAGTCCCCATTTAAAAAGAAATTGCTATTAAATTTAAGCTCTATATCGCCTTTTTGCACAAGATCATCGACTAAAGTTCTTTGTTTTTCACTAAGGCGATTATATTTTTGCTTCATATATTGATCCACTTCTGAATTTGCCAAAAGCCAAGTTTTTTCAGTGATTTGCCCTGTTCTTATTTTTCTTTGCTCAGCACGAGATAAAAGATCATAAACAGGAGAATTTCTATTAGCCTCTACAAAAATATAAGTTTGCTTAAAAGCTCCAATTCCAAGATAACCCACACTTCCTAAAAAGATACAAAGAAAAATTAAATTAATATAAAGCCCCATTTTACAAAGTCTTTTAAAAGACTTTGAAGCTTTTTGTCTTTTTTTAAAAAGTTTTTTCATAAATTTTTCCTTTTGTGAAAGCGATTAATGAGATAAACGCTAAACATATTGATGATTAAAGTGATGATAAAAAGCACCAAACCTAAAGAAAAAGCACTCAAAGCTAAAGAACTATCAAAAGCTTGATCTCCGCTTAAAGCTTCTACGATTTTTACCGTTACTGTTGTCATATCTTCTAAAAAATTCATCGTTAAATTTGGACGCAAAGAAGCTGCCATTACCACTATCATAGTTTCGCCTAAGGCTCTTGAAAGTCCTAAAAGACAAGCTGCAACTATACCAGGAATAGCCTCAGGTAAAATCACAGCAAAAACCACTTCTTTTTTTGTCATACCTAAAGCATAAGCGCCATTAATCCTTTTCTCGCTTACTGCTTCAATGCAATCTTGAGATAACGAAGCCACTATAGGCACTATCATGATCCCCATGATAAAACCTGCGCCTAAAGCACTTTGAAAACTTGCTTGTATGCCAAATAAAGAAAAAAACCACACTATAAAAGGCGCTACGACTATAGCTGCAAAAAATCCAAAAACAACAGTAGGAATCCCTGCAATGATTTCTAAAATAGGTTTTAAGTAATTTTTAGATTTTTTGCCAGCAAAAACACCTAAATATATAGCACACATAACCCCTAAAGGTAAAGCCGTTAGCATAGCAATCAATGAAATATAAAAAGTTCCCCAAAAAAGCGATAGCGCTCCAAAAACACCTTGTTTGCTCGTGCCATCTGCATTCATAAAAGCTGCATCAGCTGCCCACTGACTTGAGAATAAAAAGGTAGCAACACTTTCTTTTTGAAAGAATTTTAAAGCTTCAATTAAAATTGTAAGCATGATAGCAAAGCTTACTATCACGCTTACAAAAGCACATAAAAAAAGTGCAAATTTGATTATTTTTTCTTTTAGCAAAGTTTTTCCTTAAAAAACTTTTCCAGCTTTTACAAGCTCATCATTTAAAATTTTTCTATCTTCTATATGTTTTTGAGAAGCTTTTAATTTATCATCGCTTAAAGGAACAAGTCCTATTTTTTCAAGTTCTCCGCCACTTTTTGCCAAATCATCACTCATGTAAATTTTTGCAAAATCAAAGGCTTCTTTTGGATTTTTCTTAGCATTGATATAAATAAACAAGCTTCTTGCAAGTTCGTATTTTTCATCTGCAATATTTTCTTCACTTGGTGTAACACCATCGATAGTAGCGACATTGATTTTATCTGAGTTGCTCACTAAAAAGCTATAACCAAAAATTCCAAAAGCATCTTTATCAATAGTAAGTTTTGAAACGATTAGATTATCATTTTCACCGCTTGGGATATAAGCACCATCTTGACGCAAAGTTTTATACTCGCCTTTATACTCAGGAATTTTTTTAGACACATCACTCATAACAAGCTCTTCTATAGTATCTCTTGTTCCTGAACTTGATGGTGGACCATAAACACTAATTTTACGATTTGGTAAATTTTTATTGATTTGATTCCAGTTTGTATAAGGATTTGGTATAAGTTTTCCATTTTGTGGAATTTCTTTTGCCAATGCTAAGAAAAGTTCTTTTTTTGTGATATTTAATGGAGCATTGGTTTTATTTTGAGCTAAAACTATACCATCATAACCTATCATAATCCCTACTATATCAGTTACTCCTGCTTTTTTGCAAGTTTCAAATTCACTTAATTTCATAGGTCTTGAAGCATTAGAAATATCAGTAGTTCCTTCGCAAAATACCTTAAATCCACCCCCTGTTCCCAAGCTCTCTACTATAGGAGTTTTTGTATTTTTAATCGAAGCGTATTCTTCAGCTACAAAAGAAGTAAAAGGATACACAGTCGATGAACCTGCGATTTTTAAATCTGCTGCATTTAAAGCACCACAAAGCGCAAAACTTGCCACACTTAAAGATAGAATTTTTTTCATTTTTTCTCCTTAACTTTAAAAAAAGTAATGGAAGTTTAAAAAAACTTGGAAACATTTTGGAAACATTTTTTATTTTGCATTTTTCTTAAATATAATTTTTAACTATCAAAAAATTTAGCTTGTTTTTAAAAAAATAATATATCATTATAAAACATTTTAAATTTTAATAAGGAGATAAGAATGCTTTCTAAAGAAGTTGTAAAATTACTCAATGAACAAATAAACAAAGAAATGTATGCAGCGAACTTATATCTTAGTATGAGCTCTTGGTGCTATGAAAACAGTCTTGATGGAGCTGGAGCCTTCTTGTTTGCACATGCAAGCGAAGAAAGCGATCATGCCAAAAAGCTTATCACTTATCTTAATGAAACAGATTCTCATGTAGAGCTTCAAGAAGTAAAACAGCCTGAACAAAATTTCAAATCCTTGCTTGATGTTTTTGAAAAAACCTATGAACATGAGCAATTTATCACAAAATCAATCAATACTTTAGTTGAACACATGCTAACACATAAAGACTATTCTACTTTTAATTTCTTACAATGGTATGTAAGCGAACAACACGAAGAAGAAGCACTTTTCCGTGGTATAGTTGACAAGATTAAATTAATCGGAGAACACGGAAATGGACTTTATTTAGCTGATCAATACATCAAAAATATTGCATTAAGCAGAAAAAAATAATCTTTGCCCTATTATGGGCAAATCTCGCTTTGGATTGAAGGTATGACTTATTTTTCTTTAGAATTTAGTATCTTAATGATAGCTTTTTTTGCTATTTATTGGACTTTTAAAAATGATTACAAAATACAAAATATTTTAATTTTAATTTTCTCTTATATTATTTATATTTTAATCAATCCTTATTTCGCCTTGGTTTTATTTATATACACCTTTTTTATACACTATTTTGCCTTGCTTATTTTTGTGCGTCGCAAGCGTTATATTTTCGCTACTTGTATGGCTTTTATTGTTTTAAATTTATGTTTTTTTAAATACTTTCCTAGCATCAAAGGAAGTATTGATGAGATATTAGATTTTTTCGGTTTAGAATTTTTAAATATTGATTTAGTATTTCCAATAGGAATTAGTTTTTATACCTTTACTTCTATCACTTATCTTGTAGAAGTTTACCAAAAACGCCGTTTAGAAAGCTTTTTAAATTTAGCAACCTTCTTATCATTTTTTCCAACACTACTTTCAGGGCCTATTATGCGAAGTTCTTTTTTCTTTGAACAAGCCTATCAAAAACGCGAATTTAAACATGCAAATTTAATCATCATCTTGCTTGTTTTTGGTATAGTTAAAAAAGTTTTAATAGCCAATTACCTTGGAATTTATGCTAAAAGTATTTTAGACTTTCCACAATCTTATAATTTCATACAACTTTTAAGCGCAATTTACGCCTATGCGATTCAAATATACTGCGATTTTAGCGGATATGTTGATTTAGTTTGTGCTTTTGCTTTAATGTTAGGTTTTACCCTTCCACCTAACTTTAACATGCCTTATCTTGCAAAAAATCTAAAAGATTTTTGGGCTAGATGGCATATCAGTCTTTCAACCTTTATAAGAGATTATATCTATATACCTTTAGGGGGCAATAGAAAAGGAATGCCACGCACTATAGTTAATATACTCATCGCTTTTATACTTTCAGGTATATGGCATGGCAATACACTTGCTTTTATTGTTTGGGGTTTATTGCATGGCATTGGCATAGTTTTTATACATTTGCTAGCTTTAAGCAAATTTAGTTTACAAAAAATTCCAGCTTTAGGAAGATTTTTAACCTTTCAATTTGTATGTTTTACTTGGATTTTCTTTTATTATAGCAAAAATCTAGAAGATGCAATAGAATATTTTAAAGCTTGTTATTATAATTTCTTCCAAATTCCATCCTATAATGATATTTACATGTTGGTTGCTTTTGGGGTTCTTTTTATGATCTATCCTTTATTTATTAATTTTAAAGAATATTGCATTAAGATTTTAAACCTTACTCCATTTTTACTAAAACCTTTTATCATAGCTTTTATTTTACTTTTGGTTTTTGCTTTTATGCCAGATGGAATTCCTGATTTTATTTATTCGAGTTTTTAGATGAGTGCAGTTAGATTTTTCTTCATTTTGATTATAGTACTTGGCTTGGTTGTTGTAGTTATGAATCAGAGCATTAGCTCTTATATAGAACAAAAATATCATTTTGCATTCTATCCTCATAATGATCTTTTAAAAGAAGCCAATGGCTTCAAAATTAAATTAGAACAAATTCGTGCAATTTTAAGCAACGAACCCTTGCCTCAAACCAATGAAGAAGATACAAATCAAGAAAGTAAATCAACAGATGAAAACTTAAGTAAAATAGATAAAGTTTTAAACACTTTAGAAAATGATGAAAACACTTCTCATAAAGAAACAAATCTAACCTTAATCCAAGATGCAAATATTAGTTTTATCGACAATACCAAATTAGAGCTACAAAATGGAGATGAGTTTTTATTTATCGGAGATTCTTTAATGCAAGGTGTTGCAATAGCCTTAAATAGAGATTTAAGAAATTTAAATCTTAAGGTAACCGATCTTAGTAAACAAAATACAGGCCTTTCTTATAAATCCTATTTTAACTGGTCAAAAGCAACCAATGAAGCTTTTGTTAAAAACTCAAATATTAAATATCTTGTTGTTCTTCTTGGTGCTAATGATCCTTGGGATATTAAAAAAGGAGGAAATTACCATCGTTTTGGCTCCCCTTCTTGGATAGATATTTATACAAATCGTGTAGATGAAATCATTAAAATCGCTAAAAAACATAAAGCCAAAGTTTTTTGGTTTGAAATCCCTCCTGTAAAAAAAGAAGATTTGAACAAAAAAATACAAGTGCTCAATAAAATTTACAGCAATGAAATTCTTAAAAATAAAGAAATTTTTATCAACACTAAACTATTTTTTAGTGTCAATGATGAATACTCAGCTTATATAAAAGATGAAAACAATAGAAGTATAAAAGTAAGAACAGATGATGGGATTCACTTTACCCCAAGTGGTGCAAGAGAAATGTCTAAACTTTTATTAGAACACATAAAACTTAAGGAAGAAAATGCTAGTAAATAAATTTAAAATTATCTTATTGTTTTTTATTATTTTTACTAGCTCTTATGCACAAAATTTAAATACAAATGACACAATAGATTCCATACTCAATCAAAACAAAAATCACCCTGCTTTAGCAAATTATGTATCAAAAAAAGATCTTAAAAATCTAGAAAAAAAATTAGAAAAAAATCAAAACATAGGAATTAGAATTTATGGAGATTCTCACATGGCGGCTGATTTCTTTCCGCGTGTCATAAGAGGATATTTAATCCGCTCTAACTCTATAGGTTTTGCCTATCCTTTACAACCTAAATATCAGCAAAATCTTAATCTTGTTTATTCTTATAAAAACTTTGAAATTTTAAACTCAAGAAATCCTGTTAATGCTGGACATAATTTTCCACTAGGTGGGATAATAGCCAAAGCAAAAATCAAAGGTGCAAAAATCAACCTTGATACAACCTTAGATAAAAAAAAATTCAAAATAGGGTTTTTATTTAAAGCCAAACAAAATACCAATGCTTTTAGCATCAAAGATGCAAAAAACCGAAGCTATGAGTTAAGAACCACACAAATTAATAAATGGTCCTATAAAGAACTAGAACTTGATCTTCCTTTGCAAATTTCAGCCTTACAAAAGGATGCTGAGCTAGGAGGATATTTCATCACAAATAAAAATAATAATGTTTTCTTAGATACTATTGCAATCAATGGTGCCAAAAGTGATTTATGGCTCTCTTGGAATCAAGCAGTTGTAAAAAAAGAACTAGTACTTTTACACAATGATTTAATTATTCTTGCTTATGGTTCTAATGATGCACTCTTTAAAGGGTTTGAAAAACAAAAATTCAAAAATAACTTAAAAAAATGGATTAGCATTTTAAAAACTTACAATAAAAACGCTGTTATCATGCTAATCTCTCCACCAACCGTAGTTCAAAAACAGGGTAAAAACTATAAGCTTGCTCCTGATTTTTTTACCATACGCAAAGCATTATATGAAGTTGCTAAGGAAGAAAAAACTCTTATCTTTGATATGCATCAGTTTATGCAAGATAGTGGGGGAAAAAACAAATGGATAGAACAAAAGCTTTCGCTCAATGATGTACATCTTACTATAAAAGGCTATGAGCTGATGGCTAAAAAGTTACTCGAGGATTTAAAAAATATCATCGATTATTAAATTTAATACTTAGGAAATTCTAAGTTTTCATCATTGAAACTTAAAGCTGTGATTTGATAGTAAGAATTAATGGTTTTTAAAAGATTAAATCTAGCTCTTAAAAATTCTTGCTGGGTAGAATTTAAAGTATTATTTGCATCCAAATAATCTTTTAATTCGCTTTTTCCTAAAATATATTTTTCATAATACGCCTTAGCGATAAGCTCTTGTTTAATGTTAATATTTTGCAAATTTTGCAAAAGCAAGGTGTCGCTTTGATAGTCTTTATAATTCAATGCAAATTCATTCATCGCACTTTGCAAAGCCTGTTCATAAGAAATTAAAAGTTGCTCATAAGTAAATTGTGAAATTTTGATATTTTGCTTTACTCTACCATAATCTAAGAAAGGTAAAGAAATCTTAACATTGCCACTTAAAATTTCAAATTTAAAACTATCATCGATTTTTTTATCACTTCCGCTTAATGCTCCACCTAAAGAAATGCTAGGCAAAATAGATTTTTGCATGGAAGAATAATCCTTAAAAGCTGATTTTAAGCTATTGAGTTTAGACCTCACATCTGCACGGTATGCTAAGGCTTTTAAAGGTATATTAAAATCAGGACTTAAGGTTTTAAAATCATTTAAAGATAAAGTTTTAAAATACTCTATATAGGCAAAACCTTCTTGCTTTGCCAATAAATCTTGTAAATTTTTTATGAGTAAATTACGATTTTTATCATTGCTTAATAAATTTTGTTTAGCTCTTAATAAGCTTTGTTCTATGTTTAAAAGATCTAATTCTTCTATTTTTCCAAGCTTGTATTTATAGCTATAAAGCTCTTTCATTTGTTCTAAATTTGAAAGATAGACTCGAAGCAATTTATCTACATCGTTAAAATAAGCCAGCTCAAACACATTATTTAAAGCTGTATTGATCATGCTTATTTTTAAATTTTCAAGATCATAAGCACTTGCTTTCGCACTAAATTCACTTGCACTTGCGCTATCTCTTAATTTGCCATAAATATCAAGCTCATAGCTTAAATTTAAAGAATTATTGAAATTTTTACTTTGTTTGCCTGAATTTAAATCTTTATCTCCACCAAAACCCAAATTTCCACTTAAAGTCGGATATAAATCATAATCAATCAAATCAGCTCTAGCCAAAGCTGAAAACAAAGTTTTTCTAGCAATATTAATATCACTATTATTCAATAAAACAAAATTTAGAAATTCATTTAATTTTGCATTATCGTAGGATTTATACCAATCATAAGTGAGATTTAAATCTTTCATTTGTTCTTGAGTTAAATCAACTTCTTTAGGCAAGCTAAGTTTTGCACCACAAGCACTCAAGAAAAATGCTAAAAAAATGCTGAATATTATTTTCATTTTATTCCTTTGATAATGCACTAATAGGATTTAAATTTGCTGCATTTCTTGCAGGGAAAAAACCAAAAATCACACCAATAAACATAGAACTTAAAAGTCCTAAAAGCACAGAATAGGCATTTAAAATCATAGGAAAATCCGTACTTAAAGTATTAAAAGCAAAAATAACAAAAATCGATAAAATCACACCTAAAATCGCCCCTATGGTACAAATCATAACCGCTTCGATTAAAAACTGCATCATAATATCTTCTCTTCTAGCCCCTATAGCCATGCGTATGCCAATTTCTCTCGTTCTTTCGCTTACAGAAACAAGCATGATATTCATCACTCCTATACCCCCAACAATCAAAGCAATCACAGCCACACAAGCGGTAAGTATGGTTGTAGTGCGTTTATTTGCTGTAATAGCTTGCTTAAAGGTATCAGAATTAAAAGTAAAAAAATCCTTTTGTCCGCGTTTAATTTCTAAAATTCTTATGATAGCATTTTCAGCCAAAGTTGAACTCACATCATCTTTAACCTTAACTATGATTTCACGCAAATTTCTATCTCCTGTAAGCTTATTCATCAGTGTTGTATAGGGTATATAAAGACGCACTACATTATCTTCTATAGGTTTGTCTGTATCTTTTTGTAAAACTCCTATAATCTTAAAAGGTTGAGAATTAAAAAGTACCACACGACCTAAAATATTTTCACTTTTTTCATCAGGAAAAAGATTTTTTTTAGCATTAAAATCCAATACAGCAACATTGGTGCTATTTTTTACATCATCATTATCTAAAATTCTTCCCGCATCTATCCTTAAGCCTTCTATAGCAAAATTATTTACCCCCACTCCTTCAGCTCTTGCGCTTAAAGAAATATTAGTATAAGTTGCTACTCCTGAAGTATTTGAATGAGCATCCACTGCTTCTAAGTATTCTAGGGATCTTAGCGTTTCTAAATCGCTAAAATTAAGCCTTGTTTTACCCGAACGCAAATCTCCAAAACCCCTTCCAGGACGAATTTCAATAGTATTTGTCCCGAGTCTCGCAATAGACTCAAGCACCTTAGCTTGAGAGCCCAATCCCAAAGCTACAACACAAACTACAGAAGCAATACCTATGATGATTCCAAGCATAGTTAAAATAGAACGAAGTTTGTGTGCAAGTATGGAAGAATAAGCTATCTTAAAACACTCAAAGGCTTGATTTTTAAGCAAAGTAAGTGTTTTTTTCTCTTTGGGCATTGTTTTTAAAATAAGTTTTTCTTGAGCTTTTTCCTTTTTAGTATCGCTTAAAATTTCTCCATCTTTAATCTCTATAACCCTTTTAGCTTGTGCTGCAATTTTTGGATCGTGAGTTACTAAGACTATAGTATGACCTTGTGCGTTAAGTTTTTGTAAAATTTCAAGCACCATAATACCGCTTTTACTATCCAAAGCTCCCGTTGGCTCATCAGCCAAAATAAGCTCTCCACCATTGATTAAAGCTCTTGCTATAGAAACGCGTTGTTGCTGCCCTCCGCTTAATTCATTCGGTTTAGAATCTAACTTGTGAACTAATTCTAAATCATTTAAGAGTTTTTTAGCATTTTGACTTCTTTCTTGTAAATTTTTTCCCGCATAAACTGCAGGTAAAGAAACATTTTCTTTAGCACTAAGCAAGCTTAAAAGATTATATCTTTGAAATATAAAGCCTATTTTTTCACGCCTTAATCTTGCTTTTTCGTCGTTATTAAGTTTAGTGACTTCATACTCATCAAAAACATAAGTTCCGCTACTTGGCGCATCTAATGTTCCTATGATATTTAAAAGTGAAGTTTTACCACTTCCACTTTGTCCTATAATAGCAACAAATTCACCTTTTTCTATACTTAAACTTACATTTTTTAAAATGGCATTTTCGCCTATATTCTTGCAAATATTTTTAAGAAAAATCATTAAAATCTCAACTTCATTTTAGGAGCTAAGCCATCAGCACTTGAACTTACTATCAATTCTTCATTTTCATTTACACCTTCTAAAATTTGAGTGTTGATAGAATCTTTAATGCCAAGTTTGACATATTTTTTAACAGCTTTTTGATTTTCTAAAATTTCAACATAATAGCCTTTTGGATCGCTTTTAATTGCATAAGTTGGCACTGCTAAAACAGCCTTTGCACTCGCTACGACAATTTCATTTTGTATACTCATACCAATACGCAAAAAATCATCTTTATTGGCTACATAAAATTTTGCGTAATAATAAATAGCATTTGATGAGCTTGAGCTTGAAGAACTCGAACTTGATGAGCTTGAGCTTGTACTAGAATCACTCACTTCAGTATCAGCTGGATCTATACTTGCAATAGTAGCATGATAAGTTTTTTGAGGATCATTAAGCAAAGAAAAATCAAGCTCTGTTCCTACTTTTATCTTACTCACATCAGCCTCTGCTATTTCCATTCTTACTTCCATTTCGTCTAAATTAGCTATACGGACTATAGTAGGAGTGTTTTGATTAGCATTAACTGTTTGTCCTTCATCTACAGCTACATTAATCACAACACCATCCATAGGAGCAGTAATGGTTGTATAACCTAAATCTTTTTGTGCATTTTTAAGAGTGATTTCAAGCTGAACTACTTGAGCATTAAGCTCTGCAACATTGGCTTTTAAAGTATAATAATTATTTTTTTGAGTTTCTAAATTTTCAAGAGAACTTGCTTTAGCTGCATAAAGTTTTTGCTCTCTTTGATACTGCTTATTCGCAATCTCAAGAGCAACTTTTTTACTCTCTAAATTAGCCTTAGCGCTTTCAAGCTGAGCTTTTGTAATATCTAAATCGTTTTGTTGTTTATCTTTGTCAATTTGAGCGATCAAATCACCTTGCTTTACATGAGTTCCCACATCCACATAAAGTTTTATAATTTGTCCGCTAACTTGAGCACCCACATCAACTTGATCTTTGGCATATACCTTTCCTACTGCCTCTATGGTTTGAGATATATCTTTTTTTTGTATTTTTTGAGTTAAATAGCTGATTTTTTCATCATTATTAAAAAAAATAAAATAAGCCCCAACACTTCCAAGTATTGCAATTAAAATGATTAAAACAATCTTCTTTTTCATAATAACAAATCCTAAAGAAAAATCAAGATTAAATTTTACTCATTTTTTGTGAATTTTTTGTGAATTTTTAATTCTATTTTATAAATTTAAAAATTCTAAAGCCATCATCACATCACCCTGCATTAAAACTTTTAAATTTTCATCATCCCAACAAAAAGTAGAACTATGGTGCAAAGCTGGGTGATTTAAATCCTTTGAAATTCCAACAAATACATAAGCTCCCATTCTTTCTCGTGTTAAAAAAGCAAAATCTTCAGCCCCCATGTCAGGTTTAGAAGAAACAATGATATTTTCTTCTCCTAAGACCTTTGCAAAAGCTTTTCTTGCTATTAAAGCAGCTTTTTCATCATTAATCAATGGAGGAAATTCTTTAGTATATTTAAGTTTATAATCTCCACCATTAGATTTTGCTGTAGCAGCAACCACTTCTTCTAGAGAACTTTTTAAAATATCTTGTGTTTTATCATTTAAAAAACGCACAGTTCCTTTTAAATAAGCATTTGTAGGAATAACATTATAAGTAGTTCCTGCACAAATTTGACCTACGGTAATCACCCCTGCTTCATAAGGGGCTAAACGCCTAGAAACAACACTTTGTATATTATTTACAAATTGCGTTGCCATAATTATAGGATCTATACAAGTGTGCGGATGAGCTCCATGTCCTCCTCTGCCAATAAATTCCAAATCAAAAATATCCGTTCCAGCCATCATTTCACCACTTACAATTTGAGCAGTATTTTCAAGCAAAGGCCCCCATAAATGACAACCAAAAACTGCATCAACATAAGGATTTTCCAATACACCTGATTCTATCATAGGTTTAGCTCCACCGCTTCCCTCTTCTGCGGGCTGAAACATAAATTTAATCGTGCCACAAAATTCATCTTTGAGCTCATTTAATATCAAAGCAGCTCCCAAAAGTCCTGCTGTATGTCCATCATGTCCACATGCGTGCATCTTACCATCAATTTTTGAAGCATAACTTAGATTAGTTTTTTCTTGTACAGGCAAAGCATCCATATCCGCTCTTAAAAGAACGCATTTTGGTTTTTTCTGACTCTTCTTTTTTCCTTCTATAATAGCTAAAATTCCTGTTTTTGCAATATTTTTTTGATATTTAATGCCAAACTCATCTAAAATTTTACACACTAAATGAGCTGTATTTTCTTCTTCAAATTCAAGCTCAGGATGCATATGAATTTGATGTCTTAAATCAACTACTTTATCATAGTACTTTAGTGCTAAATTTTCAACCAGCTTATGCATTCTTTTCCTTAATCTAAATCTTTTATTTTTTCATCTGCTTTTTTACTGTCAAGTTTTTCCAAATTCGCCTCCATTTTTCGTATTTCTTCTTCTCCACTACGCACTAATTTTGCATCAATTTTGGAAAAATCTCCAGTTTTTTTATTTGGATATTCTACCTTAGAAAGTATAAAACGCAATAAATTTAATCTTGCTTTTTTCTTATCATCAGAAGAAATAATAGTCCAAGGACAAGTTGGGGTATTAGATGCTAAAAGCATAGAGTATTTAGCTAAAGTATATTTATCCCATAATTCTTGCGATTTTTGATCTACAGGAGATAATTTATATTGTTTAAGTGGATCACTTCGGCGTTTTTCAAAACGTTTTTTTTGCTCATCTTTTGATACCGAAAAATAAAATTTAAAAAAAGTAATATCACTATTTGAAATCATATTTTCAAACAAAGGCACTTCTCTTAAAAAATCTTTATGTTGTTGCGGTGTGCAAAAACCCATCACCGGTTCTACTCCTGCACGATTATACCAAGATCTGTCAAAAATCACAATCTCACCGGCTGAGGGCAAATGTGCTATATAACGCTGAAAATACCACTGTGTTTTTTCCACATCGCTAGGTTTTTCAAGAGCCACAACGCGGCAACCACGCGGGTTTAAATGCTCAATCAAACGTTTAATCGCCCCACCTTTTCCAGCTGCATCGCGTCCTTCTATAAGTATAAGAACCTTTAAACCCTTGGCTTTAACATGATTTTGAAATTTCAAAAGTTCAATTTGCAAATTCTTTAAATCTTTTTCATATTCTATTGTACTTTTCTTTCTTTTAACGGAAATATAAATTTCATTCTTTTTAACAGCCCCTTGTGTTTTTAGAGAATTATTTTCTTGCATTTTCAAACCTTTATAAAGTATTTAAAGCAAATTTACCATAATAAATTATAATTGAAGCTAAAGATAAAGGAAAAATAAGTTTTTAGGAAATTTATGCGTATTTTTGGTATTATTTTATTAAGTTTTTGTTTATGTTTTGCTTCTATATTGTCTTTAAATGAAGCTTTTAATGTAAAATCAAACTCTTATAATAACTCTATCTCAATTGATATTGAACTTGGAAAAGATATTTATCTTTATTCTAATAAACTTAAATTATATATAAATGAAAAAGATATAAGTTCTTTGATTAATTTACCTCAAAGCTCTACAAGAGGCAATGAAAATGTTTATTATCAAAAATTAAATTTAGCTTTGCCAAATTTACTACTAGAGCGCTTTGCAAAAAATACTACAAATTTAATCAAACTCGAATTTCAAGGTTGTTCTGAACAAGGCTTGTGTTATAATCCTCAAACTTGGTACTTTGATCTCATTTCTAAAAAAGATACTTTTGAAATTTCAAAACCTTATAAAGCTCAAAAAACAGATAAAAAAACTAAAATTGAATCTGAAGAAAGCTCTATAGCAAATTTTTTAGCAACAGATAACTTTTTTTGGATTTTGCTAAGTTTTTTTGGCTATGGACTTTTACTCTCCTTAACGCCTTGTATTTTACCTATGATTCCGATTTTATCTTCTCTTATCGTAGCAAAAAGTAATGCTAAATTTTCAAAAAAATATAGTTTTTTTCTCTCTTTTATCTATGTTTTTTTCATGTCTTTAGCCTATGCTATTGCTGGAGTTATAGCAAGTTTTCTAGGAGCAAGTATTCAAGGAATTTTACAAAAACCTATTATTTTAATTCTTTTTGCTCTAATTTTCATAGCTTTTGCTTTTGCTATGTTTGGAGCTTTTCGTTTCGAATTACCATTAAGATTTCAAACCTTTATACATAAAAAAAGCGAAAAAGGAAAGGGAGTTGTAGGTATAGCTATTATGGGATTTTTATCTGCTTTAATAGTAGGTCCTTGCGTAGCAGCCCCTTTAGCAGGTGCTTTAATTTATATAGCCAATACAGGCAATGCTTTATTAGGTGGTAGTGCACTTTTTATCATGAGTTTTGGCATGGGTATACCTTTGCTTTTCATAGGCTTAGGATTAGGTTTTATTAAGCCTGGTTTTTGGATGGAAAAAGTAAAAATTTTCTTTGCTTTTGTTATGTTGGCTATGGCTATTTGGATACTTTCTAGAATTATTGAAGAAAATTACATTTTAATTGCCTATGGAATTTTAGGTGTATTTTTTAGTGTTTTTATGGGAATTTTTGAAAAAAGTTTTACGATAATTTCTAAAATTAAAAAAAGTATTTTAATTCTTATTTTAGCTTATTCTCTAAGCATTTTCCTAGGGGGAATTTTTGGGGTTAAAAATTTCTTAAATCCTTTAAATTTCAATACTACATCTACCTCAAAACCTGCTCTAAGCTATGATTATATCAGTAATTTTGAACAATTAAAGCAAGAAATACAAACAAATACAAAGCCCATAATGCTTGATTTTACTGCATCTTGGTGTGAAAATTGCAAACTTTTAGATGAATTAACCTTTAGCGATGAAAGAATCATACAAAAAATGCAAAATTACAAACTTATCAAAGTTGATGTAAGCGAAAATAATAATGAACAAATTAAAACCATGAAAGAATTTAATGTTTTTGGCCCACCTGTTTTAATTTTCTTTGAAAATGGAAAAGAAAAATTAAAAATCACGGGTTTTATCAGTGCTGATGATTTATTAAAAAAACTAGAACCATGAAAATTCAAAGTTTGCAAATAGGGAAAATTAAAAAAACCATAAAAATTTCCAAAACGCATTTATTAAAGATATTTACCTAGAAAAAACATAGATTGATTTTCTGGGTATTTTAGATGATCAAATAGCTAATAAAATTCATCACGGAGGCTACCATAAGGTATTTTTGCCAACTCTTGTCAAAACTATCCTATATGAGAAAGATTTCTTAATAAAAAGCTAAATTTTGGCTCAATGAGTGAAAATTTGAGCATCGATGGGCTTTATGAACAAAATGTTTGCATAGATGATATACATCAAATTTCAAATGCAAAACTGCAAGTAAGCGAACCTAGAAAACCTTGTGTAAAAATTTCTAAAATTCACAATAATCCAAATTTTACACATGAAATTTTTAAAATGGGCTTGAGTGGATGGTATTATAAAGTTTTACAAGTTGAACAAATACGAAAGTATGAAAACATTAAAATTTTAGAAAAAAAATCTACTTCACTTAGTATATTTAAACTCAATCAACTTTTTTACTCCCCACATCAAATTCTTAAGAAAAATCCAAATTTAATTAGATAAATTAGAAAAATTAAACTCTCTCATATCTCAAAATTGGCACGAAACGATACACAAACGCTTAAAAAATACTTACGATACAAGTTATATGGATAGCTTATAAGTTTTTAAAGTTATTTTTAGATAAAATAATCCTTTTTTGAAAGGATAATCATGCAAAGACAAACATGGAGTAGCACACTAACTTATATTCTAACAGTTGCTGGAGCAACCATAGGATTTGGAGCAACTTGGCGTTTTCCCTATCTTGTAGGAGAAAATGGTGGCGGCGCTTATGTATTAGTTTTTTGTATAGCCATGATTATCATAGGCATTCCTGTTATTTTAGTTGAAAATGTCATAGGCAGAAAAGCGATGACAAATAGCGTAGATGCTTTTAAACAAAAATGGCAAAGTATTGGATACATGGGACTTTTAGGAAGCTTTGGCATAATGGCTTACTACATGGTACTTGGAGGATGGGTTTTAGTTTATATTTGGGAATTAACCCTAGGGAATTTTAGCCTTGCCAATGTAGTAAGCAAAGAATTTACTCATCAGTTTTTTAACGACAAGATAGCCTTCAATCCTTTGGGGGTCGGTATTTTTACCACTGTTTTTGTAATTATTAATTACATTATTTTAAAAAGAGGCATTATAGATGGTATAGAAAAATCTGTAAAATTTTTAATGCCCTTATTATTTATCTGTCTTATTATTGTTGTAGGACGCAATTTAACCCTTGATGGAGCTATAGCTGGAGTTAAATTTTATCTTGAACCTGATTTTAGTAAAATTTTATCACCAAAACTTTTAATCGATGTTTTAGGGCAAGTTTTTTTTGCTTTATCCCTAGGTTTTGGGGTGATGATAACACTTTCATCTCATCTTAATAAAAATGAAAATATGGCAAAAACCGCTATTTATACAGGGGTTTTAAATACTATCATAGCTGTTTTGGCTGGTTTTATGATTTTTCCAGCACTTTTCTCAGCGGGACTTGCTCCAGATAGCGGGCCTTCTTTGGTTTTTGAAACTTTACCTATAGCATTTTCTCATATCCATTTTGGCACCATTGTGTGTATTTTATTTTTTATCTTACTCTTGATTGCAGCTTTAACCACAAGCTTGCCAATTTATCAAGTTATTATTAGCGTATTAGAAGAAAAATTTAAATATTCTAAAAATCTTTCTATTAACCTAACTCTAGGGTTTATCTTCATACTTGGCAATCTTCCTTGTATTCTAACTTATGGGCCTTGGCGTGATATTGTTATCATCAAAGGAAAAAACATTTTTGATAGTTTTGATTTCATTAGTGGAAATATTTTGTTTGTTTTAACTGCATTTTTTTGCTGCATTTATGTAGGTTGGATTTTAGGCAAACAAGAAAGTCTAAAAGAACTTAGCAATAACAATACACTTAAAAGTTCATGGTTTGGAATTTGGTTTTATTATGTAAAATATATAGTACCTTTGATTATTTTAATCATTTTTATCTATGGAATTTTAAACTAATTTTTTAAATTTATATCTCTCTAACATAGTGGAATTTCCTAAAATTCCACCTTGATGTATATAAAGCAATGGTTTTTTCCACTCTTGTTTTAATGCTATACTTAATCCTAAAATATCATACAACAAGTCAAATTCTATATTGCACTTTAACTTTAAATCCATATAAAGCTCATAAAATTCTTTATACGGCTTAGCAAAGTGATATTTTTTATCACTTGTTAAAAATTCTAAATTTGAAAAATCATAGCTTGGATCTAATGTTAAAATTTGTTTTTTAAGATATTTAATATCACCTACACAAGCACAAGTAAATACTTTAAATTTAGAATACTTTGCCAAAAAAGCTGCCGAAGTGCCTGTACCCGAAGGTAAAAAAATATCAAAATCAAGCTTTAAACTTTGACTTTGCATTTGAATTTCTTGAGCAAGCTCCATATAGCCATATTGAGCTTCTAAATTAGCCATGCCTTGTTCTATAAAAATATCATCTTTTTTACACAAAGACAAGGCAAATTGCTTTAAGGAGGATAAAGAATGGATATTTTCTACAAAATTAACACCATTTTCTAAAGCTAAAGCATAGTTTCCACAAGGATTATTCTTAAGAAAAGTAGAAATTTTTTCACAAGCAAAAACAAGCTTATATGATCTTTGTTTAGCAAAAATACTTAATGCCGCCAAAGCATTACTTTGGCTTCCTCCATAACTTACAAAAGATTGATTTTTAGGATATCTTTGATGGATATAAAAAGCAAGTTTCCTAGCTTTATTTCCATTAATTTCTCCTAATAAATCATCTCTTTTAATATAAAATTCAAATCCGTTAAAATTGATTTTTTGTATAGGACTAATTGTTTTAATGAAATTCAAAGAATTTTTCTACATCCTTTAAAGCATTATCATTTTTAATGCTAAATTTTATTTCTATGCGACGACTCTTATCCTTATCTTCAACTCCGTTGACAAACACAGGATCTGAAAAAGAACGTCCACTTGCCATTAAAAGCTTTTGAAGCTTATCACTCTTATAAAAAGTATAGATAAAATTCATCACCTCATAAGCTCTTTTTTGCGACAAATCTAAATTATAAATATAAGATCCATCACTATCAGTATGTCCTTCAATAATGATATTTTCAATGTTGGAAAAAATTTTTGGATCTTCAAGAATAGCATCAAAATATTCGCTTAAGATTTTTCTCAAACTTGCCTTTGCCTCATTTTTTAACACATAAGAATCTTTATCAAAAAGTACTTCAGCAGGCAAAGAAATAGATCCTGTCTTTTCATCTATAGTGATATTATTATCAAGTTTGCTTTGTAATTCCTTGCTTAAATTTTCACGAATCAAACCAAGATTTTGCACCTTTTCTTTAGCTTTTTGAAAATCTTCTTGTAAATTTTTAAGCTCTTCATCTTTTTTCTCTAGTTGACCTAGTAAAATCAAAATTTGCTTATCTTTATTATCTAAAGTTGAGTTTAAATCTTTGCTTAACTGCTTGTAATTTGTAATATTAGCCTCTAATTCTGCTTTTTGAGAATTAGCAAGATTTAAAGCACTAGAAGCATTGTTTAAATCAGAACTTAGTTTAAACACTATGGCTTCTTTATTTCTAAGCTCTTCTTTACTCTCCTCTAAGCGTGCCTCTTGTTTATTGAGATTGTCTTTAATTTCTTTTAAATCACTTTGAGTTAAAACATATTTTACAACAATAGCACCTATTAGCAAAATAAAAACAAACAGCAATCCTGCCATTAAATCAGCATAAGCTATCCAAAAATTGCTATCTTCTTTTGTCTCATTTTTCATTTATTTTCTTTATCTTCATTTTTTAGCTCATCATTGCTTTCTTGCTTAGATATTTTTGCTTGAATTTCATCTTGATTTTCTTCAGTCTTAGACTCTGAAAAATCTTCTATTTGTTTGGTTTCATTTTCTTTATTTTGATTTCCATCCCCAGAAAGCTTACTCATCATTTGACTTGTTTCTTCATCAAGTGCTTTCATTTCTTTTTTAAGCTCATCCATCATTTTGATTTTAGCATCGATACTTTTTTCTTCTTCATATACTTCCTTAAATTTATGCATACCTTCAAACAAGCTTGCTTTAAATCCCTCAAAAACCTTTTCTTGACTTTCCAACATTGCTTTTTCATAAAGTTCAAAATTTTTACCAAAACGCTCTACTTTTTCATCGAATGCACTTAGCGTCTTATCAAGATGATGAATTTTATCACTACTGATATCGAGCAAGCGATTATATTGTTCTGACATTCTTGTATTGATTTCTTTCAAATTTTGATTGAGCAAACCTATGCCATTTAACATTTCACTATAAAGCTTTCCAAGATCGCGTTGATCTCTTTGTGCTTTACTAAGCTCACCCATGGTTTGTTTGATGTGTTCACTACTTAATCTAATAGCCTTTTCTTCTACATTTAGCATATCTTGAAAAATACCAAATTTTCTATCAATAGCATGATCAAGCTCTGCAAAAAAATCATCATTACTAACTTGTTTAAAAATTGCTCCCATTTTTTCAAAATGCTGCAAACTCTCAGTTAAATACCTTTGATCAAGCTCTTCTTTTGTCCAAAAAAATCCACTTGTAGCATTTTTTTGACGATTTAGCAAACGATCTATTTTACTTTTACCATATTTTTCAAAAAACATCCACCATAATGCAAGAAAAATTCCATAAATTGAAACATAAAAAGCAGTTCCCACTCCACTTAACAAATCTGCAATTTCTTGTTCTAAAGCGGCTGTATCACTAGAGCTAAAATTTGGCATTGAAAAAGCTATACTGATAAAAGTCCCTAAAATTCCCATCATTGGAAAAATTGCCGAACCTATACTAGCAAAGTTCTCATTTCTTGCACCTTTAATATATGCATAAGCAAAGTCATCAAAATTGGCATTTGATTTTGTGTCTTTCCCTATGGCAAGAAAATGCCTCATAATATGTCTTTTTAAAACCTGTTTAAATTCATCTTTTTGTTGTTCAAAAATACTATACGCATACTCAGCACTATGTCTAGCAAAAATCAATGCTGTAAAAAAAATCACACCTGTCATAATAACCGTATGTAATTCAACCTTAAAATCAATTACATTAAAATAACCCGATAAAATCAAAATATAAAGAAAAGCTGGAATAAAAATAATTTTAAAATAAACCAAAGAACCTCTTGCATCTTTGCCTTCAGGCAAAACAAGTTCTGAAATTTCATCTGATTTAATATCCATGAAACCAATACCTCATTAAATTTTATTTTAAAGATTGTTACTAAATTTAATAAAAATTTTTAAAACAAAATAAAACTAAGCCTTTAAAATGCTTAGTTTTTGTTTATACAGTTTAAATCTTCAAAAGCGACTTCAAGACGCTTTATCATGCTTTCTTCACCACTTCTTAACCAAACACGCGGATCATAGTATTTTTTATTTGGCTTGTCATCACCTTCTGGATTTCCAATTTGTCCTTGCAAATAAGCCCTATTTTTAAGTTCATATTCACGCACCCCATCCCAAAAAGCCCACTGGGTATCTGTGTCAATATTCATCTTAATTACGCCATAACTTACTGCATTTTTAATATCTTTTAGCTCGCTACCGCTACCACCATGAAATACAAAATTTATAGGCTTATCGCTATTTAAAGCAAATTTATCTTTGACAAATTTTTGCGAATTTTTTAAAATTTCAGGTTGTAAGCTAACATTTCCTGGCTTGTAAACTCCATGTACATTTCCAAAGCTTGCTGCGATTGAAAATTTATCACTAATTTTTCCAAGTCTTTCATATGCAAGTGCTACATCTTCTGGTTGGGTATAAAGCTTGGAATTATCAATGCCTGTATTATCCACTCCATCTTCTTCGCCACCTGTACAACCTAGTTCTATTTCAAGCGCGACATCTAAAGCATCAAGTTTTTGAAGATAAACTTCACATGTGTTAAGATTTTCTTCTAAACTTTCTTCGCTAAGATCAAGCATATGAGAACTAAATAAAGCTTGTCCATGGGTTTTTTTATATTGTGCATTTGCCTCAATAAGCCCATCAATCCAAGGTAAAAGTTTTCTTGCAGCATGATCAGTGTGTAAAATCACAGGTACACCATAAGCTTTAGCAAGTAAATGTACATGTTTAGCCCCACTAATTGCACCTAAAACTTCTCCATTAGGACAATTTTTCCCTGCATAAAATTTTGCCCCACCATTTGAAAACTGGATAATAACTGGAGAGTTAACTTTTTTTGCAGCTTCTAAAACTGCATTAATAGAATCAGTTCCTACAACATTAACAGCAGGGATAGCAAAACCCTCTGCTTTAGCATAGTCATAAACTTTATTAAGCTCATCTCCGCTAATCACCCCTGCTTTTACAATGTCTAAAACACCCATTATTTATATTCCACTTTAGCACTATTTAAAAGATCTTGGCCTTTTTGATTGATAACTTTTTTAAATTCTTCAAATTTAAGTCCGTTTTCAATACCTTGTTTTACTTCATCAAATTTGATTTGACCTTTAGCCTGCGAATTTTCTTTTAAGATTACATGATAGCCAAAATTCGTTTTTATTGGAGTTGTAGTAATAGTACCATTTTTAAGTGCAAAAGCAGCATCTGTAAAAGGCTTTACCATAGTTGATTGATCAAACCAACCAAGCTCACCACCTTGGTTTTTTGAACCTGGATCAATTGATTTCTCTTTAGCAAGCTCACTAAATTTAGCATCTAGTTCTTTACCTTTTAAACCTTTAAGTTCGTTAATAATATCCTTAGCTTCTTTTTCTGTCGCTACTAAGATATGTTTTGCTTGCACTCTCGCAGGTTTTACGTATTTGTCTTTATTTTGATCATAAAAAGCTTTAACTTTAGCCGCATCAATTTTAATTGTATTTAAAATTTTCTCTTGATAAACATTAACAAGTATTGCATCTTTTGCACGATCAAGTTCTTTTGTGTATAAAGGATCTTTTTCTAAATTTTGTTTTTTAGCATCTTGCAAAATTAAGTCTTGCATAATATACTGCTGAATAAGAGCTTTTTTTTGATTATCTGGCAAAGTTTTAAAATCCTGTCCTCTAAGCATAGGGGCAAAAAATTCACTTACTTCTGTATCACTAATGCTCTTGCCATTAACAGTGGCTACTGTAGCTGCATTTACATTTAAAGCTACACCTGCAATCAAAGCTGCTGCAACTAAAGAAATTTTTTTCATTGGGTTTCCTTTTTAATAAAATGTATATAAAATCGATTATATCTAAACTTGGTTTAAAGCTAATTAACTAAAATTAAAAAATGAAAAGAAATTTAGAAATCAAAGAGCTTTTTTTAAAACATTTTGAAAAACCTGTAACAGAACTTAAATTTTCAAATTTATACGAACTATTAGTCTGCGTGATGCTTTCAGCCCAATGCACTGATAAAAGAGTTAATATCATCACTCCTGATCTTTTTAAAGCTTATCCTGATATCAAATCCCTTGCAAATGCAAATTTATCAAGCCTTAAAACCTACATACAAACTTGTTCATTTTTTAATAATAAAGCACAAAATCTTATAAAAATGGCAAAATCAGTTTGTGAAAATTTTGACGGAGAAATTCCCCTTGAAGAAGAGAAATTAAAATCCTTAGCAGGCGTGGGACAAAAAACCGCCCATGTGGTTTTAATAGAATGGTGTGGAGCAAATTTCATGGCTGTAGATACTCATGTTTTTAGAGTTTCTCACCGCTTAGGACTTAGCAAAGCAAAAACTCCAGAAGCTACAGAAGAAGATTTAACACGCATATTTAAAGATAATCTTAACTATCTTCATCAAGCCATGGTTCTTTTTGGACGCTACACTTGTAAAGCTAAAAAACCTTTATGTAAAGAATGTTTTTTAAATCATCTTTGCAAAAGTAAAGATAAGGAACTTAAATGAAAATTTTCATCTTTTTACTCGCTATATTTCTTAATATTTTCGCCTTAGAATCTTACAAGCCTAGTGCTGATTTTTCTTCTTATTTTAACAACATAAACTGCTCGCAAATCTTAGATAAGTTTTTTTATCTAAATTGCTATGATTATAAACTCAAAGGTACAAAAGCCATTGCTTATAAAGCAGAAGCTTCAAATTTAAAAAATAAACAAATTAAAAAACGCCCTCGCTTTGAAGATGATACAAATATTCCTAAAAAATACCGCACTACTTGGAGTGATTATAAAAACAGCGGCTACACGCGAGGACACACTGCACCCAATGCTTCTTTTAGCTTTAGTAAAGCTGCTCAAAATTCAGTATTTTTAATGAGTAATATTACCCCACAAAATGCGCAAATAAATAATAAAATTTGGAATGAAATCGAACAAAGAGAAAGAAATTTGGCTTTAAAATTTCAAAGTATTGAAGTTTTAAATTTAGTACTTTACGATAAAGAACCACAATACATTAAAAACCGTATTGCTATACCAAGTTTTTATGTAAAAATTATTAAAACTCCGAAATTTAAAGAATGCTATCAAGTACCAAACCACGAAGTAAATGATGAAAATATTAAACAGTATCAAATAAATTGTGATAAATTTTAAGGTATAAATTATGGAGATAAATGCTCTTACAATAACCACTCTTTATATCATAGGTATTTCCGCAGAAGGAATGACAGGGGCTTTAGCTGCAGGACGCCATAAAATGGATCTTTTTGGAGTTATTTTTATTGCTCTCGTAACAGCAATTGGAGGTGGAAGCATACGAGATGTGCTTTTAGGACATTATCCTTTAACTTGGGTTAAACATCCTGAATATATTATTTTAATCTGTTTTTGCGCCCTTGTAGCTACAAAAATTCCACGCGTAGTAACCAAGCTTGAGGCTTTATTTCTAACTCTTGATGCTATAGGACTTGTTGTTTTTAGCATACTTGGAGCTCAAATAGCCATAGATCAAAACCATGGCTTTATCATAGCCGTTGCTGCTGCTGTAATTACCGGTGTTTTTGGTGGAATTTTAAGAGATATTTTATGTATGAGAATCCCCTTGGTGTTTCAAAAAGAAATTTATGCAGGAATTGCCATAATTGCAGGAGCAATCTACTATTCACTTATAGTTTGGTTCGAACTTAATGCCTTAGTTTGCACACTTTTAACTCTTTTTATAGGAGTTTTTGCAAGGCTTTTAGCTATCAAATATCAATGGTCTTTACCTATTTTTTCTTACAATGAAGAAAAATAATTTATCGTTGCTTTATGCAAGTTTGCTAAGATATTAGAAATTTTAGGAGATTGATAAATGCAAAGACTAAGTATTTTACTTACGATTTTAATAGTTATTAATATAACAGCTTGCGATAGCAAAACAGAAAATTACTACAAAAATCATCCTAGTGAAGCAAAAGAAAAAGCGAAAGAATGCAAAGAAAGCGGAACTCTTAGCGAAGATTGTATTAATGCATTAAAAGTTGGTGTTAAACCAACAAATGAAGAGAGTAAATACAGTCCAAACACACCAAAAAAATCTGATAATCAGATATTAGAAGCTTTAAAACAAAATGATTTAACCACAAAAGATATTAACCAAAGTTCAGAAAATAATGAAAGTATTATAATACCACCTATAGCAGAAACACCTTCTGAAATTTATCCTTCTAAAACAAAGGATGACAATCAAAGTTCTATCTTTAGTGATGATATTAACATAACACAGGAAAAGTTACCATGAAAACAACTATTTTTTTAAGCCTTATTGGTATATTTTTTGCAGCATGCGAACAAACCAAAAGTGTAGAATATTATCAAAATCACCCTGAAGAAGCAAAAAAAAGAAGTTTAGAATGCAGACACAAAGCTATCATCAGTCAAGATTGTGTTAATGCATATAAGGTAGGTTTTCCAAAAGATGAATGGGAAGATGAAAATATTTCTAATCCTTAAAAGCTATGAAAGTTTCAAAATTTGCCCATTTAAAAATACTTTCTATTTTTTTAAAACCTGCCTTTTCTAGCATATTTAAATTTTCTTTTTGACTATAAGGAATTAAAACATTTTCTAAAGCCTCTCTTTTAGCTGCGATTTCAAATTTAGAATAGCCTTGTTTTTCTTTGTAGTCTGCATAAAGCTCTATGATATTTTTAGACAAAAAAGCATCTTCATAAAGGATTTTTTCACTCATAATCAAAATGCCTTTAGGGTTTAAATTTTTATAAATTTTATCAAGCAATTCCTGTCTTTTAGGAGGGCGAATAAACTGCATGGTATAATTTGCCACAAAAACATCGCAAGTAAAAAAATCAAATTCGCATAAATTAGCTTCAAAAAAACTTATATCAAGTCCATAAGCTTTAGTTTTTGACTTTGCAACTTCAAGCATAGAAGCAGAATTATCCACGCCAAAAAGTTTAAAATCCTTTCTTAGATTTGCTAAAAAAATCAAAAAATTAGCACTTGAACAGCCCAAATCACAAACACTTGCATTTGCAAGTAAAATTTTAGCCAATAAATTAGCACAAAGTTCTAAATTTTCTCTATAAAATGGCACAGAACGATTAATCATATCATCAAAAACACTAGCCACACTTTTATCAAATTCAAATTGTTTTCTAGGGCTTTGTTTAAAAAGTTCATCTTTCATCATTTTTCCTTCAATATTTTTTTAGCTTGTTCTATGTCTTTGGCAATTTGATTTTTAAGTTTTTTTAAATCTTGAAATTTTTGATTCTCTCTTAGAAAAGATATAAACTCAAGTTCGAAAAACTCCCCTTGTGTGAAATTTTCACCCAATTCTTCTAAAATGTGACTTTCTATGGCAAAATTTTCATCGCTTGATCTTACACCTAAAAAACTCACACTTTTATAAATTTTTCTTTGACTTTTTAATAAAGTAGCATAAACACCATTTTGAGGCAAAAAATAGCCTTCGCAATCTAAATTTATAGTCGCAAAAAGTTCTTTAGAACCCAAACCTTGTCCTTTAATCAACTTTCCTTTGATACTATAATCTCTTCCTAAAAATTCTTTTGCTTTTTGTAAATTTGCTTTTGATAAAAAATCCTTAATTAAACTTGCATGAACACCTATTCCACCTATGCTAAATTCATCAACTATTATAGTTTTTATCCCACTTAAAGACTCGATATCTTTAGCACTATAAGCCCTATTTTTTCCGAAAGAAAAATCATATCCCACTACTATAAATTTCAAATTGACAAATTCTTTTTTCAAAAAGCTTAAAAAATCTTTACCATCTAAAGATTTTATACTTTCAAAATCCACTTCTATAACTTTTTTTCCTGAAATTTCTTCTTTTTGACGATTTGAACAAAGAAATTGACCTTTAAATTTATTAATAACCAACAAAGCCCCATTCTCATCTAAACATTTTACAAGTTTTAGATGCCCTAAATGTATACCATCAAAACAACCTATAGCTAAAGAAGTAATATTAATTTTTGATATAGTAGTAAAAATATTCAACATTACCTTCCTTTCCTTTAATACTTGATTTTTGCGTATTTTTTAAAAGCCAACCTAACTTAGCACATGCTTTTTCAAAATCCATTCTTGCCTTTAAGATTGCCTTGCCATCTTTTAAAACACCTTTTTTATCTCTTTTGATATTTTTTCCCACTTCAAACTGAGGTTTAAAAAGTAAAATAATTTCCTTTAAAGCTAAATTATCAATATAATAAAGTAAATTAATAAGAGAAATAAAACTCACATCACAAGTAATAAACTCAAATTTTTCTTCACTTTTAAAGGCTCTAAGATCTGTATTTTCATGCAATATAATTTTTTCATTTGCTCTTAAACTTGGATGGAGTTGATTACTACCCACATCAAGAGCAGCGATTTTTAAAGCCTGATTTTCAAGTAAAATTTGTACAAAACCACCCGTACTAGATCCTATATCAAGACAATTTTTATGTTTTATTTCAATATCATTTTCTTCTAAAAAATTTTTTAATTTCAAAGCTGCTCTTGAAACATAAATTTCACTTAAAAGATCCAATTTTAACTCATTGGCTAAAAGTATATCTTCAGGATTTAAATCTTGCGTTTTTTTTAAATTTTCTAAAAAATTTTTCACATCAAAAGAAGCTTTAAAACTTTTACCATTAAGCAAAACCTCTTCATTTTCTATAAGCTCTAAAGCTTTATTTCTACTGATATTTAAACGCTTTGAAACAAAAAAATCAAATCTCATTTTAAACTCTCATTTATTCTTTTTTCCAAGTCTTCTTTTTCTTTAGAAAACCACCAAATGCCTATTTCAAAAGCATTTTTTTTAAAAATTTCTCTAAGATCTTTAAGATCTTTTTCAAAAAGATCTTTTTCTTTTTGAATTAAACTTAAATTATGATCTTTTAAAAAATTAAAATTATTCATCCATAAAAGTATTTGTTCTTGTTCAGATTTTAAGGCATTATTTCTTTGCTCTTTTAAAAAATAACTTGCTAAAACCATGATAAAACACAAAAATAAAACAATTATTTTTATCTTTATTTTCAAAACAAAATTAAAAACAAAAGCCAAAAGAGAGCAAAACATAAAAAAATTAAAAAAATCAAAAATAAAATTTAAAACCCTAAATCCCAAATATCCAAAATAAGAAAAAATAAAAAATTTTAAATTTGAAACAAAATACAATAATTCAGATAAAAAATCAAAATAAACAAAAGAAGCACTCTTATAAGCAATGATTTTCCTAGAAAAAAGTTCTAAATTTAAAATTTCATTGTAAGTAAAAAAAAGCCCATAAAATGCATAAAATAAAGCAGTAAAAAAACTAGCGATAACAACTATTCTAAAGTCATTATAAGCATTATCTACAAATTGCAAATGTAATTCTTTTTTTAAAAATATCATCAATAAAGGCAAAATTATAAATATAAAAACAAAATCAATTTTTTCAAGATTTAAAAAATTTAAAAATAAAGAAATAAGTCCAAAAATCGCCAAGAAAAAACTAAAAATATAAAGATAAAAATCCCCCATACTAACACGATAAAACAAACTTCCCTTAATCAAAGTAGCTTCTTTTATAATATTTTTTCTAAGCTTTAAAAATAAAAAGAATTCCCAAAAAAGTGTTAAAAAAATAGGAATTAAAAAAAACAAAGAAAAAGTACTCCTTTGCCAAGTTAGCAAAAAGCCAAAAAGGCTTAAAAGCGTTAAAATATAAGAACTATTCTTTAACAAGCTCATTAAAAGCACTTTCATCTATACATTTTACTTCAAGCTCTTTAGCCTTGCTAAGCTTAGAACCTGCCTCTTCTCCAAAAAGCACATAGTCAGTCTTTTTAGAAACCGAACCACTTACCTTACCCCCAAGTTTTTCTATCAAAGCCTTAAACTCATCTCTTGGACGTGAAAGAGTGCCTGTAATCACAAAAGTTTTACCAAAAATCACACCATCGCTTTTGATTTCAAGTTTTTCTATTTTCAAATTTAAAAGCTTGTAAAACTCATCAATTCTTGTATGATTAACACGTGTAAATTCACAAAGACTTAAAGCCATTTGCTCTCCAAAACCTTCTAAATTGGCATAAGCTTCAAAGCTTTGCTTGTGCCATTGTGCGCCAAAACTTAAGCTTAATTTTTTAGCCGCAACCTCGCCAATATGCTCTATCCCTAAAGCCGTAATAAAACGAAAAAGCTCACATTCTCTTGCTTGCTCTATGGCATTTAAAAGATTGTTAATTTTCTTTTCTTTAAAGCCTTCTAAGCCTTCAAAATCACTAAATTTTAAATGAAAAATACTCTCGAGCGTAGTGATTTTTTTATGCTTGTATAAAAGTTCTACTATATTTTCTCCAAGTCCGTCGATATTAAGACATTTTTTAGAAACAAAATGAATGATAGAATTTACAAGTCTATCTTCACAATCTATATTTTGACATTTTATTAAAGTTCCTTCATCAAAAAGCTCACTTTGACAAGTAGGACAAAGCTTAGGGCGTGAAATTTCCATCTCTAAACCTTCTCTACGCTCTTTAAAAACCTTAGTGATCTTAGGAATAACATCACCACTTCTTATCACGCTTACAAAATCATTGATTTTAACATCAAGTCTTGCAATCTCATCAAAATTATGAAGCGTGGCTGATTTTACTACAACCCCATCTAAATTTACAGGTTCTAAAACCGCCACAGGAGTGATCACCCCGCTTCTCCCAACTTGTAAATTTACCCCTATTAAACGCGTGGTTTTTTCAAGTGCAGGAAATTTAAAAGCTGCCATAAATTTTGGAAATTTTACCGTATAGCCTAATTCTTCACAAAGTGCAAGATCATCAACTCTTACCACCATTCCATCCATCATCATAGGCTTTTTTTCTCTTAAAGCTAAAAGCTCATTATAAGCCTTTAAAACCTCGTCTAAATTAACACAAAGTCTTACAAAATCATCTTTTAAAAAACCAAGCTCTCTGATAAATTGCATCACCTCGCTGTGTTTGGTGAAATTTAAGGTATTTTCCCCTACCCCCCAAGGATAAAATTTCAAATTTCTTTCTTTAGTGATGCTTGTATCAAGCTGCCTTAAACTTCCGCTTGCAGCATTGCGTGGATTAGCAAATAAACTTTGATTTGAAAAGGCTCTTTTTTCATTGATTTTCTCAAAATCATCTTTTAAAATCACCACTTCTCCACGAATTTCTATCCTTTCTTTATAGGCTATATTTTTAGGTATATTTTCTATCTCAAAAACATTAAGCGTTATATCCTCGCCCACTTCGCCATCACCCCTAGTGGCACCGCTTACTAATTTACCATTTTCATAAAGTAAATTTAAACTCGCTCCGTCAAATTTAGGCTCTATAAAAAAGTTTTTTTCACATTTTGTGCGTTTTGCCCAAGCCCTAAGCTCACTCTCATCAAACACATCTTCCATCGACCACATACGCTTTAAATGAGCTATTTTTTTAAACTCGCTTTGTATAGTAGGAGCTATTTTTTGCGTTGGAGAGTCTTTTGAAATTTCATCTTTGTTTTGTTCTTCAAAAACTCTTAATTCTCTGATTAAAGCATCGTATTCTTCATCGCTAGCCAAGGGTTCATCTTTTTCATAATATGCCCTCATCCACAAATTTGCTAAAGCAACTTTTTCTAAATACTCTTCTTTTTTCATCTAAACTCCTATATTGTCCATTGCTTGTGCTAAAGCAAAAAGTTGTTTGTGCTCGTATAAATCATGCACTCTTATAATACTAGCACCATTTTCAAAAGCCTTTAAATGCAAATACAAAGTTCCTGCTAAACGATCTTTAATCTCGCTTTGAAAATACGCATTAATCACACTTTTGCGACTCGCACCTATAAGTAAAGGTTTATTAAATTGCAAAAAATGCTCTAAGTGTTTGATTAAAATCATATTATGCTCCGCACTCTTTCCAAAACCAATACCTACATCTAAAATACTTTCTTTTACTCCAAAACTTTCTAAAAGTTCAAGTTTTTCTTTAAAAAACAAAGTCATCTCATCGAGCAAATCTTCATAAAAAGGATTATCTTGCATGTTATTCGGATTGTTTTGCATGTGCATTAAGCAATATTTTGCCTCATATTTACTTGCAAGTTTAGCCAGATTAAGATTTCTTAAACTTGTAATATCATTTATAAGTTTAAAACCCTTATTTAAAGCATATTCTAGGCAATATTCATCAAAACTATCTAAACTAAAAATCGCTTTTTCATGATAATTTTTCTCATAAATTAAGTCAAGTATTTTTTTTAGTCTTTTAAATTCCTCTTCCTTGCCACAATACTCACTCCCAGGTCTCGAACTAACCGCACCTATATCGATATACTCAGGCTTTAAAGCAAGAAAATCATTAAGCCTTTTTTCAAAGTCTTCTTCACTCACACGACTTTTTGCATTAAAACTGTCTTCATTGACATTAATCACTGCCATAAGCTCAGCTTTTTTTGGTTTTAAAAAATCTTTTTGCAAAAAAAGAGCCAAATTTTTAAGTCCAAAATCTTGAAGTTTTTCTTTAGCAATAAGTTTTTGAATTTGTTCTTTACTTGCCATTAAAAGTGCATTTGAATGAGTGATTTTTGCGGTAATTATTTCTTTATGGGTGATGAGCTCAGCTCCTACTCTTAAGGCATCTTGTTTTAAAATATTTGCTGCAGGAGTAGAAATATCTTTGATAAAAATAAAATGAATTTTTGTTTTTTTACTCATAATCTTTTGCCCCATTTTATGAGGGTTTATGAAAGAACAAAGTAAATTAAAATCGGTATTTGGATTGATTTTAAAAAATTTCATTTTATTTCTTTGTATAGTAATTTAATAAAAGAGTAGCCAAAAGTACCCCGCTTTTAGAATTTAATTTTGCAAGCTCATAACTTTCATAAAAAAACTCTAATTCTTCAGCGTTAAAATCTTTATATTTCACACATTCTTTAGCAAGCAATGCGATTTGATCCATAAGTTCATTTTTATCCAAATTTTCATTTTTTTGCAAAAAATCAAAAAGCATTCTTAAATCCATTCTTTTAAGATCCAAATCAAGTTTTTTAACCTCCTTTTCAACTTTTCTTTTTTCACAAATAAGACGTGATTTTATAGTGGGCAAAAGTAAATTTTTAGAAGGTACCACGATAAGAAATTTAATATTTTTTGGAGGTTCTTCAAGAAGTTTAAGTAAAAAATTTTGTGCTTCTACCCTATAAGAATCCGCCATTAAAACAATAATTTTTTCTTCAGTTTCTGCGATATAGCTTTCTTTTTCAACTGCTCTTGCATCATCGAGTAAAAATTCATTTTGTGGCATAAAAAATCTTAATTTTTTAATACCAAAATTATTAATCATTTCTTCTTTAATACCTAAAAAATCTTCACTGATAATAATCTTACTAATAAACAAAATATTTATCCTAATTGCACCTTGGAAAATAATATTGCATCCAAACTTACATCAAAAAGTTGATATAAACTAATAAGCTTGATATCCAAGTCTTTATCTTTAGAATTTAAATAAAAACTATCTTGCAACTGCTCATCAAAAAGCCACAATAAACTATCATCTCTTGATTTAGCGATTAAAGATTTATTATCAGAAGCACTTCCTATATAAAAATACACATAACCATTAGGAAAAGAAATGTCAAGCAAGTCGTTAAGCAAAGCTATATCCTCTGAACTTTGCACTTTCTTTTTACATAAAGAATTTAACGACACAAAAGGAAGCATGGGACGAGCGGCTTTTGAATTTATATTTTTTAAAAAATACTCTTCATACCAAGATCTTTGTTCATCACACATTAAGACAAAAGTGCGTCCCTCTAAAAGATATTTAAGTCTTGCAGCCATCAAAGGAGCCCATTCTAAACGACGCGACTCCAACCATGCCATAAAAGCTCCGCCATTGCGAATATTTTCAAGAGTAAAGCTTAAAAAATCACTCATTTATTTATCAAGCCCATAGCACTCATGTAGTGCTCTAACTGCAAGTTCTCCGTATTTTTCATGAACTATCATCGAAATTTTTATTTCACTAGTAGAAATCATACCGATATTAATACCCTCATCAGCTAAAGCTTTAAAAGCCTTGCTTGCCACCCCTGAATGCGACTTCATACCTACACCCACTATGGAAACTTTTACCACAGCGCTATCGCTTTCTATGGTTGTTTTTGGACTTAAAATTTTTTGCATAGCATTTTTGACTAATTCAAGTTCATTTTGAGGAACTGTAAAACCTAAATTTGTAGCACCATCAACTCCAACATTTTGTATAATCATATCTACATTAATATTTTCATTTGCTAAAACAGAAAAAATTTCAGCTGCGATTCCAGGTTTATCTTCTACATTTCTTAAAGTCACTCTTGCTTGATTTTTATCTAAAGCAATACCACTTACTAAAGCTTGTTCCATTCCATCTTCCTTTGTTATCATTGTTCCTTCGTTATTGTTAAAACTACTTCTGGTTACTAAGTTAACATTTAATTTTTTTGCAAGCTCTACAGAACGATTTTGCAAAACTTTTGCACCCAAACTTGCAAGTTCAAGCATTTCTTCATAAGAAATTTTATCCAATTTCTTTGCCTTTGGTTCAATTCTTGGATCTGTTGTATAGACCCCATCAACATCGGTATAAATTTCACACAAATCCGCATTTAAGGCACCTGCTACTGCCACAGCACTTAAATCGCTTCCGCCACGCCCTAAAGTAGTTACATTACCTTCCTCATCTACACCTTGAAAACCCGCTATAACGACTATTTTACCATTTTGAAGTTCTGATTTTATCGCTTTTGTATCAATATGATGAATTCTTGCCTTTGTAAAAACACTATCTGTAATAATTCCTGCTTTTCTCCCAGAAAATGATATAGCAGGATAACCCTTTTCATTTAAAGCAATAGAAAGTAAAGCGCTTGTTACACGCTCTCCGCTACTTAAAAGCATATCCATATCTTTGCCATTAGGAGTTTTACTAAAATATTCAGCTTGCTCGATAAGAGTATTTGTCACCCCACTCATTGCAGATACTACAACAACAAGTTGATTACCCTGTTGCGCACTCTGAATAACCCTATTGGCTACTGCTTCGATACGCTCAAGTGTTCCAACGCTTGTTCCACCATATTTTTGAACTATAAGCATTTTAGATATAACCTTTCTCTTCAAAATATTTGATCACTTTAACATAAATATTTTTTTTGAAATGATTAATCATTTCAAAAATTTGTTTAACACTCACAAATTGATAATCATCAAATTCAGGATGCTTGGTATTGATATTGATTGTAGCACTGTGCTTTAAACGCACTAAAAAATATTTTTGAATCTGTCCATCATAAGGATACATTTTTTTAACAATTTTACTCGGAAAATCATAACTCAACCATTCTGGATACTCAGCAATGATTTCAACCTCATCGGTGCCTATTTCTTCTTTTAGTTCTCTAAATAAAGCGTTTTTGACACTTTCACCTTTATCAATACCTCCTTGTGGAAATTGCCAAATATTATCCATATCACTTCTTCTAGCTATAAAAATCTTACACTCAAAAGGATAAGAACTTGACAAAATAACAGCTGCAACATTTGGTCTATAATTTTTCTCGTTTTCCACAATATTTTTCCTTAATTTAAAGGAAATAATTTTAACCTAAATCAAATCAAATTTTTATTAAAATACATTAAAAAAATTTAATAAAATATTTTAGGGTTTTTATGCATTTTTATATCCATATTCCATTTTGTGAAAGCAAATGTAATTATTGTGCTTTTACAAGTTTGAAAAAAAATGATTATGAAAAAGCCTATTTTAAGGCTTTAAAAGAAGATATTGTTTTTCAATTAAAACAATTTAACATTCAATCAAATCAAATTAAAACCTTATTCATAGGCGGAGGAACACCAAGTTGTGTTGATGCGTATAATTATGAAGATATTTTTAAAATTTTATATCCTTTACTAGATAAAAATGTAGAAATTTCATGCGAAGCTAATCCCAACTCAGCAGCATTAAATTGGCTTAAAAATATGAAAAATCTAGGAGTTAATCGCATTTCTTTTGGAGCTCAAAGTTTTCATCCTAAAAAACTTCACTTTCTTGGAAGAATTCATAATCAAGAAATGATTATCAAAGCATTAGAAAACGCAAATAAAGTAGGTTTTAAAAATATCAATTTAGATCTTATTTATGATACAAAATTAGACAATAAAAAAATGCTTGAATTTGAACTCTTATACTTAAAACAAATCAAGGCTTTAATCACACACCTTAGTGCTTATAATTTAACCATAGAATCAAACACAGCCTTTGCCAAAAAAGAACACTTTAAAAAAAATGCTCTTAATTTAATGAAATTTTTCATCAAACAACTCCTAGAGCTTGACTTTTTTCAATATGAAATCAGTAATTTTTCAAAAACCAAAGCCCAAATTTGCAAACATAATCTTGCTTATTGGCAAGGAAAAAACTACCTAGCTTGTGGATTAAGTGCGGTAGGATTTTATGAAAACAAGCGTTTTTATACAGCAAAAAATTTAAAAAATTACATAGAAAATCCCACTTTTAGATCTATAGAGCAGCTAAGTTTTAAAGACTTGAATTTAGAACACCTATTTTTAGGACTTAGAAGTATAGTAGGGATTGATGAAACAAAACTCAATCAATGGCAAAAAGACAAAATAAATATATTATTAAAAGAAAAAAAACTTTTTTACAAAAATAAAAGATATTTTAATCCTAATTTTCTCATTAGCGATGAGCTTGCTTTATATCTCTCATCTTAAATTTAAGTTTTTTAAGTAAAATATTTATTTAAAATATCAAATCAAAGAGTAACGATTAATGAGTTTTGGTGAAATTATAGTTATTTTAGTTGTAGCGATTTTAGTCTTAGGGCCTGATAAACTTCCAGAAGCTATAGTACAAATAGCAAAAATTCTAAAAGCTGTAAAACGCAACATAGATGATGCAAAATCAAGCATAGAAAAAGAAATACGCATCAATGACTTAAAAGAAGAAGCTAAGAAATACAAAGATGAATTTTCAAGCACTAATGAAAACATACGCAAAAAACTCAGTTTTGAAGAATTTGATGACCTTAAAAGAGATATTTTAGATAAAACAAAGGTAGATTTAACCTTTGATAGCAGAGATGATAACACAAAAAATAACCTTAGCGGACAAAATTTAAATACAGAAGAAAAACCAAATCTTAGCAAATTAGAAACACAAGATAAAACGGAAAAATAAATGTTTGAAGAATTAAGACCTCATTTAATAGAACTTAGAAAACGCCTTTTTATAAGCGTTGCTTGCATTGTAGTTATGTTTATTGTATGTTTTGCTCTACGAAGCTATATCTTAGATATTCTAAAAGCTCCACTTATAGCTGTTTTGCCCGAAGTAGCCAAACATGTGAATGTAATTGAAGTACAAGAAGCCTTATTTACTGCAATGAAAGTTAGTTTTTTTGCAGCCTTTATCTTTTCTTTACCTGTAATTTTTTGGCAATTTTGGAAATTTGTAGCTCCAGGACTTTATGATAATGAAAAACGCCTTGTGGTGCCTTTTGTTAGCTTTGCAAGCATTATGTTCGCCTTAGGGGCTTGTTTTTGCTATTTTGTTGTAGTGCCTTTGGCTTTTAAATTTTTGATTAATTTTGGTTTAAATGAAGATTTTAATCCTGTGATTACCATAGGAACTTATGTAGATTTTTTTACAAAAGTTGTTGTGGCTTTTGGTTTAGCTTTTGAAATGCCTGTAATTGCCTTTTTCTTTGCTAAAATCGGGCTTATAGATGATAGTTTTTTAAAACGCCATTTTCGCATAGCTGTTTTAGTTATTTTTGTTTTTTCAGCCTTTATGACTCCACCTGATGTTTTATCTCAATTTTTAATGGCAGGACCACTTTGCGGACTTTATGGACTTTCTATTTTAATTGTTCAAAAGGTAAATCCTGCCCCAAAAGATAAAGAAAGTGATGAATAAAGACTTACTTCTTTCAAGCTATGATTACACTCTAGCTAATGAACTCATAGCTAACTATCCTGCAAATCCAAAAGAAAATGCTAGGCTTTTGGTTTTTGATCGCAAAAACAAAGAAATTTTTCACACTACTTTTAAAAATTTACAAGACTTTTTACCCAACTGCGCGATTTTTTTCAATGATACTAAAGTTATTAAAGCAAGAATTTATGGCAATAAAGCAAGCGGAGGAAAAATAGAGCTTTTCTTGCATCAACCTTTTTTAAATTCTCACAATCCACTTTTTCTAGCTCAAATTAAAGGGCGTGTTAAAAAAGATGAAATCTTATATTTTAGAGAGGATTTAAAAGCGCACGTTGTAGAACTTTTAGATGATGGTCTTCGAAAAGTTCAATTTTTTCAAAATGATAAAACCTTAGACACCTCAAATCTTTACAACCTGCTTGACAAGATAGGACATATACCCTTGCCTCCTTATATTAAAAGGGAGGATGAAAAAAGTGATTTGAAAGATTATCAAAGTATCTTTGCAAAAAATTTAGGCGCGGTAGCTGCTCCAACTGCAAGTTTGCATTTTAGTGAGACTATGCTTGAAAATTTAAGAAAAAAACACGAAATTTATCATTTAACCTTACATGTAGGAGCTGGAACCTTTAAAAGCGTGGAATGTGAAAATATACAAGAGCATAAAATGCATAGCGAATTTTTTAATATTCCGCAGCAAGCATGTGAAATTATAGATTCAAAACAAGCTATTTTAGGCGTAGGAACAACGGTAACAAGAACTATAGAATATTACGCAAGAACTAAAACAAAAAATGGTTTTTGTGATCTTTTTTTACACCCGCAAAATCCACCTATAAGACAAAATCATCTTTTGACCAATTTTCATTTACCAAAATCTACTCTTATCATGCTAGTTTCAGCTTTTATCGGTAGAGAACAGTGTTTAAAACTTTATGAACTTGCCATAAAAGAAAAATATCGCTTTTACTCTTATGGCGATGCGATGCTAATCTTGTGATTTTTCTTTAAAATTTATTGCTATTTTAGCTTGAAGTTTTAGCCAATCTTTTTGAAGCATGATAGGAAAACCACCATAAACGCGCCCGCCTTCTAAATTTTTACTCACACCGCCTCTTGCAGCTATAGTACTAAAATCGCCTATTTTTAAATGTCCACTCGTTGCACTTTGACCACCCATAATAACATTGCGTCCTAACTCACTTGAACCTGAAATTCCAGTTTGTGCTACAATGATACAATTTTGACCTATATTGCAATTATGTCCGATTTGAACTAGATTGTCTACCTTAGTGCCTGCTTTGATAATAGTACTATCAAAAACTGCTCTATCTATAGTTGTACAAGCCCCCACTTCTACAAAATCTTCTAAAATCACATTGCCATTATGATAAATTTTATAATGTTCGCCGTTTTTATTGTGCGCATAACCAAAACCATCGCTTCCTATTACACAATTAGCAAGCAAATGACATTTTTTACCTATTTTAGTGTCATTATAAATCACTACATTAGGATGGATAATACTCTCATCGCCAATGCTGACATTATCGCCTATATAAGCTCCTGCCATAATGATTACATTATCACCTATATAGACATTATCACCTATATAGACATTAGGCATAATTCTTGCGCTTTTTGCGATATTTTGCACTTTTTCTTTAGCTGTGCTTATCAAAGGCTTAGCAAAAAGCTTGCTTAAAAAAGCAAAATTCAAATGTGGATTTTGAGTAATCAAAGCTTTAGTATCTTTAGGCACTAAATTTTCATATTCTTTAGATACTAAAATAGCAGCAGCTCCTGTATGAGGTATATCTTTGGTATTTTTCTCACCATCACAATAAGTAAGCTCTGTAAAATTTGCTTTCAATAAAGAATTTAAAGCACTGATTTCTATATCCTCACCTTTATACTCCAAGCTTAAAAATTCTGCTATTTCACTTAATTTCATTTAATCTCCATCAAAACAGATCCACTGCGAACTATATCACTAGGATTGTATTTTTTAATTGTTTTTAAAAAATTATCAATGCGATTTGCATCATCAGCAACCATTAAAAACAAAAAATTCTCATTACTATTTGCAATAGTACCATTATAAGCTTTCAAAACGGCATCAAGTCCACCTAAATTTTCATTTAAAGGAATTTTCACCAAAGCCATTTCTTTGTCAATAAATTCTTCACTTTCTATCACTTTATAAGTAGGAATAAGCTTATGAAGTTGTTTGACTATCTGCTCAAAAGTTCTTTCATTTCCTGAAGTGACTATATTAATACGCGAAAATTCTTTATTTTCCAAAGGTGCTACTGTGAGCGAGTCAATATTATAACCTCTTCCTGAAAAAAGTCCTACTATACGAGATAAAACCCCATGCTCATTTAAAACAATTACCGATAAAACCCTTCTCATTGTCTATCCTTTGCCTTTGGTAAAATCATATTATAAATCGCACTTCCTGCAGGCACCATAGGTAAAACATCTTCAAAGCGATCAATTTTTACATTTAAAAGAGAGGTTTTATCACTTTTTAAAGCTTGGTTAAAAGCTTGAATGAATTCTTCTTTGCTTGAAATTTCATAACCTTCGCAACCAAAGCCTTGAGCAATTTTGATAAAATCAGGCTGAGTGCTTAAATCTGTTTGTGAAAAATGCTCTTTATAAAACATACTTTGCCATTGTCTTACCATACCTAAAAAGGCATTATTTAAAATAATATTTATAGTTTTTATACCATACTCACGAGCAGTCATAAGCTCTTGGATATTCATTAAAACCGATCCATCACCTACGAAATTAATCACCACTTCTTCATCCACAGCAAGCTTTGCACCCAAAGCAGCAGGCAAAGAATATCCCATAGTTCCTTGCCCTCCACTTGTTGCAAGCTGTCTTGGATAATTAAAAGGATAAAACTGTGCTACCCACATTTGATGCTGACCCACATCGGTAATAATCCTTGCATCAGGAGCCATCTTCGCACATTCTTCAATCACCCATTGCGGTTTTAAAACTTCATTGCTATCTTCATAAGAAAGTGGATAAAGTTCATTATAACGCTTTAAAGTTTCGTGCCATTCTTTAAAAGTTGTGTTGAAATTTTCCTTTTTAAGCTCTTCTAAAAGCTCTTTAAGAACTTCTTTAATATCTCCTACTATAGGATAATGCGCATTGATAATCTTTGAAATAGAACTAGGATCAATATCAACATGAACTATAGTCGCATGTTTGGCAAATTCACTTGTTTTTCCTGTAATCCTATCATCAAATCTCGCTCCTACACTCACGAGCAAATCACACTCACTTAAAGCCATATTAGCGGCATAGCTTCCATGCATACCTGCCATTTTAAGATTAAAAACATCATCACTTCTTAAAGTTCCAAGCGCCATTAAGGTTTCAACTGCTGGAATTTTTGTAAATTTTACAAGCTCTCTGATTTGCTCGCTTGCATTAGAACTGATACAACCTCCACCCAAGTAAAATAAAGGTCTTTTTGCTTCTTTTAAAAGCTCTGCAAATTTTTTAATTTGCTTTGAGTTGCCCTTATAAACAGGCTTATAAGTTTTCATAGAAATTTCTTTAGGATATTCCCAAAGTCCCAAAGTTGCACTTACATCTTTTGGCACATCTATATGCACAGGCCCAGGTCTACCACTTCTTGCTATATAAAAAGCCTCTTTTAAAATGCGTGGAAACTCTTCTATGCAAGTAACTAAATAATTATGCTTTACACAAGGTCTTGAAATACCTACTGCATCAATTTCTTGAAAAGCATCTGTACCAATAAGAGAATTTGCCACCTGCCCTGAAATCAATATTAAAGGGATAGAATCACTATAAGCCGTAGCTAGACCTGTAACAGTATTTGTAAAACCTGGTCCGCTTGTAACTATAGCTACGCCCACTTCTCCGCTCATTCTTGCGTAAGCATCAGCAGCATGCAGAGCCGCTTGTTCATGACGCACTAAAATATGTTTAAAATACTTTTGGTTGTAAATTTCATCATAAATATTAAGCGCAGCGCCTCCAGGATAGCCAAAAACAATTTTAACATTTTCTTCTTTTAAAGCCTCGCAAATCATTGCTGAACCGCTTAACTCTTTCATAATAACACTCCAAAAAATTATTGTAAAAGCTCTTTAAGTGCCAAATTAAGTCTTTTGCCATCAACACTCGCACCTAATTTTATTTTAGCTTCTTTCATCACCAAACCTTGTTCTTTTAGTGAACTTACGCCCAATTCTTCTATAAGTTGTTTTAAGGCTAGAGTTAACTCCTCATCACTTAGTTGTTTAGGCAAATAAATTTCAAAAAGACTTATTTCATTTTGTTCTTTTTGTGCTAAATCTTCACGATTTGCCTTAAGATAAAGTTCGATTGCGTCTTTGCGTTTTTTGATTTCACTTGCAATGATTTTATAAATTCTTTCATTATCCAATTCTATTCTTTCATCCACTTCTATTTGCTTAAAAGCTGCATTTAGAGTTCTTAAACTATCTCTTTTAAAATCATCTTTTTGCTTCATTGCCTCTTTGATATCGTTTAAAATTTGTTCTTTTAAAGTCATTTTTTTCCTTTTTAGTTAAAATTACAAGCTTTAAGGTTTAAACCAAAACCTTCTAAGCCTATATAGTCTTTATCACAACTTTGAGATAAAAGTTTAATTTCTTCTATACCAAAATATCTTAAAATCTGTGCTCCTATACCATAGTTTTTGTATTGAGTGGTGCTGAATTTTTCTCCTTGCATGAAAACTATAACGCCACCATTTTCACTAAGAAATTTGATTTGCTCTAAAAGTTTTGAAAATTTATCTGAAGTTAAAAGCTCAAAATCACTACCACTGATATGAAATTTTACATTTTCACATTTTTTGATATCATTAAAGCAAAAAGCTATGTGTTGGGTTTGATTATGATCGCTAAAGATAAATTTTTCTGCTTTAAAGCCTGCTAAAACACTTTGACTTTTTTCTTCAAGCTTAATAAGGCTTTCATGTTTTAGGCGATATTCTATAAGATCGCTTACGGCTATCATGTTTAAATCATGCTTTTGGCAAAAAAATTCTAGATCTTCTCTTCTTGCCATATCTCCATTATCTTTTACAATTTCACAAATCACACAAGCACCTTTTAATCCTGCTAATTTACAAAGATCAACCGTGCCTTCTGTATGACCTGTGCGTTCTAAAACCCCACCTTTTTTTGCGATTAAAGGATTGATATGTCCTGGTCTTACAAAATCACTCGCTTTAGCATTATCATCAGCAAAAATTTGTATAGTCATATTTCTTTCATAAGCACTAACTCCCGTTGTAGCATCTTTTGCATCTACGGTTATGGTAAAAGCAGTTTCGTGGTTTGAAGTATTTTTAGGCACCATTAAAGGAAGTTCAAATTTTTTTGCCAAAGTTTCATCTAAAGCTACACAAACCACACCACGAGCTTCTTTTATCATGAAATTTACTTTTTCTTGAGTGCTAAATTGCGCAGGAAAGATTAAATCGCCTTCATTTTCTCTATCTTCTGCATCTACCATAACAAGCATTTTTCCTGCTTGCAAATCCTTAATCGCTTGTTCTACGCTAACAAATTTCACCTTTATTTCCTTAAAATTTTTAAAATTATAACTTAAATTGCTTGACAAATAAATTAAAATTCACTATAATTAAACTTTTAAAAAATATTTATTGGGGTATCGCCAAGCGGCAAGGCAACAGGTTTTGGTCCTGTCATTCAGGGGTTCGAATCCCTTTACCCCATCCACTTCTTATTTTATATTTCAAAGTATCTTATATGCCGCGAAGTAGAGCAGTGGTTAGCTCGTCGGGCTCATAACCCGAAGGTCGGGAGTTCAAATCTCCCCTTCGCAACCAAATGTATTAATCTTCAATCCTCTTCACTTCTTTTTAATTGTATTAAAATAATTTAAAATGATTGTATTGTTAATCTTAGCTGAGTTTTTAAAATACTTTAAAAGAATGATTGTAATCTAAAAAGAGT
>NZ_MJXN01000010.1:0-10084 GCF_001762815.1 Campylobacter sp. BCW_6465
CCCCCCCCCCGTAGACACCTTACTTGAAATAATATTTTTACTCAAATATTTTTCTCCTTCCTTATTTAAAATGATTTATTTTGAAATTAATTTCATATTTTTTATTTTTTAATAATAATATAAAATATAAAAATAAAATAGCGGAATAATAAAATATTTAAACTTAAAGTATAATTAAATACTGATTATTATATAATTATAAAATTTCAATTTAAATTTTATTTTATATAAAAAAATTAATTTAATGAGAGTAAATTTGTATGAAATGTTGTAAATATTTTTGTGGTGTTTATAAATTTTATTTAAAATTATCATCTTTAGTTTTTATATTCTAGATAAAATTTAAAATTTTTGATTTTGTATTTTTTAGATATTTTATCTATAAATTAGCTATGCTTAATCAAGTGTTAAATGTATTCACTTTGTGCAATAAGTAAATTAATTTTTAGATATAATTGTAAATCTATGAAGAACATTGAATATTAAATAAGGATGTATTAATATGATCGGAGATATGAACGAGCTTTTATTAAAAAGCGTCGAAGTTTTGCCACCTTTGCCTGATACTGTGAGTAAATTAAGAAAATATGTAAACGAGGCTAATTCAAATATAGAAACCATGAAAGTTGCTGAAATCATTTCAAGCGATCCGTTGATGACGGCTAAGCTTTTGCAACTTGCGAATTCTCCTTATTATGGTTTTACAAGAGAAATTACAACTATAAATCAAGTGATTACTTTATTAGGCGTTGGTAATATCATCAATATAGTTACGGCTGATTCCATTAAAGATAGTTTTAAAATAGATGTTTCACCATATGGTTTGGATACTCAAGTTTTTTTAAGAAATTGCAACGAAGAGGCAACTTTTATCACAAATTGGCTTAATGATGAAGATAAAAAACTTTCTCATCTCTTAGTTCCTTGTGCAATGCTTTTAAGACTTGGCATTGTTATTTTTTCAAATTTTCTTATACAAAATCACAGAGAGAAAGAATTTTTAACTTTTTTAAATGAAACTAAAATTGAAAATATTGCTTTAGCGGAGAATGAATTTTTAGGTGTAGATCATATTTCTTTCTTAGGATTTTTGTTGCATCGTTGGAATTTTGATGATGTTTTGATTGAAAGTATATGTTTTGTTCGCACTCCTCACGCTGCTCGCGAAGAAGTGAAAAAATCCGCTTATGCTCTAGCAATAACAGATCATCTTTTTGCTCCGCATGATGGCTCTTCTCCATTTAACGCAAAAGCTGCAGTTGCTTTACTTGAAGAGGCAAAAACTCAAGGAATTAATTTTGATTTAAACAATCTTTTATCTAAGCTTCCTAGCAAAGCTAAGGAAAATTTAAACAAAGAAGATTAAAGAGCCTTTTTAGGGCTCCAAATTTTAATGATGAAAAGTTTAATCTTACCTCCTAATGAATTTTTAGATCACTATATTTTAAACGCTGAATTTCATCGTTTTGCTGGAATTTCAAAAAATGCTTATAAATTTTGGAAAAATGTAGAAATAGGTAGATATCAAGGAACAAGAATTATATTTTTGCATAGGAATTGCATTTTAGAAAAACATCAGCAAGCTTTAAGGCAATGTAGTGATTTAAATGGTTTTGTATTGGCAAGTGCTTTTTGTTCTTTTACTGGATTAGCCCCGTCTCATTTAGTGGAAAAAAATAATTCTTCTATTTATAAACTTTTAGAGCTGAAGGAGATTTGTGGGATTAAATTTGTTAATCTAAAAAAATTTTATGATTTTTTAGGGCTAAATTATCATCGGCATATTTATATAGAAAAATGCCATTTTTTTAGTCCAGCTCCTTTTGAAAAGCGTATTAAAATCACTGAGAGTATGTGCGTTGGGTATTATTAAGATATAAATTACAAGCCCTGTAAAGACATTGCTTGTAATTTAAAGATGAAAATTTTGTATTTTAATCCATCTCATAAAAATCATCATCATTGTTATCATCATCGTATTCATAATCATCATCATCGTAATTATAATTTTTATGGTGATTTTGTGGATATTCTTCATCTTCGTTTTCATAATCATCGTAATTTAAATCTTCTTCATCTTCATAAGCCATTGTTTTCTCCTTAAATAAAAATACAAAGCTTATTTTATCTTAAATTTGTTTGGTTTTGCTATAATTTTTATAATTTTTTAAAAGGTGAATTTATGAAATTAAGTCATTTAGATGAAAACAATCATCCTAAAATGGTAGATGTAAGCGATAAAAATATTACTTCAAGAATAGCCACAGCTAGTGGTATGATATATATGAGTCAAGAAGCTTTTGATGTAATTAAAAACAATACTGCAAAAAAAGGCCCTGTTCTTCAAACAGCTATTGTTGCGGCTATAATGGGGGCTAAAAAAACAAGTGAAATTATTCCTATGTGCCATCCTTTGATGCTTTCTAAAGTCGAAACTGATATTGTGGAATTTGTTAAAGAATGTGCGTTTAAGCTTATTGTAACAGTTAAGTGTGAAGGTAAAACAGGTGTTGAAATGGAAGCTTTAAGTGGGGTTAGTATAGGACTTTTAACTATATATGATATGATCAAGGCTATAGATAAATCAATGAGGATTACGGATATAGTGCTTGAAAGCAAAGAAGGAGGCAAAAGTGGTAAATTTGTGCGATCTTAAAAAAGAACCTCAGATCAATTATCCTACTTTTTGGGATTATAAGGTGATTTTTGAGGTACATGTTAAGGCAAGTGAAATTTTTCAAGAAATTTTAGGTCAAAGAGAATATAAATTTGAACATTCGAATTCAAGCGCAAACGGAAAATATCAAAGTTATTTATTAAATGTTTATGTGGATAGCAAAAAAGATCGTTTGGATATATTTGATAAATTAAAAGCTAAAGCAAAATTTGTGCTTTAAGAAAGAAGGAAAAATGAAAAATACTTTAATTATTTTTGAAAATTCTTTGTCAAATCTCGGTAAAGATGAAGCAAGTGATTTACTTGAGGACTTGAGTTTTAATCTTGCATATAAACAAATTTCACATAATCCTCATGAAACAAAAAAAGTTTTAAATTCTCTTTTGGTTGAATTTTTAACTATTTTAAAAAAACTTGATTTTTGTGACGATGAAAATGTTTCAAAGGTTATTAAGGCTCTGGTAAAAGCAAGTGTTGCAGATGCTCAAAATTCGCTTTATGAGTATATTAGTGAAGCTGAATTATTAAACAAACAGATTGAAAATCAAAAGAATTTGATTAAAAATCAAATCAGCGATAATTTTTTTGAATTCGAGAGTATTTTACAAGAATGTTCTTTTTGTGATGAATTTAGCGGTGGTTTAAATGATGCTATTTTATTTGATATAGAAATGCTTGGAATTTTAAAAGAAACTGCTGAAAGTGCTTTTTTAACCACATTAGAAAAGGCTGAAGATATAGAACTTACAAGTAGCGAAATAGCTAAAAATCTCGTATATAATGCTATTTGTGAAGCTCATTTTGAAAAAGAAAGAATTTTAAAAATTTCAAGTATTATTTTAAATACCGCTTTTGAAATAGCTAATGAATCTATGGCTTATGCAAAAGATCTTTGTTTAGGCGTGATTAAAGGTACAAGAGATGGTATTGTTTTAGCAATGGAAAAATTTAAAGCTTCATTAACTTATGCAAATTTTGAAGAAGATGTTAGTTCAAAAAGTAAAGAACTAATAGGTATAGAAGACGATTTTATTGCTCTTTTAAAAAAAGAGATTCAACTGCAAAATGATCCTTGTAAGAGTATAGTTGAGAATTTGCTAGAACATGAACTTGATAATCTTTTTGCTAAATTTAGACGTCTTGCGAGTGAAAGTAGAGAACAGCTAATACTAGTTTTAAATGATATTAAGAGAAATCCAAAGATTAATGATTTTAATAAACTTACTCAAAGAAAATTAAATCATTTTAAACAGGAAATTTTTGAATTAGAAAAAATTGCTAGTGAAAAATACAAAGATTTAAATTCTAAAAAAGCTAAAAAGCTCGGTGTAAGACTTTGGGAAAAAGCAAAAAAATTTGTTAAAAAATAATATCCCATTTTTGGGATATTAAATATCTATTTCTATACCTACAGGTGCGTGATCAGAGCCAAAAATATCATCTCTTATGAAAGCGTTTTTAAGTTTATCTTTTAAACCCTTTGAAATGAAAAAATAATCAATCCTCCAGCCTACATTTCTTTCTCTTGCTTTCATTCTATAGCTCCACCACGAGTATTTTTCTTTGATTTCGCCATTAATTTCTCTAAAAGTATCTATAAAACCAAGTTTTAATAAATCATCGATCCAAGCTCTTTCTATAGGTAAAAAACCTGAAGTGTTGGCATTGGCTTTTGGATGGGTAAGATCGATTTCTTTATGAGCGGTATTAACATCACCACAAATGATAATTTCAAACCCATCCTTTAAAAGCTTATCTAAATACACTAAAAAATCTGCATAAAATTTCATCTTAAAATTTAAACGCTCTTCATCTTTTTGACCATTTGGAAAATAGATATTAAAAAGTGCGATATTTTTAAAGCGGTGTTCTAAAACCCTGCCTTCTTCATCATCAAAAAATTCACATTTTTTTACTTCGCTATCAAAATTACAAAGACTCATTACCCCAGAATATCCTGCTCTTTTGGCAGAATTAAAATACATGTGTTTAAAAGGATATTCATAAATTTTTTTAGGAAATTTATCTTCATGTGCTTTGATTTCCTGAAAACCTATAAAATCAATCTTTTCTTGTGCTATCCAATCAAGTGCATTTTTATCACAAATGGCTCTTAAGCCGTTAACATTCCATGAAAGCAGTTTCATTATTTTCCTTAAAATTTTCATTAAAAGTGTAAATCATAACATAAAAAGATTTAAAACTACAATCCATTTAAAAAAATTCAATAAAATTAAAACCTTAAATTTAAAGGTGGGATTTATATGCTTAGATTAACTTGGTTTTGGTTTACTTTCTTAAATTCTTTAATGATTGCAATATTAAATTTTAATTTATTTGAATTTGTGTATGAAAAAAACAATCAAAATTGGTTTATAACTTTTGTTTTTATTATAGCTTATTTTGCATTAGTTCACGTGGTTTGCTCTTTACTTTTTATAAAGTTTTTTACTAAATTTTTTTCTATACTGTTTATAATATCATCTTTTTTAAGTGTTTATTTTATTAGTTTTTATGGAGTGCTTATAGACTCTGATATGATACAAAATGTTGTTCAAACAGATATCAAAGAAGTAAAAGATTTGTTAAATTTAAAATTGATCTTATTTATTGTTTTGGCTTTGTTGTTGGCTTTTTATGTTGTTAAAGTAAAAATTGATTATGGTAGTTTTAAATCCCATATAAAAATTAAAATTATCAATATAGTATCAGGTTTGATTGTGGTTAGTGCAGTTTTAATCCCTTTAAGTAAAACTTTCTTGCCTTTTTTTAGAAGCTATAATGAAATAAGAATGTATAATACTCCTTTTTATCAATTTTATGCCGTATATCGCTATTATGTTCGTTTTGTAAAAGCTAAGCCAGAATTTAAAACTATAGCTAATGATGCTTATAGAGAAAATAATCACACTAAAAAAATTTTGGTTTTGGTAGTGGGTGAAACCGCTAGAGCAGCAAATTACTCTTTGGGTGGATATACTAAAAATGATACCAATTTTTATACTAAAAAAGATAATGTAGTCTTTTTTGATAATTTTTCATCATGCGGAACAGCAACAGCGGTAAGTTTACCTTGTATGTTTTCTATATCCAAGCGTAGAGATTATTCGAGTTCAGAATTTCAAGAAAATGCCATGGATATACTTTATAAAACAGGTGTAGATGCTGCATGGTTTGATAATAATTCTGGTGGTTGTAAAGGGGTTTGTGATAGATTAGCTTATAAACAAAAGCTTTCTAGTGATTTGGATGAAAATTTACTCACTCCTTTTAAAGAAAAATTAAATCATTTGAGTGATCAAAATATAATAGTTCTTCATTTGCAAGGTTCTCACGGGCCAACTTATTATAAACGCTATCCAAATGAGTTTAAAAAATTTACTCCAACTTGTGATACCAATGAACTTTCAAAATGTGATAGTAAGGCTTTAATCAATACTTATGACAATACTTTGCTTTACACAGACTATCTTTTAAGTGAGATTATAAAACTATTAAAAGAGCAAAAAGATTATGAAAGTTCTTTATTTTATCTTTCAGATCATGGTGAAAGTTTGGGCGAAAATGATATTTATCTTCATGGTATGCCTTATGCTATAGCACCAAGTTATCAAACTCATATTCCTGCTATTTTTTGGAGTAATGATGAAAAATTAATGAATTTAGCTAAAGAACATAAAAGTTTAAAACTTTCTCAAGATAATCTTTTTAGTACTCTTTTAGGATATTTTGATGTAAAAACAAGTGTTTATGAACCAGAATATGATTTATTAAATCCTAAACTTAAGGCAAATCCATGAAGCCTAAATATCATTTTTTAAATAACGCAAGATATGCTTTAGAAGGGATTTTTACTTTATTTAAAAATGAAATGGCGTTTAGAATTGAACTTTGCATTATTATCCCTGCGATAGTTTTTAGTTTTTTCTTAAAAGTTAGTTTTTTGGAACATTTGTTATTGGTAAGTGTTTTAATACTTATCTTAATTATAGAAGCTTTAAATTCAGCTATTGAAGCTTGTGTTGATTTGATTACAAATGAATGGCATGAAAAGGCAAAAATTGCTAAAGATTGTGCGAGTGCGGCAGTGTTTTTTAGTGTGCTTTTAGCTCTTTTTGTTTGGGGTTTTATTTTATATAGCATTTACTTATGAAATTTGAAAATTTAATACGAGAAATTTTAGGAAAAAAGCGTTTTGAATTGTTAAAATTTTTATGTGAAAATGCCGATGAAAATGGTTTTATTATGATTAAAATCAGTGAGCTTGAAGAAAAATTACATCAAAGCAAACCCACTATCATTGCTACTTTTAAATTTTTAGAAGAAAAAAAACTTTTCAAGCGCCTTAAGAATGGATTTTATCAGCTAAATATAGGAGATAAAAATGATACTTAAAAATCCTTTAGATATGCATTTGCATTTAAGAGATAATCAAATGCTAGAACTTATTGCACCTTTGAGTGCAAGAGATTTTTGTGCAGCTGTGATTATGCCAAATTTAATCCCTCCGCTTTGCAATTTAGAAGATCTAAAAGCTTATAAAATGCGTATCATTAAGGTTTGTAAAGATGAAAATTTCACTCCTTTAATGACACTTTTTTTTAAAAATTATGATGAGAAATTTCTTCAAATTGCCAAAGATGAAATTTTTGGCATTAAGCTTTATCCAGCAGGAATTACAACAAATTCAAATGGTGGAGTTTCAAGTTTTGATATAGAGTATTTAAAACCTACTTTAGAGGCTATGAGTGATTTAAAGATTCCTTTGCTAGTGCATGGTGAAACAAATGATTTTGTCATGGATAGAGAGGCAAATTTTGCTAAAATCTATGAAAAATTAGCAAAAAACTTTCCAAAATTAAAAATTGTAATGGAGCATATTACCACTAAAACTTTATGTGAACTTTTAAAAGATTATGAAAATTTATATGCGACAATCACTTTACATCATTTAATCATCACTTTAGATGATGTTATCGGAGGTAAAATGAATCCTCATCTTTTTTGTAAGCCTATAGCCAAGCGTTACGAAGATAAAGAAGTACTTTGTGAGCTTGCCTTTAGTGGTTATGAAAAAGTTATGTTTGGAAGTGATAGCGCGCCTCATCCATTGCACACTAAAGAATGTTGCGGTTGTGCCGCAGGTGTATTTAGCGCCCCAGTGATTTTACCTGTTTTAGCTGAATTATTTAAGCAAAATAGCTCCAAAGAAAATTTGCAAAAATTTTTAAGCGATAACGCTTGTAAAATTTATGATTTGAAATTTAAAGAAGATAAAATTTTAACTTTAGAAGAAAAAGAATGGCAAGTGCCAAATGTTTATGAAGATAAATACAATCAAGTCGTGCCTTATATGGCCGGAGAAATTTTAAAATTTCAATTAAAACATTGATTTTCCACCCTAAAGGTGGAAAATTTAAGCTTTATTTACAAGAGTATCTCTGATATCTATAACAAGATAGATCACAAAAAAACTTAAAAATAAAGCAATAAAACTGACTATCAGCGACAATAAACCAGCTAAAAATCCAATGCTAAACATCATAAAAAGAGAATAAAGCAAAGCTACAACAAAACTTATCACTGCAATTGCATCAAGAATCAAGCGTCCAAATTTGATGATTAAATTTTTAACCATTAAAAACTCCTTTGAAATAATCGGTGAAATTGTAATAAGTATAAGCTTAATGTTTTTATAAGTTATTTATAATTAAAAGTTTTATTTTGGATTCTATAGTTTCAATAATATCATTTTCAACAAAAGAACTTACAGTTTCTTTAGAAGCTGTGATTTTGTTAATGTTTAAATGCCATAGAGCATTTTCTATAGCCTCTTCTTTCGTTCTTTGAACTTTGCGTGTTTCATCAAAAACAATCTTATGAAAAAATATATTTTTTTCTAGTAAATAACTTTCTAAATCTTTTTTATAAAAACCTTTAAATTCGGTATTAAAATATTTAAAAATCGGATCTAAAAAATCACTTTTTCTATAATCAGCCCAACCAAGATAAATTTTTGTTTTAGCTAGATTTAAGAAATTTGTATAATCTTTTTCATTTTGTAAAGCAGGGGACATACTTAAAAATGCAAGGTCAAATTTAGCATTAGGATTGTTTTGCATCCAAGTTTCAAAGCTCAAATTTTCGCATTTTATATTGTTAAGATTTAGTTTTTTGGCATCTTCTTGTAAAATTTCAAGCATAGCATTTGCACTATCTAAGGCAAAAATTTCTTTAGCCTCTTTAGCTAAGTGTAAAGTCCAAACTCCAGTTCCACATCCTATATCTATAATGCTTTTATTTTGAAAAGAAATCTTTAAATTTTGTAAATATTCAAAAGTTTGCTTTTGTATGGTGTTTAAAGTGTTTTGATATCTTGTGTAAGTTTTGGCTTTTTTATCCCATAAATTCATATATTTTCCTTGATAAAATATATAAAATCATAGCATAAATTTTTAAAATTCAAGCCCTTTTTTGGGCTTGAATGACTAATTAAAACCTCTTCTTCTTAACATCTTCTAAGATATTATTAGCTATATCACTTACTGTACTAGAAATAATAGCTGATTCATTAGCAATTTCAACATTATCTTTAGTAGTTTGATCAATTTGTGCTACGCTATCATTGATTTGAGTAATACCTGCAGTTTGTTCTTTAATACTTTCTGCCATATCATTGATAGATTGAACAAGTAAATTAGTATTAGCTTCTATTTCAGATAAAGACTTTTGAGTTCTCTCAGCTAGCTTTCTAACTTCATCAGCCACAACAGCAAAGCCTCTACCATGTTCTCCAGCACGAGCCGCTTCAATAGCTGCATTTAAAGCTAAAAGATTGATTTGATCTGCAATATCACCTATGATACCTGTAACATTTTTAATCTCTTCAGATTGAGTGATAACATCACTAGTTTTAACTGAAACATTTTGCATAGAAGAAGTGATCTCTTCTAAAGCTGCTGCAGTTTCTTCTAAAGATTGAGCTTGAGAATTTGAAGAAGTGGTTAAGCTTTGAACAGCAGTTTGTAATTTTCCACTTTCATTAGCTAAAGCATTAGCAAAGTCTGAACTTTGTTTTAGCATTTTAACTATTTCATCACCTAAAGCATTAGTAGTTAATTCAACACTTCCTGAAGCATTAGAGATTTTATTTCTAAAATCTAAGCTTTTGTATTCTTCAAATATTTTATGAATAACATTCATATCAGAACCTACTCTAGCTTGTAAAACATCAAGAAGTTTATTTAGAACATTTTTAAGTTCAATAAGTTGTGGGTTTCTTGGATTAGCAGTAATTCTTGCTGTTAAATTACCACCTTCTACAACTGATACGGTTTGAACTGATTCTTTAACAGCTTGATTGTCTTGTTCTAAACCTTTTTTAGTAGCAAGGATGTTTTCGTTGAT
>NZ_MJXN01000011.1:0-1802 GCF_001762815.1 Campylobacter sp. BCW_6465
CATTTTTTCAAATTCTTGATAATACTTCCAAGAAGCTACTATATCTGGACGATGTTGTTTGATGTGGATTAATTCTTCATCTAAAATTTGTTTTAATATTTTTTTTAATTCAATATTTTTATGAAGATAAACTAAAACTTGTTCGGCTGTTATTTTATTTTTTTGAATATATTTTATTTTTTTTTCTAAAATATTTAAAAAATTTATCTGATATTGCGTAATTATGTGTTTATAATATTTATCTATTTTATGAATATCTTCTTGATTTATTAAAAAAGAAAGATCTCTTAGCAATATATGATTAACTTTTATTAATTTTTTATTAATATTTATTAAACTTTTACTATCATTACTTTTTAAACATACATATATTTTAAAGAAAATATGATTATTTTTATAAAAACATAATGAAACAGGTATATGAAACCTATAATCACTATTTTTTATTCCTTGAAAAAAATCTTTATCTTTTAACTTTGGAGGATAAAAATTTAAAATTTTAGATAATTCTAACATTGTATCAAAAGCCTTATCTGGCATAATTTCTTTCATATCTAAGTATAAAATTTCATTTGTATTTAAAATAGGATTTATGATTTTTTTATAATTATATGTAGGCCAAGTTATACAACTTTTTACAAAATCATAAAAATTACAATTTTTATCATCAAAAAAATAAAATGATCTATTTATTTCATCTTCTATAGATTTTCTAGTATCTATGTTTTCATTAAATCTTTGGTGGTCATATTTATAATCTCCATGATTAATAGCGTGTTTTAATCTTTCTATAGGGTCTCTAACAAGTATTAAAATTTTTTTATCATTCTTTATAAAATATAATAATTTAGATCTTTCAATGGTTTTACATGCTATATCATCAAAAATACTGATACAATAATCGTCTTTAATGCATTTGAATTTATTATATATATCTTTATATGTTAAATTTTTAATAAAATTTAATTTTACACTCGACACGCATGTATCAACTTTACATTTATCAAAAAAAGAAAACATTGCTGCACCACCAGATAAACTAAATCTTATAAACACAAACTTATATCCATCAGGTAAAGGTAAATTCATATCCCATGCAAGTTCAGCAGGTATGTTATGATAATTGATTTTTTCATTTTCATCATTTAGTTTCTTAGGATCAAGTAAAGAAGGGTAAGGATGATTTTCTTTTTTGTATCTTTCTTTGAAATCATCTGATAATAACCATTCTTCTATAAGATCGAAATTTTGTATAAAATAATTAAAATTGCGAAAGATATTATCTAATATTGCTTTATAATCTTGATGAATTTTTAATATATTTTTTATTCTTAGAATTTTTTTTAAAAATAATTGTTTATTATCTATCCAACCTTCAAGGATGCTAGAGTCAATCTGATTAAATTCTTTAAAAATTTCTCTAAAAATTTGAAATTCTTTTTTAGCTTTTTTAATATCATTTTTTAGTTTAAATCCACTTCCTTTATACCAGGTTTTATCAGCTTTGATTAAAACTTCACCTAGCATATAGGACAAATGAAATTTATATCTTAAAGCTTGCTCATAATCACTGCATGTTTCTAAACTTGGATATTTGAGTTGAGGAAAAACTTGTATAGTTTGTTGGTAAATTCTTTGTTCTTTTTTGTGTTGTTTTTTAATTTTATAAAGTTTTTTAAATAATGCTATATACCCCCCCCATTGTTTGTGAAATCAATCATAACTTGACCTAGTTTATAAGCAAGATGATTTTTTACTCTTTCTATAGCTGAGTTTGGGTTAAACATGGGGTTTCTCCTTTA
>NZ_MJXN01000012.1:0-738 GCF_001762815.1 Campylobacter sp. BCW_6465
TATGTCAAGGCTTATTGAGTATCCCCTGCTTTTGCAGGGTTTAGAACAATCCCTTTGGCTTACCAAACAAACTTTTAACTAAACTTCTCTTCTTCTATTGAATTTCTATATTATTTTATATTTTTAATATTTGCACCAAATAAAAATGAAGGTGCAAAAAACAAAGTGCTAAAGAATAACAAGTAAAATCTTTTCATGGACTATATTAAAGAAGTTAAAGAGTTTGTTTGGTATAATTATAAAAGGGTGCAACGCCAAAGGGGTGCCACCCTTTAGCGTTAATTTACCGCCCAGAAGGGAGGTGAGCTTAATGCTAACCAAAATTATAGTAATAATTATACTACTTTGTATAATTATAGTCAAGTGTTATTAACACTTGATTTCCCTTTTTTTAAGGGGAGCTATAATTTTCCCTTTGGCTTACCAAACAAGCTTTTAACTAAGCTTATCTCCTTTCTGTTGAATTATTTTATTTTTTAATTTATATTTTTCTTGCTTATGCTAAAAGATAAGATTCAATCATAAATAAAATGTATTAAGAAGTCAAAGAATTTGTTTGGTATAATTGCATTAAGGGTTTTACCACAAGGCTGCAACCCTGTGGCATAATCACACCCTAGAAAGGGGGTGAAACTATGTTTCGTTTCGTACTTATAATTATACTAATTTGTATAATTACTGTCAAGGCTTATTAGCCTTGCCCCTTTTCTTAAGGGGCGAAACTCCCTTGTGGCTTAC
>NZ_MJXN01000013.1:0-52487 GCF_001762815.1 Campylobacter sp. BCW_6465
ACTCTTTTTAGATTACAATCATTCTTTTAAAGTATTTTAAAAACTCAGCTAAGATTAACAATAAATCATTTTAAATTATTTTAAGACGATTAAAAAGAAGTGAAGAGGATTGAAGATTAAAAATTAACTTTTTAAAATCCTTGCAAGTTTAAGCAAATTCGAAATCAAAAATTCTTTTTTTACGAGTTTAGGATTGGTTTTAAGTTCGTATTCGCTTTTAAGTAAAAGAGTGAAAATTTCTTTATATTGTTCGATTTTTAAACTAAAGGCTTGAGAGCTTAAATTTTGTCCCACTTGAGGGGGTGGAGTGTAGCCTAAAAGCTCTTTAAAATCAATTTTGCCATTGACTTTAGCATAAAGTGCGATTTTAAATAAACGATAAAAAGAATTATATAAAGAGTTGATTAAAGCAATTTCATTAAAATTATCTAAAATTTTTTCAAGTTCGCTTTTAAAGTCTTGTTTTTTTAAAATTTTATCAAAAAAGCTTTCAAAACTTCCTGTATTTAAACTATAGCAGTATTGTTCTATGGTTTTTTCATCTACTCTTAAACCGCTAAATTTATTAAGTTCGCTTGCAGCAAGATACAAGTTTTCATCAAAACTTGTAAAAAGAGTAAATAAAGCATTTTGAGTGATTTCAACCCTTAGTTGTTTTGCTTTTATGCTTAAAAGCTCCACGCCTTCTTTAGCTCCGTTAGCTTTAAAAAATCTTACAAAATGAGGAGAGAAAATTTTTTCTATGTCACTTTGCTTTGAACTTTCATCATAAAATTCTAAAAGAAAGAAATTGTCCGCATTGTTTTTGCAAAGTTCGACTAAAATTTTAAGATCTTTTATTGGAATTTTTTTAGAAGTTTTAATTTCTAATAATTTTTTTTCGCTAAAAAGCGATCCTGCGCTTAAAAAATCACTTGCATGAGTGAAGTTGTATTCTTCAAAAAAAAGTTTTAAAGTTTCATCGGGTTTATATTTTTCTTTTATAAATTCAGCATAAAGTTCGCTTTGAAAATTATCTGCTCCATAAAGAAAGAAAAAATTAGGTATTGAATCTTTAGAAAGCAGGGTTTGAAGCTCTTTTCTATACATTTTCTTCCTTTATAAGTCTTTGGGTGATTTTAGCATAAATTTTTGCCATAACTATATCCGCTTCCATGATTTGCACTTCAACACTTTCTAGTAAATTTACACGCGTATCATAAAGGATTATATCCGCTCCTTTGATTTCATCATCTAGTTTGGCTATGCAAGCTCCATCATTTTGCACAACTAAAGCTTTAAATTTTTTGCCTATATTTTTAGCTGCCCATCTAGCAAATTTTCTATCCATAAAATCAAAAGCAACCTTATCCGCCTCTCTTTCAAGCGTACTAAGACTCTCGCAAGTGCTTTCTATGTTTAAAAGCAGATAATTAAAAAGTTTTTCATCGTTTTTTTGTTTGGCTTTTAAAAGTCTGTGTAAAATAAGATCAGAATACCTTCTTATAGGGCTTGTAAAATGTGAGTATTTATCAAAACCTAAGCCAAAATGTCCCGCATTTACGCTAGAGTATTCCGCTTTTTTTTGTGCTTTGATGATGAGTTTATCTACTTCTGCTCTTAAATTTAATTCATCGGCTAAAGCTTGTATGTCGCGTATGAGTTCAGGAAGATTGGGCTTAAAATTTACATCGATTCCGAGTTCGCGTAATTCATTTAAAAGTTTATCGATTTTTCTTGCATCAGCACTTAAGTGATTTCTAAAAATACCTATATCTATGAGTTTTGCTGCGGCTTTATTGGCTAAAAGCATACAATCTTCGATCAAATTATGCGAAGGCGTGTCTTTTTCAAAAACTGTGCTTTTTAGACTTAAATTTTCATCTAAATTCATTCTTAATTCTTCGGTGCGAAATTCAAAGGCATTTTTAAGACGCATTTTGCGTAAATTTTTTGTGATTTCAAAAAGCTCATAAAGCCATGAAAGTTCTTTTAAATCAGGTTTTTGTACCAAAATTTCATCAACTTCATCGTAATTAAAACGGCGTTTTGAGTTGATAATACCTTCAAAAAGTTCTTCTTTGATGACTTTATTTTCATGATTGAGCGTGATTTTAAAACAATACGCTAAGCGATCTAAATGAGGTTTTAAAGAACAGATATTTTCACTTAAAGGACGAGGTAACATAGGTATAGCAATGTGCGGAAAATAAATAGAAAATCCACGATTTCTTGCTTCTTTATCTATAGCACTATAAGCATAAACATATTCGCTAACATCAGCAATAGCTACATAAATTTCTCGTTTTTGAGTGTTAAAATAAATCGCATCATCAAAATCTTTTGCATGTATAGGATCTATAGTGCAAAAAGGCAAGGCTCTTAAATCCATGCGATTTTCATACATACTCGCATCAACGCTATCACCGTTTGCTAGAGCTTCTTTGATACAAGCGTCGCTAAATTCGTTATTTTTATTAAAAAGAGCTAAGGAGATTTTTTCATCTATACTTTCATCATCAATATGCCCTAAAACTTCTATGATATTGTTATTTTCATTTTCTATTTTTAAAATTGTCCCTAAAGGTAGTGCTTTTAAGGATTTTTGAGAAGCTTTTAAGGCAGTGCTTAATCCTGTTTTGATATTCATTCCAAGCACGGCTTGGCCATACCTTTTGGTGATCACTAAAGAGGTTTCATTGGCTCTTTTTAGAACTAAAATCACCTTTGCACTGGGGCGTTTTTTCTTTAAAGGTAGAAGTTTTACTGCAACTATATCTTTATAGTTTGCACCTTTTAGGTTTTTGTTTTCTATCAAAAGATCTTTTTTGAAACTTTCATCAAAGCATTGTAAAAAACCTGTACCTTTGCTTGAAATATCAAGCACCCCAAAGGCAAAACCATTGTTAAGATAGTATTTGTTTTTGTGTTCTTTGATGATGTGATTGGCTAAAAGCTCTCTTAAAATTTGTTTAAATTCATTGCTTGCTTCGTGAGAGCTAATACCATAACTAAGACTGTTTAAAAATTCTTTCACTTTTGATACTTTATGATTTTTTGTAAAATTCTTACATAAAGTTTATAAAAAAAATATGAAATTTATACTTTAATTGCTATAATAATACCTTTAATTTTTGAATTTTTAAGGAGTGAATATGGCTATTACAGTATATTATGATAAAGATTGTGATTTAAATTTAATCAAATCAAAAAAAGTAGCAATTATAGGCTTTGGCTCTCAAGGACACGCTCATGCGATGAATTTAAGAGATAATGGCGTAAATGTAATTATCGGACTTCGTGAAGGTAGTGCAAGTGCTGTTAAAGCAAAAAATGCTGGTTTTGAAGTAATGAGTGTAAGTGAAGCTTCTAAGGCAGCAGATGTGGTTATGATTTTAGCTCCTGATGAAATTCAAGCAGATATTTTTAATGTCGAAATAAAACCAAATTTAAGTGAAGGCAAGGCTATAGCTTTTGCGCACGGTTTTAATATCCACTATGGTCAAATTGTTGCTCCAAAAGGTATAGATGTTATCATGATAGCACCTAAAGCACCAGGACATACAGTAAGAAATGAATTTACTTTAGGAGGTGGAACTCCTTGCTTGATAGCCATCCATCAAGATGAAAGTAAAAATGCTAAAAATTTAGCCTTAAGTTATGCAAGTGCGATTGGGGGCGGACGCACAGGTATTATAGAAACAACCTTTAAAGCTGAAACAGAAACAGATCTTTTTGGTGAACAAGCCGTGCTTTGTGGTGGGCTTAGTGCTTTGATTCAAGCAGGTTTTGAGACTTTAGTTGAAGCAGGTTATGAACCTGAAATGGCTTATTTTGAGTGTTTGCATGAAATGAAACTCATTGTGGATTTGATTTATCAAGGTGGTATTGCAGATATGCGTTATTCTATCTCAAATACTGCAGAATACGGCGATTACATCACAGGGCCAAAGATTATCACTGAAGAGACTAAAAAAGCAATGAAAGGTGTTTTAAAAGATATACAAAATGGTGTTTTTGCAAAAGATTTTATCTTAGAACGCCGTGCAGGTTTTGCTAGAATGCATGCAGAACGCAAAAATATGAATGATTCTTTGATAGAAAAAACAGGGCGTAATTTGCGCGCTATGATGCCTTGGATCAGTGCTAAAAAATTAGTAGATAAAGATAAGAACTAAACATTGTCAAAGAAAAAATTAGTTCAAATTCAGCGTTATTTAATCATAGCTATACTTTTTTTACTTTGTATAGCTTTAGCTTTGGGAATTTTAGTAAAATATCAAAATTCCCAAGATGTTTCTTCTGCTAAGCCGGATTATTTTGTTGATAAACAAGAAGATTTAATTTCATCAAACAAAGATCATTACGAAATTGGTATTTTTCAAGAGAGTGAGTTTGATAATAATAAATCTGTAAGTATTTTAGAGCAAAAAATTCAAGAAATTGATGATTTAAATACAAGTTTAAATGAGCAAAATTTAAGCAGTGTGGAGCAGAATTTAAGTTTAGAACAAAATCAGAGTTTAGAGCAAAATTTTATTCCAAAAGATATAAATTTAACCCAAGATCAAAATTTAACTTTTGATGAAGATATTCATTTAAATAAAATTTCTAAAAAACCAAAACTTGCTATTATTATCGATGATATGGCAAATGCAAGTCAGGTTAGAGGTTTAAAAGCTTTAAATTTAAAGTTAAATCCTTCTTTTTTTCCGCCAGATAAAAACCATAGCGAAACGCCAAAACTTGCTTTAAAATTTGATTTTTATATGGTGCATTTACCTTTAGCAGCGATTAATTACAATAAACCCGAGCTTGATACTTTAAATCCAAATGATAGCAAAGAAAGAATTTTTAAAAAAATCAAGCAAATTAAAAAAGATTTTAAGGATTTAAGATATATCAATAATCACACAGGAAGTTTATTTACAAGCAATGAAGAAGCTATGAGAAAGCTTTACGAGGCTTTAAAAAATCAAAATATATTTTTTGTAGATTCTAAAACTATAGGAAATTCTAAGGCAAATAAAATCGCTAAAGAACTCAGTATGCCTTATATACAAAGAGATGTGTTTTTGGATAATGAAGATGATGTTAATTATGTTAAAAAACAACTTCAAAGCGCAGTAAAACTTGCACAAAAAAAAGGTTTTGTTATAGCCATAGGACATCCTAGGAAAAATACTTTTAAAGCCTTAGAGCAAAGTAAGGATTTGTTAAAAGGCGTTGATCTTGTGTATTTGAGTGAAATTTATGGCAAGTGAAATTTTGCCTGATGAATTTTTAGAACTTTTTAAGGATTTAAAAAAGCCTCCTAAAAAATTACACTACAAAGGAAATTTATCTTTATTAAAACAAGACAAAATCGCTATTATAGGTTCAAGGCGTATGAGTGTTTATACGAAAAATTGTGTTTTTTCTTTAGCGAGTATGCTTAAAAATGCTCATCTTTGTGTGGTAAGTGGCGGTGCTTTGGGTGTGGATATCACTGCAAGTATGGCAGCTATGCCAAATACTATAGGTATTTTTGCTAATGGTTTAGATCAAATTTATCCAAGAACTAATGAAAAAATCATTAAACAAATTTATGAAAACGCTTTAGCTTTAAGCGAATACGAAAATGATTATTTGCCAAAAAATTATGACTTTTTACTAAGAAACCGTTTGGTTATTGCTTTAAGTAAAGCTGTTGTGGTTGCACAAGCAGATATAAAAAGTGGTTCTATGCAAAGTGCAAGGCTTGCTTTAGAGCTTAATAAACCTTTATATGTTTTACCGCAAAGACTAGGAGAAAGCACAGGGACTAATTTGCTTTTAAAGGAAAATAAAGCAAAGTTAATCTGTGATTTTAAAGAATTTGTAAGTGAGTTTGCAAGTATAGATACAAATCAAGATGAGTTTTTAGAGTTTTGTAAAAAAGGTGTGAGTGTTGATGAGGCTTTAAAAATTTATGGACAAAAAGTTTATGAATACGAACTTGAGGGAAAAATTTCCATAGAAGGGCTTTTTATAAGGGTTTTAGTATGAGAGCTTTGGCTTTAGATGTAGGTTTAAAACGCATAGGTGTAGCACTTTGCGTAGATAAAAAGATCGCTTTGCCTTTAGACGCAGTTTTAAGAAAAAATCGCAATCAAGCCGCTAATGAAATCAAAAATTTACTTAAAATACATGAAATTTCTTTACTCATTGTAGGTATTCCTAAGGGTGGGTCAAGTGAAGAAGAAATGACAAGACGCATTAAGCATTTTGTTTCTTTGCTTGAATTTGATAAAGAAATTTGCTTTGTAGATGAAAGTGGAACAAGTAAAGAAGCTTTAGAATACGGTGTAGCCAATACACGCAAAAAAGATGGTAAATTAGACTCTTTATCTGCTTTTATCATGATAAAGGATTATTTTGCTCTCTAGAATAGAAAAACTTTATACCAAAGATGAAATGCAAAATATTTTATCTTCTTTTACTCAAGAAAAAAATGTTTGTGTATTTGCAAATACTTTAAAAATTAGCATTGAAGAATTAGAAAAAGAATTTTTAAAACAAAATTTAAAATTTAAAAAGATTAATGCTTATTGTTATTTGTTTGACGCTAAAGATAAAGCCATCTTAAGTTCTATGAAAGTTTTTAATGAGGGGTACTTTTATATACAAAATTATTCTTCTTATTTGTGTGCTTTAAATTTAGAGGTCAAAGCAGGGCAAAGTGTTCTTGATATGTGTGCAGCTCCGGGTGGCAAAAGTATCAATCTTGCAAATTTTATGCAAAATACAGGTTATTTAGCTTGCAATGAGATGAGTAGGGATAGATTTTTTATTTTGCAAAAAAATCTTAAAAATTACGGCGTGAATGCTAAAGTTTTTATGAAAGATGGTAAAAATATAGGCAATTTATGTCCTTTAAAATTTGATAAAATTTTACTTGATGCACCTTGTTCAACTTTTGCTAAAATAGGTTTTGATTTGGAAAAAAGTTATAAAGAAATCAAAAATATTGCAAAAACTCAAAAAAAACTTCTACATTCTGCTTTAAAGGCATTAAAAATAGGCGGAGAGCTTGTATATAGTACTTGCACCTTTACCAAGGAAGAAAATGAAGAAGTGATAGAGAATGCTTTAAAAAGCGAGTTTAAATTAGAGCTTTTAGATATTGATTTGGAAAATGTTGAGGCTAAAGCAGGGCAAAGTGAAGAATTTGCTGAAATTTCAAAATGTAGACGGATTTTACCAAGCTTAGACTATGATGGATTTTTTATAGCTAAGCTTAGGAAATTATGTTAATTAATAAAATTATTCACATTTAAATACAAATTCATAAAAAAACTTAAAAAACAATAAATAATTTTTTCTTTATTTTAAAGCTTAAAGTTCTATTTTTAAGTACTTTGAAAAGAAAATCACAGCGTGAAAAGGCTGTGAATAAAGTTGAAATTTTTTTAACCTTAAAAAGATGAAATTAGTCTGATTGTATTTTTTGCAGTTTTGGAGCTATTACAGCTTGACAATATCCTTGATTGGGATTATTTATAAAATAATGTTGATGATAGTTTTCAGCTTTGTAGTAAGTTTGCAATCTTGAAATTTTAGTAACTATTTTTTTGCTAAATATTTTTTGCTGTTCTTCGATGAAATTTTGAGCTAAAATTTTATCTTCTTCATTTTCGTAAAAGATTATTGAGCGATATTGTATACCAATATCTCCACCTTGTTTATCTATACTTGTTGGATCATGAATTTTAAAAAAGAGCGTTAAGATTTCAAGAAGAGAGATTTGTTTTTCATCGTAATTTATTTTGACAACTTCTATGTTACCATCACCATTACACACGCTTTCATAGCTAGGATTTGGATTTCCTCCGCTATATCCAACTTCAGTATCGATTACACCTTTTAGGCGTTCAAATACGGCTTCAACACACCAAAAACAACCACCACCTAAAACGATATTTTTCATTGCGAGTTTTCCTTGAGTTTAGCCCTTTGAAGGGCTAGGATTATTTGTAGTTTTTGATTGCTTTTTCTAAAATTTCAATTGCAGCTTTTTCATCTTTAAAATCTTGCACTTTAACCCATTTGTTTGGCTCTAAAATTTTATAAGTTTCAAAGAAATTTTTGATTTTATTTAAAGTTGCTTGTGGTAAATCCGTGTAAGTTTTTATATTGTCATATCTTGCATCTATTTTTGAATTTGGAACTGCAAGAAGTTTTTCATCCATTCCGCTTTCATCTTCCATGATTAAAACACCAATTAAGCGACAAGGAATCACGGCTCCAGCTTGGATAGGATATTCATTAAGCACTAAAATATCCACAGGATCACCATCATCAGCCAAAGTATTGGCAATAAAACCATAGTTTGCTGGGTAAAACATCGCACTAGCCATAACGCGATCTACCATGATAGCACCACTATCTTTATCGATTTCGTATTTGATGCTTGAGCCGTATGGAATTTCGATTACGGCATTGATTTTATTTGGAATATCTCCGATTTTGATTTTGCTTAAATCCATTTTTTCTCCTTATATACTTTGAATTTTTTTAATCAGTTCTTTCATGTCTGCAACGATAGGTTCGATAGTGCGTTCCCCATCGATAATAAAATGAAGTTTTTTCTTTTGATAAAAATCTAAAATTTCATTTAAAGGTTCTGTATAAACTTTCATTCTATTATAAAACACTTCTTCATTGTCATCTGCACCACGATTTCTGCCTAAAACTCTTTCTTTGGCAACTTCTTCGCTTACTCTTACTTCTATAACACCTTTAAGACAAATTTCATTTTGCTCACTTAAAACCTTGTCAAATTCCATCATTTGTTCTACGCTTCTTGGATAGCCATCGATGATAATAGTTTTAGTTGGAGCAGCTTTTAGTGCGCAAACTATAGTATTTACAACAACATCTAAAGGAACAAGATTGCCTTTGGATATAAAACTATCTATAGTTTTTCCAAGCTCACTCCCACTTGCTACTTCAGCTCTTAAAAGATCTCCTGTTGAATAGTGTGTGATATTTGTCGCATCTGCTTGTGCGATTAAACTAGCATCGGTAGTTTTTCCACTACCCGGTGCACCTATGATTAAAAACAATTCTTTCATTTTATATTCTCCCTTAATTTGATTCCCAATTCTCTCATTGCTTCATTGCTAGCAGGCGATGGTGCATCTGTCATTAAGCATTGCGCTCTTTGGGTTTTTGGAAAGGCTATAACCTCTCTTATACTGTTTGCTCCTGTAACTAGCATGATGAGTCTATCAAGTCCTATAGCGATACCTCCATGTGGTGGAGCACCAAAACTTAAAGCATCAAGCAAGAAACCAAATTTTTCTTTTTGTTGTTCTTCATCGATATTTAAAAGTTTAAATACTTTTTGTTGAATATCGTTTTTATGGATTCTTATACTACCTCCACCTAGCTCAACGCCATTTAACACTACATCATAAGCAATAGATGAAATTTCTTCTAAATCAGTCTCATCGATATTTTTTGGCATGGTAAAAGGATGGTGCATCGCAGAATAACTTCCATCATCATTTTGCTCAAACATAGGAAAATCAACAACCCATAAGAATTCTAAGGCATTTGGATCTATAAGATTTAACTCGTTGGCTAAGAAAATTCTAAATCTTCCCATATAATCAAGCACTGTTTTTTTAGCTCCTGCACCGAAAAATACCACATCTCCTACTTCAAGTTCACAGCGTTTGCTTAGCTCATTTAAATCTTCTTCGCTAAAGAATTTACAAAGTGGACCTTTAAGCCCATCTTCTTTAACTTGTATAAAAGCTAAGCCTTGAGCACCAAATTTACGCACAAATTCTTCAAATCTTTGCATTTGTCTTTTTGAAAAAATAGTATCGCCTTTTGGAACGCGTATGGCTTTGATGCGATTTTTCTTTGTATCTTTGGCAATATTTGCAAAAATTTCATTATTTGACTTAGCAAAAATATCAATCACATCAATAAATTTAAGATCAAATCTTAAATCTGGCTTATCAGAGCCATAATTTTCCATAGCGTCTTTGTATTGCATTTGTCTAAAAGGGGTTTGAATTTCTTTGCCGCAAGCTTTGAAAATATCTTTTAAAAAAGTTTCAGCTACATTGATTACATCTTTTTGTTCGCAAAAACTCATTTCAACATCAATTTGTGTGAATTCAGGTTGGCGATCAGCTCTTAAATCTTCATCTCTAAAACATTTTGCGATTTGAAAATAACGATCAAAACCGCTACACATTAAAAGTTGTTTGAAAAGCTGAGGGCTTTGTGGAAGAGCATAAAATTCACCCTGATGCACACGAGAAGGCACGAGATAATCTCTTGCACCTTCGGGAGTAGCTTTGGTAAGAATAGGGGTTTCAACTTCTAAAAATCCCATATTTGCCAAAGAATTTCTAGCTGCTATACAAGCTTTAGAACGCAAGGCAAAATTTTCATAAAGTTTAGGATTTCTTAAATCTAAAAAGCGATATTTTAAGCGTAATTCTTCATTTACACTTTCATCAGCGATAGCAAAAGGAGGTACGGCACTTTCATTTTCTATGGTAAGTTTAGAAACAACTACTTCGATTTCTCCTGTTTTTAATTTAGGATTTACAAGTCCTTCGCCACGCGGACGAATAGCACCTTCTGCAATAAGTACAAATTCATTTCTTGCATTGGAAGCGATTTCATGAGCTTCTTTGCTATCATTTGGATCGCAAACAAGTTGGATAATACCACTTCTATCTCTTAAATCTATAAAAATAACTCCACCATGATCGCGGTAGCTATTTACCCAACCGCAAAGTTTAACGCTTTGACCAACATGGGAAATTCCCAAGTCTGTATTATAATGACTTCGCAAATTTATTCCTTGAAAAAGATTTTTTAAGATAATGAGCAAAATTATAGTATTTTTATTCTTTTGCTTTGCTAAGATTTGATATAATTTTTTATGCAAAATAAAATAGATCATAAAAATATTAAAACAATCGGACTTGTTACACGACCCAATGTGAGTTTAGATAAGGAAATTTTAAAACTTCAATCGATTTTATCTATATATAAAGTTGAGCTTGTATTGTTTAAAGAAAGTTCTGAAATTTTAGATTTGCCAAAGTATGGATTGGATGATTTGTTTAAAATATCTGATTTTGTTATTTCTTTAGGTGGAGATGGAACTTTGATTTCTTTATGTCGTAAAGCTTGTGAATATGATAAAGCAGTTTTAGGAATTCATGCTGGACATTTAGGTTTTTTAACAGATTTTAAAGTTGATGAAGCTGAAAATTTTTTTCAAGCTTTTTTTCAAGGAGAATTTAGAATAGAAAAGCCTTATTTGTTAAGTGTTTTTTTAGAAGATAAGCAAGGAAAAATTTTAGAAAAATTAGCTTTTAACGATGTGGTCATCAGTAAAAACAATCAAGCTTCTATGGCTCATATAGAAGTTTTTAGAAAAGAAAAGAAATTTAATGAATATTTTGGAGATGGGCTTATTGTTGCAACTCCTGCGGGTTCAACAGCTTATAATTTAAGTGCAAATGGGCCCATAGTTTATACTTTAGCTCAAGCTTTTATCTTAACTCCTGTTTGTTCTCATTCTTTAACACAACGCCCTATTGTTTTGCCAAAAGGTTTTGAAATAGAGATTATGGCAAAGGATTGCATACTTTGTATTGATGGGCAAGAAAATTATAAAATGAATGATTTTAAAAGTATAAAAGTGGGTTTAAGTGATAAAAATGTGGCTTTAATTCACCCAAAAAATAGGGATTATTTTCAAATTTTAAAAGAAAAATTACACTGGGGAAATTGATGATAAATAGAATTTTTATGAAAGAAAATCTTGGTTTTAAAAAGGCTGAGCTTGAAATTTCTAAAGGGCTTACCGTTTTTACAGGCCTAAGTGGAGCTGGAAAATCAGTTTTGTTTAAAGGAATTTTATCCGCATTTTCTTTGAGTGAAAGTGAGGCTAAAATTGTCGAAATAGAACTAGATGATAAGTTAGATTTAGAAAGTTTTGGCATAGAAAGCGAAGAGGAGAATGTTTTTAAGCTTTTAAAAGAAAAAAACACAAAATATTTTATTAACAATCAAAGCATAGCGAAAAAAAGTTTGCAAAATTTAAGTAAAACTTTTATTAAGTATTTAAGCGCAAAGGAAAATAACGAATTTGGAAATGAAAAATTTTTAAATCTCTTAGATGCCTTAGAAATGCAAGAAAATACAAATTTTATTTCCTTTTTAGAAGATTTTAAAAAAGATTTTAATGCTTATAGTCAAATTTCTAATGAGCTTAATGCAATTTTAGAAGAAGAAAAAAAAGTAGAAGAATTAAAAGAATTAGCTAGAGTGCAAATTGAAAAAATTTCAAGCATTAATCCTAAAATAGGTGAGTATGAAGAGCTTTTAATACTTAAAAAAAAGCTTTCTAAAAAAGATAAATTAGAAGAAGCTTGGAGTAAGGCAGAGCGTATTTTTGAGCTTGAAAAAGTTGTTATTGAAGCTTTAAATTTAAGCGAAGTTGATGCAAGTTTTTTTAGTGAATGTTTAAATGAATTACGCGTGATTTGTGAAAATCAAAAAATGGAAGATTTGGATTTTGATGTGGAGACGCTTTTAGATCGCATTGAAAATTTATCCTATCTCATCAAGCGTTATGAAAGCATAGAAAATGCTTTAGAAGTTTTAAAGCAAAAGAAACATGAACTAGAACATTATGAAAATTTAAGTTTTGAAAAAAAAGAACTTGAAAAAAAATTTCAAGAATTAAAACAAAAATTAGAAGAAAAAGCACAAATTTTAACTCAAACAAGAAAGAAAAACCTTAAAAAATTAGAAAAATGTTTAAATAATTATCTTAAAGATCTTTATATGAAAGACGCAAGTTTGACACTTAAAGAAAATGAAAAAATTTCAATTTTAGGCAAAGATGAGATGATGCTAGATATTAATTTAGCTCATTTAAAAAATTTAAGTTCGGGTGAATTAAATCGCTTAAGACTTGCTTTTATAGCCACAGAATGTAAAATTTTAAATGCAGGCAAAGGGATATTATTTTTAGATGAAATCGATGCAAATTTAAGCGGAAAAGAGGCTATGAGTATAGCCAAGGTTTTAGAGGAGCTTTCTAAGTTTTATCAAATTTTTGCTATTTCTCATTTGCCTCAACTTTCCTCTAAGGCGCATAATCATTTTTTAGTTGAAAAAAATGGCGAAGAAAGCAAGGTAAAAAAGCTTGATCAAGAAGAAAGAATTAAAGAGCTTGCTAGGATGGTAAGTGGAGAGCTTGTTAGTGATGAAGCAATCGAATTTGCTAAGACCTTGTTTAAGGATTAAGCGGATTTTTTATTTTACTATGTTAGAATATATAACTATAAAATTTCCTTTCTTTGAAACAAATATATTAAAAATTTTAGATATAAAGGTATTTTACACACTATGAATAAGAAAATTTTAATTATTGATGACAATAAAATGCTCGGCAAACTTTTAGCTAAAAAAATTCAAATGACTTTAGATTATGAGGTAGATATTGCTTTTGGTTTTGCCGAAGCTAAGGAATTAATGAATAATGATTATTTTTTAGCTTTTGTGGATTTATGTTTGCCAGATGCCCCAAATGGTGAAGTTGTGGATTATGTTATAGAAAAGAAAATTCCTGCTATTGTTCTTACGGCTAGTGGTGATAAGGCTACTAAAGAAAAATTTATGGATAAAGATATATTAGATTATATTTTTAAAGAAAGTGAAACTTGCATTGATGAGATTATTAGTTCTATTGTAAAACTTAATCAATATGCAAAAACTAAAGTGATTTTAGCTATGAGCAAGCTACCTGAACGTAATGAAATTAAAAAAATACTTACTCAAAGACAATTTAATGTTTTAGCTGCAGCTCATGGTGAAGAAGCAATGAGTTATTTAAATGATAATAATGATGTTAAGCTTATTATAGCAGATGTCAATATGCCAGTAATTAGCGGTTTTGAGCTTTTGACTCAAGTAAGGGAACGTTTTAGTGATGATGAATTAGGTGTGATTCTTTTGGGGGATCATAATGATTCATTTGAAGCGAATTCTTTTAAAAATGGAGTTAATGAGTATTTGTTTAAGCCTTTAAGCAAAGAAAGTTTTAATTGTCGCTTAGATCGTTGTTTATCTTACATGGATGATAAAAAATTTTTAAGCACTTATAATGTTTTAGATCCTGTATCTGGGGTTAAAAATTATAATGCTTTAATCGATGGAATAGATGATTATTTTAACGAAATAGCAACAAAAGACGAGGAATTTGCTTTTGCTTTCTTAGATATAGATAATCTTCAAATGATTAACGATGAATACGGCCGTGAAGTTGGTGATGAAGTAATTAAAACCTGCGCCAATGAAATAGTTAATGAAACTAAAGGAAGAGATCTTGTAGGTAGATATAGTGCAGAAAAAATTTGTATTTTACTTAAAAATATATCCCAAGAAAGAGCGATTAAAATCTTTTCTCGTATACGAGTAAATATAAAAAAAGCTGGTGTTTTAGTTAATTTAGATGAAGTCTTTTTTACAGCTTCTATAGGCGTGGTTTTTGGAAAAAGTGGAGATAAGATTGATTCTTTGGTTGATAAAGCAAGTAAAATATTGTCTCAAGCAAAAGATAATGGCAAGGATAGAGTTGAAGTATGTTCTTAAATCTTGATTTTCAAGATGGTTTAAGGATTGTTGATACGCATTGCCATCTAGACAGTGAAGCATTTAAAGATGATTTAGATGAAACTTTAAATCGTGCTTTTAAAAATGGTATAGAGAAAATCATCATACCTGGTGCTGATATAAAAGATTTGCCCTATGCAGCTACAATTGCTCATAAATATAAAAATATTTTTTTTGCAGTAGGAGTGCATCCTTATGAAATTGATAATTATGATGAGAAAATTTTAAGGCAGTATTTATGCGATGAAAAATGTGTAGCTGTAGGTGAATGTGGGCTTGATTATTTCCGTTTTAAAAGTGATCTTGCTGAAGAAATTCAAAAAGAAAAAGAAAATCAAAAAAAGATTTTTATCGCACAGCTTGAACTTGCTATTGAATTTAAAAAACCTGTTATCATCCACTCAAGAGAAGCAAATCATGATACCTATGAGATTTTACATGGGTATTCTAAGGATCTTGTAGGAGGAGTTTTACACTGCTTTAATGCAAGCGAACATTTGCTAACTCTTTTTGAAGATGGATTTTATTTTGGTATTGGGGGAGTTTTAACTTTTAAAAATGCTAAGAAATTAGTTGAGATTTTGCCTAAAATTCCAAAAGATAGACTACTACTTGAAACTGATGCTCCATATCTTACTCCAGAGCCTTATCGCGGTAAAAGAAATGAACCTTTGTTAACTCAATTTGTAGCAAACAAAATGTGTGAAGTATTGAATTTATCAAGAAAAGAGCTTCTAGAAATTTGTTTTAACAATTCTGAAAAATTATTTTTTAAAGGTTATTAATGAAAAAAAATTTATTGTGTTTTTTAATATGTTTTAATTTTCTTTTTGCACAAATTAATACTCCTGAATTTTATGAAAGACAAATGAATGTTTTAAGAAATTTAGATATTAATCCAAGTTTTATTAGTGATTTGATTTTTGTGCAAACTCAACAAGATATAAAATCAAAACATGCCCAAACTTTAATAGATAGTATGCAAAATTTTTCAAAAGTTACTCCTATGATAAGAAAAATTTTAGCCCAGCAGGAAGTTCCTGATGAGATTTTGTATCTAGCTATGGTTGAATCAGGCTTGAAAACTCATAGTGTTTCTAATGCCAAGGCTGTAGGGGTTTGGCAATTTATGCAACCAACAGCTAGAAATTTGGGTTTAAGAATCGATGCTTATGTTGATGAAAGGCGTGATCCGGTCAAGTCAACTTATGCCGCTACAAATTATTTAAAAGAGTTAAAAGAAGAATTTGGCAAATGGTATTTAGCACTTTTAGCTTATAATTGCGGAAATGGCAAGCTAAGACAAGCTATCAAGCAAGCAGGAAGTGATGATTTAAGTGTTTTATTGAACCCTGATAAGAAATATCTTTCTTTAGAAACTAGAAATTTTATAAGAAAGATTTTAACGCTTGCTTTTTTAGCTAATGATAGGGATTTTTTACTAGATAAAGATGCGTCTTTAATGAATTATGCTTTAAGCAATGAATTTGCAAAAGTTGATGTGCCTTCTTCTGCATCTTTAAAAGAAATAGCTAAAAATTTAAATATGGATCTTGCAACTTTTAAGAAATATAATCCACAATTTAAACATAATTTTACGCCTCCTGGTAAAGGGTATTATATGTATATACCACTTAATAAAGTAGCATTTTTTGATAAAAATTTTAAAGCAGAAAAACTTGCGAAGGTTGATACAACTATACCTATGACAAGAACTTATACCGTTAAGTCTGGTGACTCTTTATATAAAATAGCAAAAAATTATAATATAAGTGTTGATGAAATTCGAGAATTCAATAAAATAGCAAAAAATCATCTTAGCATTAATCAAAAATTAATTATACCAATCAAGGAGAATAAAAATGCAAATAAAAACAATTACACTAAAGTTGTCAGCCGTTAGTCTAGGGGCTTTATTTTTTAGTGGTTGTTTAGGCACTAGTTTTTTTTCTAGCTTGGATAATGCTCAAGTGTATTATCCTTCAAATGATTTTAAAAGCAGTCCTAGTTCTTCAGGGACTAAAGGAACGATGAAGCCTTATACTATCAATGGTAAAACTTATTATCCCACTGTTGTAGCAGTAGGTGAAACTGCTGATGGTATTGCGAGTTGGTATGGGCCAGGCTTTCACGGCAAGAAAACCTCTAATGGTGAAACCTATAATCAAAATGCTTTAACCGCGGCTCATAAAACTTTACCTATGAATACTATCTTAAAAGTAACTAATCTAAATAACAATCGTCAAGTTACCGTTCGTGTAAATGATAGAGGTCCTTTTGTGAATAATCGTATTATAGATTTATCAAAAGGAGCTGCTAGTCAAATTGATATGATTGCTTCAGGAACAGCTCCAGTAAGGCTTGAGGTTATAGGGTTTGGATCAAGTAATTCGGGTAATAATATTGTACATTCTAATGTAAACTATGGAAATAGTGGAGAGATTGCAAATAATGGACAAATTTATGAAGGTGGAAATTTCATGGTTCAAATTGGAGCCTTTAAAAACCCAGCTGGAGCACAAACGATAGCAGCAAGATATAAAACTTATAGAACTTATAGCTCTACTATACGCACAAGCTCAGTGGATGGGTTAAATCGCGTTTTCTTAACAGGCTTTAGAAGTGAAGATGAAGCAAGGGATTTTGCTGCAAGTGGTGCATTTGCAGGTGCATTTGTTGTAAGAGAGTAGAAATTATGACAGAATTGATTTTTTTGGATGTAGATGGCTGTTTAACTGATGGGAAGATTATTTATACTTCTAATGGAGAATTTATTAAAGAATTTGATGTAAAAGATGGAGCGGCTATCGAGGCTTGGCTAAAGCTTGGTAAAAAAATTGCTATTATTACAGGTAGAAATTGTCCTTGTGTTGAAAAAAGAGCTAAAGATTTAAAAATAGAAATTTTATATCAAGGCATCAAGGATAAGTTAGCTTGTGCAAAAGAAATTTTACAAAAACTTAATTTAGATTTTTCTCAGTGTGCGGCTATTGGGGATTATTTTAACGATAAGGCTTTGCTTGAAAGTGTAGGACTTAGTTTTAAGCCAAAAGATGGTCATAAAGATTTAAATGTAGACATAGTGCTTAGCAAAAAAGGTGGTAAGGCTGCTGTAGCACAGATGATAGAAATTTTAGTAGAAAAAAATCATCTAGAAGAAGAATGGAATAAGCTTTGGCTATAAAAATTTTTGGAATTTTAATTGCTCTTTTTACAATTACTTTTACGATTTTAAGTTTGCAAGATCCGTATTCTTTGAATTTGCAAACTAATGCTTTAAATTTTAAAAATATTGAGGCTAAAAATTTGAAAGCTTATGAGAGTAATGCTAGTACAATTAAGGCATATTATAAGGCAAATTCTTGGGTGAGATATGCAGATAGAGATGAATTTAATGATTTTATTACTTTAAATTTAGATTTTAATCTTAGTGCGAATCGTTTAGAGTTTTTCAATAAAGATATGGGCAAGGTTTTGTTTAAAGGAAATGTTACTTATATAGGTTCTAATAATGTCAAAATTATTTCTCAAGAGGTAGAATACCAACCTAAGGATAAAATTTTACACACAAATACTAATTTTAAAGCTCTAATTAATGGAAGTATTATTAATGGAAATACTTTAAACTATGATACAAAAAACAAAATTTTAAATATCCAAGGAGTAAACGCGTGGTTGCAAGACAAATAATTTTATTGTTAGTTTGTGTAAGTGTAACTTGGGCAACTCAAATTGAAGTAAAAGCTTTAAATTTTTACTCAGATGAAAATAAGGGTGAAAGTATTCTTAGTGGAAATGTAGAAGTAATTAGGGGTGATGATATTTTAAATTCTGAAAAATTGATTATTTATACGGATAAAAATCGCAAACCTATTCGTTATGAAGCAATGCAAAACGCTAGGTTTAAGATTGTTTTAAAAGGTAAAACTTATAAAGGTAGTGGAGATAAATTTATTTATAATGTTATTAAAGATACTTACGAGATTAATGGTCATGCTTATATAAATGAGCTTGGAAGCAATCAAAAACTTTTTGGTGATAAAATAATAGTCGATAGAAAAGCTAATATTTATCGAGTAGAGAGCAAGGATCAAAAACCTGCTCGTTTTGTATTTGATCTTAAAGACAAATGATAATTGGTGCTAAATTTATCACTTCTTTAGTGAAATTTGATGAGAATTTGAGCTCAAATTTTAGCGAAGTAGCATTTTTGGGGCGTTCTAATGTCGGAAAAAGTTCTTTAATCAATTCTTTGTGTAAACAAAAAAATTTAGCCAAAAGTTCGGCAACTCCTGGAAAAACTCAGCTTATAAATTTTTTCGAAGTAACTTGCAAAAGAAATGAAGAAAAATTTAATATCAATTTTATCGATTTGCCAGGGTTTGGTTATGCAAAGGTTTCTAAAAATTTAAAAGAAATATGGAATCAAAACTTAGATGAATTTTTAAAATTAAGAACCTCGATAAAGTTATTTATACATTTAATCGATTCAAGACATACTCATTTAGAGATCGATGTAAATTTAAATGACTATTTGAAAAGATTTTTACGACCTGATCAAAAAATTTTAAAAGTTTTTACCAAATGCGATAAATTAAATCAAAGTGAAAAAGCTAAGTTAAAAAATGAATTTAAAGACTCTATTTTAGTTTCAAATTTGAATAAATTTGGCCTTGATTCTTTAGAAGATATTATTATCAATCAAACTTTAGGTCTTGATAAATGAGAAGAAATTTAAGTGCTTATAAAGCAAAATTTAATGGAGCTTATGTCTTTTTAGGATTTTTTTTTCTAATCTATCAGATTCTTGGTTCGACTTTTATATATGCTCCGTTACTTTATGGGATTTTTTTCTGTTATATGTTTTGCTTACTAGAAGAGAGAGAAAGAACTTTTTCAAAGCTTGATTTTAGATGGTATTTTTCTTTATTTTTTTTATTTTTTACTGATATAACTTATAATTTTTTTATTTTTTCATCTTGGTTGGCATTTTTTATTTTTTATTATCTTTGTGCAGATTGGATTAAGACAAATTTAAAAATTGGTAAATTTATCCCTGTTGTTTTTGTGCTTTGTGCTTACGGCATTATTTTGTTTTTGGATATGATATTGTCTTATATTGGAGATGAAAAAATTAAAATTTTAGGATGGGCGTATATTGTTTCAGTTTTTATAGAATGTTGTTTAGCTTATGTGTTTTTTAAAGGTAAAATTTAAATGAGAATGCGTTTAGTTGTTGGATTTATACTATTGTTTTTTATATTTTTATTAAGTCGTGTGTATTATTTGAGTATAAAATCAAATGTATATTATGAAGAACTTGCCAAACAAAATGCCATAAAAACTGAATTTTTACCACCTGTTAGGGGTCAAATTACAGATAGAAATGGAACTTTATTGGCTATTAATGATTTGGGTTTTAGTATTTCTATTAAACCTTATTTAAGTATTAAAAAGTCAAATAAAGGAATTTTAGATAAAGAATTATCTGAACTTACAAATTTATTTCCCGATTTAAATGCTAGTAAATTAGCAGAAATTTATAAGAGAAATGATTCTTACTATAATCAAGATTTTATTAAAGTTGTAGATTTTATACCCTACGATGAGATTATTCCGCATTATTCAGAGTTAAATCTTAATAAAACAATAAAAATAGATCCTGTTGTAAAAAGAAAATATCCTTTTGGAAAATTGGCTTCGCATATTATTGGGTATGTAGGTAAGGCAAATTTGCAAGATGTTCAAGAAAATGAAATAGCAAAACTTTCTAACTATACGGGAAAAAGCGGTATAGAACGCTATTATAATGATATTTTACAAGGAGAAAAAGGAACTAGAGTTTATAAGGTTAATGCCTTAAATCAAGAAGTAGAACAGCTTTCTTACACTCCTGCTAAGTCTAATGATATAGAACTTACGATAGATATAGAGCTTCAGTCTTATTTAACTTCATTGTTTGAAGGGAATGCTGGGGCTGCTATAATTATGAATGTAAATGATGGATCTATTTTAGCTGCAGGGAGTTTCCCTGAATATGATCTTAATCCTTTTGTAACAGGGATTTCTTTTAAGGATTGGGATGAGCTTTCAAATAGTCTTGATCATCCTTTTACAAATAAACTTATAAATGGATATTATCCTCCAGGTTCTGTTGTAAAAATGGGAGTAGGGCTTTCTTTTTTAAATTCTAAAAATATTAGTCCATCAACTCAATATGTTTGCAATGGAAGCATTGAGCTTGGAGGCAGGTTTTTTAGATGTTGGAATCGATCAGGCCATGGACCTGTGGATTTAAAACATGCGATAAAATATAGTTGTGATGTTTATTTTTATAATGGCAGTTTGCAAGTTGGAATCGATCAAATAAGTGAAACTTTATCTCGCATTGGCTTTGGAGCGAAAACAGGGGTAGATTTACCTAGTGAATTTGTAGGGACTTTACCAAGTAAAGAATGGAAGATGCAAAGATATAGACAATCTTGGTTTCAAGGTGATACTTTAAATACAGCTATAGGTCAAGGTAATTTTCTTACAACACCTATGCAAATTGCTAGATATACGGCTCAAATCGCAAAAGGTGGAGAGGTTATACCTCATTTTTTAAAAAGCATAGAAAATAACAATACAACTATAGAAAATCAAATGGATGAAAATAAAAAAGAAATTTTTACTTTATTTGAAAAGAGTCAATTGCCTTATATAAGAGATGCAATGTATGCTGTTGCCAATGAGCAAGGAGGAACCTCTTATCGTTATTTGCATAATCTTGATGTGAAAGTTGCAGCAAAAACAGGAACTGCTCAGGTTGTGGGATTTTCACAGACAGATAAAAATAGGGTCGATGAAAAACAATTTGAGTATTATACTAGATCTCATGCGTGGCTCACTTCTTATGCTCCTTATTCTAAGCCAAAATATGTAGTTACCGTTCTTTTGGAACATGGTGGGAGAAATATTACTTCAGGGGCAACTGTAGCTAAAATTTATCAAAAAATGATTGAACTTGGATATTTTAAATAATTTTTAGTTGTAAATCGAGTTTTTCAAAAAAAACTTTTTTAGCAATTGGTTTAAAAACCTTGCATTAAACAAATTATAAGTTTAATACAAGGAAAATTTATCTATGTTAACAAAAGTATCTTAAAAGATGGCTTTTGTTCTTTTTTCAAGCCAAACTAGAGCTTTTGGATAATCACCTAGCTTAGGAGAAAGTTTTTCAAATACTTCTTTGTGATAATTGTTTAACCACTCTTTTTCTTTTTCATCTAACATTTTTGTATCAATACAAGATATTTCAAAAGGACAAAGAGTAACAGGTTTAAAGTATAAAAACTCTCCAAAATCTTTATTTTTAGGATTTTCTACTTTAGTATGAATAACTAAATTTTCAAGTCTTATACCCCATTTACCTACTTTATAAATACCTGGCTCTATGGAGGTTAGCATACCTTCTTTGGCTTTTGTTTTTTCAAGCACAGGGGATAGATAAGATAAAACTTGTGGACCTTCATGGACATTTAAAAAATATCCCACGCCATGTCCTGTGCCGTGTATATAGTCAATTTGTTCTTTCCATAAAGGTGCGCGTGTGATTGCATCAAGTAAGGGCATAGCTATATCTTTTGGAAAAATTGCACTAGAAATGGCAATATGTGCTTTTAAAACCAAGGTATAGTCATGAATTTGTTCTGCATTAGCCTTTCCTATTGGTACAACGCGTGTAATATCTGTTGTACCGTTTTTATATTGTCCACCAGAATCAATAAGTAAAAGCCCATCTTTTTTAAGATAAGCAAAACTCTCTTTTGTGGCTTTATAATGTGGATATGCTGCGTTTTCGTTAAAGCCTGCTATAGTGGCAAAACTATCACTTATGTAGTACTTGCTTTGTGCTCTAAATTCGCTTGCTTTAGCATCTATGTCCAATTCGCTTATTAATTCTTTATTTTCTATCGCTTCTTCAAGCCATGCAAAAAATTTACATAAAGCCACTCCATCTTCTATCATAGCATCTTGTATATGCGCTATTTCTTTTGTATTTTTAACTGCTTTTAAGTGAGTGCTTGGATTAATTTCTTGAATGATTTTTACGCTTTTATCTAAAGAATTTATGAGTAAAGCGGTCATTTTTGAAGGTTCAATAAGCAAATTTGTATTTGCAAGTTTTTCAAGCTCCATGATGATTTCATCATAATTTTTAAGCCAAAGCCCATCTAAATTTAATTTTTTTTCAAGTTCTGAATTTACTTTTTTCTGATCAACAAAAAGCAAAGCTTTGTCTTCCAAGATTAGCAAATGACTTAAAAATACAGGATTATAATTTACATCATTCCCTCTTAAATTTGTAAGCCAAGCTATATCATCAAGGCTGGAGATTAAATGAGAAGTAGCATTTAAATTTTTCATTTTTTGACGCACTAATGCTAATTTTTCTTTTCTTGAGTAAGAGCAGTATTCTAATTCGTGTTCATAAATTTTTTCTTGTGGTAAAGTGGGACGATCTTTCCAAAGTGGACTTATCAAATCTATATGTTTTAAATTTGCCTTGCAATTAATCTTTAAATCTTTTTGCAAAGATAAAGGTAAAAGTGCAAAATCGATGCCTAAAATTTGATCTTCGCTTAAATTTTTTTCCAACCATTTGGTAAAAGTATTTTTAGCATCTTGCTTTTGTAAAAGTATGCCACTACCTTCTAATTCCTTTTGTGCTTGAAGCCAATATCTTCCATCTACCCACAAAAAACCCTCTTCTTGTGTGATAAGAACTGTTCCAACAGAACCCTTAAAGCCACTGATAAAGACTCTGTTTTTGTAATATTCTGGTAAATATTCGCTCAAATGCGGATCCGCGCTTAAGATGAGATAGGCGTCAATATTATTTTCTTTCATTAATCTTCTAAGTTCTAATACTCTTTGTTTGTAAATACTCATATTTTCTCCTTAATATTAATTTTTTAGTATTTTATTGATAGGTTTTTTGAGTATAAGTAAAATTATAACAGCACCAAGTAATATCCACATACATTGGTAAAATAAATTTGGCAAATAAGCTATATTTTCTTCACTTGCTTTACCACCTATGAATCCAGCTAAAGCATTGCCTAATGCACTTGCTACAAACCAAAGTCCCATGACTTGATTTTTGATTAAATCAGGGGCAACCTTAGCCATTATAGAGAGTCCAACAGGAGACACGCATAATTCCCCAAGTGTTAAAAAGAATATACTTATGATAATCCAAGCCATGGATATTGGCAAACCATTGTTGTTTATTAGATTTTGTGAAGCAAAGGTCATCATCATAAAACCAATGCCGGCAAATAATATTCCTAAAGTAAATTTTCCAATGGAAGAAAAATATATATTTTTTTTCTCTAAAAATATCCAAATATAACTTGCTATAGGAGCAAGTATGATGATAAAAATTGGATTAAAAGATTGAAACCAGTTTGTTGGAATTTTCCAATCAAAAATATTTCTATTTGTAAAATCTTGCGCAAAAAGATTATAAGCGGTAGGTTTTTGTTCAAAAGTGCTCCAAAAAAAAGTGGCTACAAAGAATAAAACAATTAAAATTGTTAATTGCTGTTTTTCTCTTTTATTTAAGGTTTTAAAAACAAAAAGATATATGAAATAAATTACCAAACATAGTAAAATTACAATTAGAAGTTTTTTTGATAGTATTATGGGATTAATATCTGCAAGATTAATAAAAATTAGAAAAAATCCAATAATACTTAACAAGCTTATACTTAGTATAAGAGTTAAATTTTTACTTTTTTTAAATGGTTGTTCCCAGTTTTGCCTTAAAGTACAATTTTTATGAAATTCTTCAAGTTCAGGGATAGCTTTAAAATATAAAATAAGCAAAGAGATTAGCATACCTAAACCTCCTATGCCAAATCCTAAATGATAATTCTATTTTGCTTGAACAAAACCACATATAAGAGGAGCAATGAATGCTCCAATGTTAATTCCTATATAAAAAATCGTATAGCCAGTATCGCATCTTGTATCATTTTGTTTATATAACATTCCAACTGTTACAGAAGCACTAGTTTTAAAAAATCCAGTACCAATAACGATAAAAGTAAGTCCTAGGAAAAATATAGGTGTGCTTAGAATAGATAAGGCTATGCTAATATGTCCTAAAGCTATAATAAAAGAACCTAGAAATAAAGCCTTTTTTTGCCCTAAATAATTATCAGTAATCCAGCCTCCAGGAAGTGCTGCTAAATACAAGCATCCTGCAAAAATGCCATAAATTGCCGAGGCGTATTCAGTGCTTATTCCAAGTCCACCTTTGCTTATGGTTGTTGCCATGAAAAGCACAAGTAAAGATCGTATGCCATAAAAAGCAAATCTTTCCCAAAGTTCTACCATTGATAGAGAGAATAAAGGCTTGGGATGACCTAGGAAATTTGCATCGAGTTTTTGTATTTCTTGTTTAGTCACTTCTCAATACCTTTCTTTTTTATGCTTAAAATATTTTAACTAATAGTAATAGAAAAATAATTAAATTACAATATTTTTAAATATTTTTTTTATAATAATATTTAAAAATATAACATTTTAATATTATTATAAATTAACAAATTTAAACATTAAATCAAGCTTTAATTTTAAACCCTGTGTATTGTATAGTTTTATTTTATCAATTTTTAAAGCTATAGGAAGATTTTCTAAATTTTGTATAAAATTGAGCAAGTCTTTAAAGTTGCCATTTAAACTTAGAGAAACATAATTATAGTGGATAAAATTTTTGTTTTCTTGGGAAAATTTTATTTCATTAATGGTTAAATTTTTGGATAAATTATTGATTTTTTTATTGAAAAAATCTTTATCATAAGAAAATAAATGCAATTTTTCTTTATAGTATTTTAATTTTTCTTCCTCTGTTTTTATCTGTTTTGTTAGCTTTGTTTCTATTTCTTTAAGATGTGAATTTTCTATTTTTGCTTCATTTAATGCAAGGTAATTATGTTCTACTAATGTTTTTTGAAAAATATCTTCCAAAAAGTGATCGTGAATTTTAAAAGCTAAAAACAAAGCACAAAGACAGATAAAAGAAATAAAAAGAAATTTTTCCCTAGGATTTAAATTCTGCAAAAATACTTCTATTTTATTCATGTATGACTTCTAATATGATATTCAATGTTTCTTCATTTTTATCAAGAATTTTAAAAGCAGAATTTAGATTTTCTAATGCTCTTTTAAAGTGGTTTTCATCGATAAAAGAAAGAATGATTTTTGTTTGTTTAAATTCAAGATTTGTGATTTTAAGTTCATTGGAGTTAAGCCATGATATGATTTGATTTAGAATGATTGCTTTATTTTTGTCTAAATTGATTTCTTTTGTTATGGTGGATAAAATATGAAATTGTTGTTGTGTAGATGATATTTTATTAGAAAGAGTAAAGTTTAAATCTTGTATGTTTGTTAATAATTTTTGCTTATCTTGTTTTAGTTTAGAAATTTCTTCTTGTATGATAAAATTTTTATTTTGAATTTCCTTATTTTGTTTGTATTCTATAAAATCTTTAAATAATAAAATCATCATACTAAGACTAAAGCTAAAAATAAATATTAATATAATTTTAAAAGAAATAGATATTTTTATTTTATTATGCTTGATAAAATTACAATTTTGATCTAGATTTTTTATACTATATGAACTTAATTTCAATAAACTATTTTTATCAAGAATATCATTTAGATTTAAACATTTTATTTGAGATGAGAAGTAATGTTTGATTGTATCCAAATCCTGATAAAGTAGCAATTTGCTTTCATAGTGTTTTAAAAGTTCTATAAATCGATTTTGTTTAAAAAATAAATCCATATTACTTGGGTTGAAATTTTCGATTTTTTTAAGATTGATAAATTTTCCCTCTTGGTAAAAATATAAATATAAAGTTTGATCATATAAATTTAAAACACAATAATCACTTTCCTCAATAAATCTTTCATCAAACAAAGCTTGAAAAATTAAAGGCTCAGGAAAGCAAAAACGACTTTTTTTCAATTTGTAAACAGGCGCTAAAAAACAATGATAAATTTCATTATGTTTAAAAAAAGCTATTTGGTAGTCAAAGGGTTTGCTTAGCTTAAAATCTGCAGTTAAATTGTTAAAAAGTTCATCTTCTTTGGATATTCCTGTTCTTTGAGCATAAAGCAAATCTGTAGATTTTATAAAATTTATTTTATTTAATGAATTAATTTTCATCATTTAAAAGTTTTTTTAAAAATTCTTCATCTTTTTGCCAGTTTTTTTTCACTGTTACGAAAAGCTTTAAAAGTACTTTTTTTTGTGCAAGTTTTGAAATTTTAAAGCGTGCATCTTTGCCTATTCTTTTTAAAGTTGCCCCTTCTTTTCCTATAAGCATACCCTTGTGAGAGTTTGTATCTGTGATGATATTGGCTTCTAGGATTAAAAGATTAGGCGTGTCTTTGGTGCGATTGATAAGCACTTCGCTACTATAGGGAAGCTCATCGCTTAAATTTTCATAAATACTTTCAAGTATGAAATCTCTATAAAGTTCTTTTTCGCTACTCGCACTTAAAAATTCAGGATCATAAAAATATTCATGTTCGTCAAGATATTTTACTATCTCATCTAACAAGCCTTTTTTATAGCTTTTTTTCTTAGAAGAATAAGGAATGATAGCTTTAAAATGTTGGCTAAATTTTGCATATTCGCTAAGTTTTTTTAAAAGTGTAGCATTGTCGGTTAAATCTACTTTATTTAAAGCGATGATATGTGGTACTTGTGGGTTTAGACTAAGAAAATTTTCATAGTCTTTTGTACTATCAAAAACACTCGCCACAAATAAAATCACATCACAATCCCCTATAGATTTAATAGCACTTTGGACAAGCAGTTGATTAAGCGTAGCACCGCTTTCGTGAAGTCCTGGGGTATCGATGAAAATGATTTGATTTTTTTCATGCATCACTATGGCTTTGATTTTACGTCTTGTGGCGTTTTGTTTGTGAGAAACTAGGGCGATTTTTTCTTCTAATAAGGAATTGATTAAAGTACTTTTTCCTGCATTAGTACGCCCTATGATACTAACAAAGCCACTTTTCACAAAATATACCTTGCAAGATCTTTATTTTCTATGATATCTCCGAGTTTTTCTTCTACCATTTTTTTATCCACTACGAATTTTTTACCTGCATACTCATCAGCTTCAAAGCTTAAATCTTCAAGTAATTTTTCTATCACAGTATGCAAGCGTCTAGCACCTATATCTTGCATTTCTTCATTGGCTCTTGAAGCTATTTTTGCTATTTCTTTAATGGCTTCATCATCAAATTCAAGTTCTAAATTTTCAGTTTTTAAAAGCTGAGAGTATTGTTTTAAAAGTGAATTTTTAGGGCGTGTTAAAATTTCATAAAGAGCTTTGTCATCAAGACTATCTAATTCCACTCTTAAAGGAAAGCGTCCCTGAAGTTCAGGGATAAGATCACTTGGTTTGCTAAGATGAAAAGCCCCTGCAGCGATAAAAAGAATATGATCGGTTTTTAAAGTACCTATTTTTGTTTGTACATTTGATCCCTCGACTATAGGAAGTAAGTCTCTTTGCACCCCTTCTTTACTTGGATCTTGGCGGTTTGAATTCCCGCTTGAAACAGCGATTTTATCGATTTCATCAATAAAAATAATACCTTCATTTTCCGCTCTTTTTAAGGCTTCGCTTTTGATACTTTCTTGATCTAGGATTTTTTCTCCTGCTTCGTTTTTTAAAGCATTTTTAGCGTCTTTGATTTTCATTTCTTTTTTGACTTTTTTACTGCCAACGCCTATAACCTTAACTATATCTTGCATTGCACCCATTTCAGGAGGTAGGTTAGGATTGGTATCAAACATATTTTGTGAAATTTCTATCTCTATGGTGCTTTCATCAAGATCGCCATTTCTTAGTTTAGTTCTCATTTTTTCAAGACTGTTTTTATATTCTTCTTGTTTTTCATCGCTGATACCCTTTGGTAAAGGTGGTAAAAGTTTTTCTAAAATTTTATTTTCTATAAATTCATCGATTTTATCTTTGTTTTTTTCTCTTTGCTCATTTTTTACCAAATTTAAAGCTGCATTGGCAAGATCTCTTACCATGCTTTCCACATCACGACCTACAAAACCTACTTCAGTATATTTACTCGCTTCGATTTTGATGAAAGGAAAGCCCATCATTTTAGCTAAACGCCTAGCGATTTCTGTTTTTCCCACACCTGTAGAACCTATCATTAAGATATTTTTAGGCACGATATCATCTTGCAACTCAGGGCTAAGTTGCATTCTGCGGTAGCGATTTCTTAAAGCTATAGCTATGATTTTTTTAGCTTTTTTTTGTCCTATAACATAATCATCTAAAAATTTAACAATTTCTTTTGGAGTTAGATTCATTTCTCATCCTCGATTACATAAGTTTTGATATTGGTATTAGTATAAATGCAAATTTCACCTGCGATTTGAAGGCTTGATTTTACAAGTTCTTCTTCATCTAAATTGGCATGTTTTGCTAAGGCTCTAGCAGCTGAAAGTGCATAGTTTCCACCACTTCCTATAGCTGCGATTTGCCCATCTTCAGGTTCGACCACATCGCCTGTACCAGAAAGTAGAAAAATGTGATTTCTATCAAGTACAAGCATCATGGCTTCAAGTTTTCTTAGGTATTTGTCTTTTCTCCATTCTTTAGAAAAGTCAATCGCTGCTTTTAAAAGATCGCCTTTAGAACTTTGAAGGAGATTTTCAAACATATCAAAAAGATTAAAAGCATCAGCTGTTGATCCTGCAAAACCTGCTAAAACTTTTCCATTATTAAGTTTTCTAATCTTTACAGCATTGCCTTTTAGCACCGTATTTCCAAAGCTTACTTGTCCATCTCCGCCGATTACGGATTTATTTTTACCTTTGTAAGCTAAAATCGTTGTTGCGTGAAACATTATTCTGCCTTTATATTTATGTTAAATTTAGCATGGATTGCGTGTCCAAGTTTTACGCTTACTTCGTGGATTCCTAAGCTTTTTAAGGTGTCGCATTCTAAGCTTTTTTTATCGATTTCTATATGGCTTTGTTCTTTTAGGGCGTGAGCGATTTCATCTTTGGTTACGCCACCAAACAAACTTCCATTTGCACCTACGGGTTTTGAAATTTCAAGAGTGATTTTGCCAAGTTCTTCTTTGAGTTTTTCTAAATTTGCGATTTCAAAGCGTAAATTTTCAGCCTCTTTTTTCTTGTCGCTTTCGTATTTTCTTAAAACTTCATTAGTAGCTGCTTTAGCAAAGCCTTTAGCGATTAAGAAATTTTGTCCGTAGCCGTCTTTTACTTCTTTTACTTCTCCTGCTTTTCCAAGTGCTTTTACATCTTTGATTAATAATACTTTCATTTTATTCCTTTATTAAAATTTTCTTCCATTTTTTCCTGCAATGATAAAACGCAAAGCATTAAGCTTAATAAAGCCTGCTGCGTCTTTTTGATTATACACTTCATCTTCTTCAAAAGTACAATAAGCTGCGTTAAACAAGCTATCATTTGCACTTTCGCGTCCTATAACCATCACATTGCCTTTATAAAGCTCGAGTTTTACTCTACCATTGGCATGAATTTGAGACTCATCGATTAAGGCTTGAAGCATCATTCTTTCAGGCGAGAACCAATAGCCATTATAAATTAAACTTGCGTATTTTGGCATGAGTTCATCTTTTAAGTGTGCTGCTTCTTTATCAAGCGTGATGCTTTCAAGAGCTCTGTGTGCTTTTAAAAGTATAGTACCGCCTGGAGTTTCGTAACAACCACGACTTTTCATTCCTATATAGCGATTTTCTACTATATCAAGGCGTCCTATACCATGTTTGCAGCCTAGTTCGTTAAGTTTGGTTAAAAGTCCTGCAGGACTTAGTTTTTCTCCATTTATCGCTACTAAATCTCCTTTTTGGAAATCAAGTTCTATAATTTCACTTTCATTTGGAGCGTCTTTTGGGCTTTTACTCCATCTCCACATATCTTCTTGGGGTGCGTGTGCAGGATCTTCTAAAACAAGTCCTTCATAAGAAATATGAAGTAAATTTGCGTCCATAGAATAAGGAGATTTTCCTTTTTTCTTAGAAATATCAATACCGTGTTTTTGTGCATAAGCAAGGAGTTTTTCGCGACTGTTTAAATCCCACTCACGCCATGGAGCGATGATTTTTAAATCGGGATTAAAAGCAAGATAACTAAGTTCAAAACGCACTTGATCATTTCCTTTGCCTGTGGCACCATGACTTACCGCATCAGCACCTGTTTGCAGGGCAATTTGTGCTTGAGTTTTTGCTATAAGTGGTCTTGCTATACTTGTTCCTAAAAGATATTCTCCTTCATAAATCGCATTGGCTCTAAACATAGGAAATACATAATCTTTAACAAATTCATCTCTTAAATCTTTAATGAAAATATTTTCTTCTTTTATACCTAAAGAAAGGGCTTTTTTTCTTGCAGGTTCGAGTTCTTCGCCTTGACCAATATCTGCTGTAAAAGTTACAACTTCACAATTATACTCATCTTGAAGCCATTTTAAAATGATGCTCGTATCAAGCCCCCCAGAATACGCTAAAACTACTTTTTTTACTTCATTTTTCATAAGATATCCTTTGCTAAAATAGATTTGAAAATTGTAAAATTGTATCCAAATTTCATTAAAGAAAAGTTTTTACTTGCTATTTTCTTAAAAAATAAAGCAAAGGCGTAAGCAAATTTTGTTCCAAAAATTGATTTTTTTTGCTAAAATTGCTTTTATGAGAGTAGATAAATTTTTAAATGTAGTTAATATCACGAAAAGAAGAGCTATTTCTGAAGATATGTGTAAAAGTGGCATAGTGGGGATTAATGGCGTTATTGTTAAAGCGAGTAAAGAGATTAAGGTGGGTGATATTATCACTTTACATTTTATTGAATACACTCAAAAATATAAAGTCCTAGCTATACCTAGCACGAAAAGCATTCCTAAAAATGCACAAAATGAATATGTGGTAAAATTATGAAAGAATTTATTTTAGCAAAAGATGAGATCAAAACGATGCTTCAAATAATGCCTAAAGAAGGTGTTGTTTTGCTTCAAGGAGATTTGGCTAGCGGAAAAACAAGCTTGGTGCAAGCTTGGGTTAAATTTCTTGGTCTTGATGCAAGGGTAGATTCTCCAACTTTTTCCACTATGCAAAAATATGAAAATCATGATATTTGCATTTATCATTATGATATTTATCAAGAAGGTTTAGAAGGACTTTTAGCGAATGGTTTATTTGAAAATTTTTTTGAAAAAGGTTTACATTTGGTTGAATGGGGCGGTGAAAATTTGAAAAAAACTTTAATGAAATTTGGAATTTCTACTATCCAGATTAAAATTAGCATTAAAGATAATAAAAGAAAGTATGAAATTTATGAGTAAATTAGAAATTGTAAATTTAGAAAAAATTATTAAAAAAACTAAGATTATACATGGAATTTCTTTAGAGGTTAATAGCGGAGAAGTTGTAGGACTTTTAGGGCCAAATGGCGCAGGAAAAACAACAACTTTTTATATGATATGTGGACTTATTTCTCCAAGTAGTGGAAAAGTTCTTTTAGATGGTTTGGATGTAACAAAAGATCCTTTAAACAAAAGAGCTAGATCAGGGATAGGTTATCTACCTCAAGAAAGTAGTATTTTTAAGGATTTAAGTGTAGAAGATAACCTGCTTTTAGCGGCTCAGATTTTTTATAAAGATAAAAAAATTTTACATGATAAAGTTGAGCAAATGCTTGAACTTTTAAGTATAGAACCTATTCGTTTAAGGAAAGGTTTAAGTTTAAGTGGAGGTGAAAGAAGGCGTTGCGAGATCGCTAGAAGCTTGATGTGCGAACCTAAGTTTTTGCTTCTTGATGAGCCTTTTGCAGGTGTTGATCCTATAGCAGTGGCTGAAATTCAAACTTTAATTAAAGAGCTTAAAAGATTAGGGATTGGGGTTTTAATTACTGATCATAATGTGCGTGAGACTTTGGCTATTTGTGATAGAGCTTATGTTATAAGATCAGGTTCTTTACTTGCTAGTGGGAATGCTGATGAAATTGCAACCAATAAAGACGTGAAAAAGTATTATTTAGGAGCGGAGTTTAAACTCCTTGATTGATGTTAAAGCAAAAAATCACTCAAGCACCCAAGACTAAAATTTCTCAAACTTTACGCTCTTGGTTGCCGATTTTACAAGCAAACATAGAGGATTTAAAAGAAAATTTAGATAAATTTGCTGAGGATAATCCTTTCTTAAATGTTCAAGATTCGATACAAACTCATGATAAGGGTAAGAATTATTTTGATTCATTTTATAAACATAATGTAAATTCGGCTTTTGTGGATAGTAAAGGACTTGCCAAAAAAAGTGTTTATGAGCTTTTAAAAGAACAGATTCTTCCTCCTTTGTTTCCTACAAACAAATCTCAAGAACTTGCAAAAAAAATTATAGAATGCTTAAATGAGGAAGGATATTTTGAATACGATGAAGAATTTTTAAAAGAGTATTCCTTAGAAGAAATTGAGCGAGTAAGAACAAGATTTAAATTTTTAGATCCTGTAGGAGTGGGAGCTAAAGATTATAAAGAAGCATTTTTATTTGCTCTTGAAAATATGGAATTAGATGAAGATATTGATGAATTTTGTAGAATGTTGATTATGGATTTTGAAAATATACAAAACTATACCAAAGAGCCTTTATATAAAGAAGCATTAGCTGTACTTAAGCGTTTTAGCACTCCTCCTTTTTTGGAATATTTTGAAGATTCTCGTATAATTGTTCCTGATATTTTTGTTTATAAAGAAAATGGTGAAATTAAAGTAAAAATCAATGATGATTATTATCCTGAAATTTCAATCCAAACTGATGGTTTAGAGCATGATTTTTTAAGTCATTACATCAAAGAAGCAAAAAATTTAGTCGATGCTCTAGCGATGAGAAAAGCTACTCTTTATAAAATAGGGCTTATGATAGTAGAATATCAATATGATTTTTTCATGGGAAAAGAGATAAAACCTATGACTTTTAAGGATTTAGCACTTGATTTAGAACGTAATGCTTCGACTATATCAAGAGCTGTGGCAAATAAATATTTAAGTTGTGAAAGAGGACTTATTCCCTTGCGTGATTTTTTTGCTTTTGCTCTTGATGAAGAGGGAGAGACTTCAAATGTAGGTGTTAAAGAATTTGTGGCAAATTTAGTAAAGAATGAAGATCGCAATAAACCTTTAAGCGATAGTAAAATTTTAGAATTAATCAAAGAAGAATTTAAGGTCGATATCGGACGAAGAACTATTACAAAATATCGCAAACATCTTAATATAGCAAGCTCTACAGATAGAAAAAAAATATATGAACTTGAAGGATAAAATTCTATACAATCTGTCAAACCCATTACGCTTGTGTTTTATATTTAAATTTAATTTAAATAATTTAAAAAATTGTTATTTTTATTTTTATAAATATTATTCTTTAATTTAAAAATGTGATACAATAATAACTGTTTTTAAATATCAATTTTCAAAGGAGTTAAAATGGATTTTTTAACAAGCCTTACCGAGGGAGGGCAATTTGCAGTCCAAATCATTATCGTTTTAATTTGTCTTTTTTACGGTGCAAAAAAAGGCGGTATAGCGCTTGGTTTGCTTGGTGGTATAGGTATTTTAATGCTTGTATTTGCTTTTCATATAAAGCCTGGAAAACCAGCCATAGATGTTATGCTTACAATTTTAGCGGTGGTGGTTGCGAGTGCAACTTTGCAAGCGAGTGGTGGTTTAGATGTTATGCTTCAAATAGCAGAAAGAATTTTAAGACGCAATCCTAAGTTTTTAACAATACTAGCACCTTTTGTAACCTGCTTTTTGACTATACTTTGTGGAACAGGGCATGTGGTTTATACTATTATGCCTATTATTTATGATATAGCGATTAAAAACGGTATTCGTCCTGAGCGTCCAATGGCAGCAGCTTCTATATCATCACAAATGGGTATTATTGCATCTCCTGTATCTGTGGCTGTTGTGAGTTTGACTGCTTTGCTTTTAAATGCTAATCATAAATTAGCAGGTTTTGATGGTTATATTAATCTTCTTCAAATTACCATACCTAGTACATTATTTGGTGTGTTGTGTATAGGAATTTTTTCTTGGTTTAGAGGAAAAGATTTGGATAAAGATGAAGTATTTCAAGAAAAACTTAAAGATCCTGAATTTAAAAAATATGTTTATGGGGATTCTAAAACACTTTTAGGTGTTAAACTTCCAAAAAGCAATTGGGTTGCAATGTGGATTTTCTTAGGAGCTATTGCTTTAGTGGCTTTATTGGGTGTATTTGATTTTTTGCGTCCAAACTGGGGACAAGTTGTAAAAAATGGCATTCCTCAAGTAGATGCTTTAGGTAACCCTAAAATGGATGTTTTATCCATGGTTTCAGTTATTCAGATGTTTATGCTTTTAGCAGGTTCTTTGATTATCATCTTTACTAAAACAGATGCAAAGAAAATCGGCTCTAATGAAATTTTTAAATCAGGTATGATAGCGCTTGTTGCGGTTTTTGGAATTTCTTGGATGGCTGATACTATGTTTGCAGTTCACACTCCTATGATGAAAGCAGCACTTGGAGATATAGTAAAAGAGCATCCTTGGACTTATGCTGTAATGCTTCTTTTAATTTCAAAATTTGTAAACTCTCAAGCAGCAGCTATTTCGGCTTTTGTTCCTTTGGCTTTAGGAATTGGTGTTGAACCTGGTGTAATTGTTGCCTTTGCGGCTGCTTGTTATGGGTATTATATTTTACCAACCTATCCAAGCGATTTAGCTACTATACAATTTGATAGATCAGGTACTACTCACATTGGTAAATTTGTTATCAATCATAGTTTTATTTTACCAGGTCTTATAGGTGTAATCACTTCTTGTATAGCAGGATATTTTATTGCTATGGCAGCGGGTTATCTTTAACAATTTTTAGCAGGATTTTTCCTGCTAAATTTTTCATTTGTCTTTTTATTTAATATAGATAAAAATTATAAATAAATCATAAAATTAGTATTAATCAAAATATAAGCTTAACAAGGATAGAATAAATCCTATTTTGAATCGATGAGAAAGGGCTATCCTATGGATGTTATCTTTGCTTTGCTTCTGTTTTTAGCTTTTGGTAGTTTATGGTTTTTTATCCGTTTTTGTGAAATTCAAACTAGGACACGCGGATGATATTTTTACTAGTTTTAAGCTTAATACTTGCTCTTTATTTATTTTATGCTCTATTATATCCTGAAAAATTTTAAAGGAAAAATATGCTAGAAATTTTAATAACACTGATTATAGCTTTTATATTAGCTTTAATTTTTGGAAATTATCTTTATAAAATTGCAAGCTGTAAAAAAACTATTTTTGATTTTATTTTTAATCCAATTGATAACTTAATTTATAAAATTTGTGCAATTGATAGAAAAAATATGACTTGGCAAAAATATTCTTTGCATTTAATTGCTTTTAATGCCTTAGTGGCTATTTTTTCTTTCGTAATTTTTTATTTACAAGATAAACTTTTTTTAAATCCCAATTCGATAAATTCTATGAAAGGGGATTTGAATTTAAATACTGTAATTAGTTTTATTACAAATACAAACCTTCAGCATTATAGTGGAGAGAGTGCTTTAAGTTTGCTTTCGCAAAATACAGGCATTTTACTTGCTATGTTTGTTTCAAGTGCAAGTGGATATTCTGCTTGTATGGCTTTTTGTCGTGCTTTATGTGGCATGCAAATGGGAAATTTTTATGAAGATTTTACGCGTATTATTACGCGTTTGATGTTGCCTTTAAGTTTTATTTTGGCTGTAATTTTTATCTCTGAAGGCGTAGTGCAAAACTATCACGCAAATTTTAGCGTGCTTACTTTAGAAAATAAATTTCAAAGTATTGCCACAGGTCCTGTTGCAGCTCTTGAGTCTATAAAACATTTAGGGACAAATGGGGGTGGTTTTTTTGGTGCTAATTCAAGTATGCCTTTTGAAAATCCTACTTCACTTACAAATTTTTTACAAATTTTATCCATGATGCTTATTCCTAGCGCCTGTGTTGTAGCTTTTGGATTGATGGTTTATCATAGAAAAGAAAGACAAGGTTTTGCTCTTATGGGAAAAGAAGGGGGAGTTATTTTTGGTGCAATGGGGATTATTTTTATCATTTCTTTGCTTTTAATTTATTTTAGCGAAAAAATGTCAAATCCAAATTTGGATTCTTTGGGTTTAAATGCAAATTTGGGAAATTTAGAAGGTAAAGAAATAAGATTTGGCACAGATGGTTCGAGTTTATTTAGTGCTGTAACTACTGCTTTTACTACAGGAAGCGTCAATAATATGCACGATAGTTTAAATCCTTTAAGCATCAGTGCTACTTTGTTAAATATGATGTTAAATGTAGCTTTTGGTGGCGAAGGAGTAGGGCTTATGAATATGATTATTTATGTGCTTTTAACCGTGTTTATTTGTGCATTAATGATAGGCAGAACTCCAGAATTCTTGGGTAAAAAAATAGAAAGCGCACAAATGAAGCTTATAGCTTTGGTAATTCTTATCCATCCTTTATTAATCCTTGTTTTAAGTGCATTAGCTGTTGTTTTTGCAAAAGATAGTATAAGCAATCCTAGCTTTCATGGCTTGGCTCAAATTTTGTATGAATTTAGTTCTTCGGCAGCAAATAATGGTTCAGGACTTGAAGGTTTAAAAGATGATAATTTATTTTGGAATTTAAGTACAGCTTTTGCTATGTTTTGTGGGCGTTATTTGGTTTTAATAGCTCAGCTTGCTATAGCTGGATCGCTTTTGGCTAAAAATACACAAGAAAATACTGCAAATTCTTTAAAAACGGATAATTTAACTTTTATGTTTGTGCTTGTTTGTATTATATATATTTTTGCTGCACTTACTTTTTTTCCGGTGCTTACTTTATCAAGCATTGCAGAATATTTATCTTTATGGCATTAAGGAGAGTCAATGTCTAAAAAACAAAATAAACTCATTACAAAAGAAATTTTAAATAATGCCATAAAAGGAGCATTTTTAAAATTTGATCCACGCTTTATGGTAAAAAATCCTGTTATGTTTATGGTGGAAGTTGGATTGATTCTTACTTTGATTTTAAGTATTTTTCCTACTTTGTTTAATGGAAATTCTGATGAAAGAATTTATAACATCTTAATCACTTTTATTTTATTTATAACCTTGCTTTTTGCAAATTTTGCAGAAAGTATTGCAGAAGGAAGGGGTAAAGCCCAAGCAGCTACTTTAAGACAAAGCAAAAAGGATTCTAAAGCTAGACGCATAAAAAGTGATGGCAGTGAAGAAATGCTTAATTCTAGCGAGTTAAAAATAGGTGATATAGTTTTAGTTAAAGCAGGTGAACTTATACCTAATGATGGAGAAATTATAGAAGGCGCTGCAAGTGTTGATGAATCAGCTATTACAGGTGAAAGTGCTCCTGTTATGCGTGAAGCGGGCGGTGATTTTTCTTCTGTTACAGGTGGGACTACGGTTTTAACTGATTTTTTAAAGATTAAAATTTTAGTTGGAGCTGGGGAAAGTTTTTTAGATAAAATGATCAATCTTGTAGAAGGTGCTGCGCGTCAAAAAACTCCAAATGAAATTGCTCTTAATACTCTTTTAATTGTTCTTAGTTTGAGTTTTTTGGTGGTGGTTGTAAGTTTATATCCTTTTATGCAATTTTTAGGCGTGAGTTTGCCTATTTCGTGGTTAGTAGCATTGCTTATATGTCTTATTCCTACAACTATAGGGGGGCTTTTATCAGCTATAGGAATAGCAGGTATGGACAGGGTAACGCGTTTTAATGTGATCGCACTTTCAGGCAAGGCTGTTGAAAGTTGTGGTGATGTTGATACTATGATTTTGGATAAAACAGGAACGATTACTTTTGGAAACCGTTTGGCAAATGAATTTTATGAAGTCCAAGGTATAAGTAAAGAAGAAATGATTAAAGCTTGTGTTTTATCCTCTTTAAAAGATGAAACTCCAGAAGGTAAAAGCATAGTTGCATTGGCTCAAAAAATGGATTATGAATTAGAAGGTAATGATATTAAAGAATTTATCGAATTTAGCGCTCAAAATAGAATGAGCGGTGTGGATTTGCAAGATAATACAAAAATTCGTAAAGGTGCTTTTGATGCTATAAGGGCTTATATAAGCGAAATGAATGGAAAAATTCCTAGTGATTTAGAAACTAAGGTAATGGAAATTTCAAATCTTGGTGGCACTCCTTTGGTAGTGTGTAAAAATGAAAAAATTTTAGGAGTAATTTATCTAAAGGATACAGTAAAACCAGGACTTAAAGAGCGCTTTGATGAGCTTAGAAAAATGGGCATAAAAACTTTAATGTGCACCGGAGATAATCCTTTAACAGCAGCTACTATAGCTAAAGAAGCAGGGCTTGATGGATTTATAGCAGAATGCAAGCCTGAAGATAAAATAGAAGCCATTAAAAAAGAACAAGCTCAAGGTAAGATAGTAGCCATGACAGGAGATGGAACCAATGATGCTCCAGCTCTTGCGCAAGCTGATGTAGGTATAGCTATGAACTCAGGAACTCAAGCAGCCAAAGAAGCAGCCAATATGATAGATCTTGATTCTAATCCTACTAAAATTTTAGAAGTAGTTGAAATAGGAAAAGGTTTGCTTATTACTAGAGGCAGTCTTACAACTTTTAGTATGGCAAATGATATTGCTAAGTATTTTGCTATTTTACCTGCTATGTTTAGTGTGGTTTTACCTCAAATGCAAATTTTAAATATTATGCATTTGGCTACCCCGCAAAGCGCTATTTTATCAGCACTTATTTTTAATGCTATTATTATACCTTTGCTCATACCTATTGCTATGCGTGGAGTTAAATTTAAGCCTATGAAAAGTGAGTATTTGCTTTTAAGAAATTTGAGTATTTATGGTTTAGGTGGTATGATAGCACCTTTTATAGGGATAAAAATAATTGATATTCCTACAGCTTGGATACTTAGAATTTTAGGAGTGTGATATGCTTAGAACTTTGCTTAGTTTTTTTGTGGTAATGCTAATATTGTGTACTCTTATTTATCCTTTTGCTTTAAATACAGTTGCAAAATTTATTTTTCCTTATCAATCAAGTGGAAGTTTAGTGGATAAAGAAGGTCGTCCGACTTTGGATATAAGCAAAGCGGTAGGTTCAAAGCTTTTGGGTCAAGATTTTAATAAGCCTTATTTTCTACATTCAAGAACATCTGTGTCAAATTACAATACAAGTGATACAAATGAAAGCAGTGTAAGTTCAGGTGGATTTAATTATGCTATGTCAAATCCTGCTTTGAAAGAGCGTGTGCAAAAAGATTTGCAAAAATTTTTAGATGAAAATCCGCAAATTACAAAAGAACAAATTCCTTTGGATTTGTTAAGCGCTTCAGGATCAGGTCTTGATCCTCATATCAGTCTTCAAGCAGCCCTAGTGCAAATTCCTAGGATAAGCCAATCTTCAAAAATCACCAAAGAAGAACTAGAAAAAATCATTCAAGAAAATACCGAGTCTAAATTTTTAGGGATTTTTGGGGAAGAAAAGGTTAATGTTTTAGCCGTTAATATAGCTATTGTTAAAGCCATGAAAAAAGAATAAACATGCAAAGACAAAGTCCTGAACAAATTCTTAAAAAACTTGAGGTTAAAGCCAAGGAAGAAGAAAAAAACAAACTTGCAAAATTAAAAATCTTCTTAGGTTATGCTGCAGGTTCTGGAAAAACTTATGCTATGTTAAGTGAAGCTAGAACTTTAAGGGATAATGGAGTTGATGTTGTTTTAGGCTATATAGAGCCTCACGATAGACCTGAAACAATGGCTTTAACACAAGGTTTTGAAAGTATAGCTAATCTTGAAATTCCTTATAAAAATATAGTATTAAAAGAGCTTGATTTAGACGCTACCCTTAAGAGAAAACCTGCTTTGGTTTTAGTAGATGAGCTTGCACACACTAATGCTAAAGGTTTGCGTAATGAAAAGCGTTTTCAAGATATAGAAGAACTTCTAAAAGCAGGTATTGATGTTTATACTACTTTAAATATACAACATTTAGAAAGTTTAAATGATTTAGTCGCTAATATCAGTAAGATAGAAGTTAAAGAGCGTATTCCTGATCGTATTTTTGATGATGCTGATCAGGTTGAACTTGTTGATATTGAACCCAATAAGCTTTTAAAAAGAATGCAAGATGGCAAAATTTATAAGGAAAAACAAGCTAAACTAGCACTTGAAAATTTCTTTCGCCAAGAAAGACTTATAGCTTTGCGTGAGATTGCCTTAAGAAGACTTGCTTCAAGAGTGAATTTAAGAGCAAGTGAACAAAGGCTTATTAATGATGATTTAGCTTATCATACTGGAGAGCATATTTTAGTTTGTATTAATGCTTCAAATGCAAAGGTTATTCGTGCAGCTGCAAGACTTGCTTTAGCTTTTCATGCTAAATTGAGTGCGCTTTATATAAAAAATCCCAATATTAAAGAAGAAAAAGCCTTAGAAGAAAATATAGAACTAGCTAAAAGTTTTAATGCTGAAATCATTAGCGTATATGATGATGATATAGCAAGACAAATTGCAGAGTATTCAAGCCTTAGCAATGTTTCTAAAATTGTTTTAGGTAAAAATAAAGATAAAAAAAAGTTTAAAGAAGAGATTTTTGAAGCTGTTGCTAAAAAAGCACCCAATATTGATTTATATCTTGTCAATGAAAATCAAATTTCTACTCCTAAAATACGAAGTAAAAAAGGTTTTGATTTTTTAGGTTTTTTAAAAATCACAGGAGTTTTGCTTTTGGCAACTTTTATAGCTTTTGTGTTTCATAAATTTAATACTCAGCCAAGTAATATAGTTATGATTTTTATTTTAGCAGTTTTTGCTTCTTCTTTTATTTCTGATAATAAAATTTTCGCCTTTTATTCTTCTTTGGTAAGTGTTTTGATTTATAATTTTTTCTTTTTAGAGCCTATTTTTAGTCTTAAAGTTCATGATAGTGGAAATATTATTACTTTTACAACTATGTTTATAGTTGGATTTTTAACAGCTGTTTTTACTAGAAGATTAAAATTGCAATCTAAAGAACTCACTAAAAGAGCTTATAGAACAGCTATTTTGCTTGAAAATAGTGAAAAGTTAGCAAGAGTGAAAAGCAAACAAGAACTTTGGGAACAACTTGGAAATCAAGCTTTAAAATTATTAAATTTACCTATTATCATTTATCCTATAAATAAAAACAATATTTTATCGAAACCTTTGTTGTTTTTTAACGATGATAAGCAAATGTTAAAAAATTGTTTTAGTGCTGATGAGATTGCTATTGCTCAATGGGTTGCAACAAATAAAGAAAGAGCAGGTGTTTGTACAAATACCCTGCCTAATGCTAATGCTATGTATTTACCTATAGAAGATGGGGAAAAAACTAAAGGGGTTATAGGTATAGTTTTAAAAGAAAAACGTCCCTTGCAAGACTTTCAGTATGAAATTTTAAGTGCTTTACTTAATGAGGCAGGAGTTAGAACAAGGGATATATTTTTATTATAAATCCCTTAATTTATTAATCTCATCTCTAATTGCAGCAGCTTTTTCAAACTCAAGTGCTTTTGCTGCTTCAAGCATTTGCTTTCTTAATTCTTTGACAAGTTTTGCTCTTTCGCTAGCTGGCATTTTTTCTAGTTTTTTACCTTTGCGATAAATTTCGCCTAAATCCTCTTCATTTTTCAAACTTTCTTCAATATGGCGTTTGACTGAAGTTGGGGTAATATTGTATTTTTTATTATAAGCCATTTGAAGTTTGCGGCGTTCATTGGTGGTATCCATAGCTTCTTGCATGGATTTTGTGATTTTTTTGCAAAAAAGCAAAACCTTACCATTGACATTTCTAGCTGCTCTTCCCATGGTTTGGATTAAACTTGTAGTACTTCTTAAAAAACCTTCCTTATCTGCATCCATAATGGCAATGAGTGAAACTTCAGGCAAATCAAGTCCTTCTCTAAGTAAGTTAATGCCAATTAGCATATCAAAAGCACCGCTTCTTAAACCTCTTATGATTTCATTGCGTTCTATAGCATCGATATCTGAGTGCATGTATTTGACTTTTATACCAAGTTCTAAATAATACCTTGTAAGTTCTTCAGCGAGTTTTTTAGTCAGTACGGTTACTAAAACCCGTTCGTTTCTTTGTATGGCTTTTTTAGCCTCATCAAATAAAATTTCAACCTGATTATCACCATCTTTTAATTCTATCAAAGGATCAAGCAGTCCTGTAGGACGCATGATTTGATGAAAGATATTTTCTTTACTCAGTTCAAGTTCTAAAGGTGCAGGTGTAGCTGAAACAAAAAGAAATTGACAATTTTTATGGATAAATTCATCAAACATTAAAGGACGGTTATCCAAGGCTGAAGGCAAACGAAAACCATAATCTACCAAGGTTTGCTTTCTGCTTCTATCTCCTGCAAACATACCTCTAAATTGTGGTAAAGATACATGGCTTTCATCAATTATAACAAGAAATTTTCTATCTTTAATCGCAAAATAATCAAAAAGCGTATAAGGAGTATCACCTTCTTTAAGTCCTGTTAAATGCCTTGCATAATTTTCAACGCCTTTACACATTCCTGTGCTTGTAAGCATTTCAAGATCAAATTCAACCCTTTGTTTAAGGCGTTGATATTCTACGAGTTTATTTTCATGTTCAAAATAAGCAAGGCGTTCGTTAAGTTCTGTTTTTATGTCTTTTATCGCTTGTTTTAATCTTGTTTCGCCCACGCTAAACTGGCTTGTAGGATAGAGTATGAAGCGTTTTAAATCTTTGCCTTTTTTATTTTCTAAAACATTGTAATGATACATAGCATCAAGCTCATCGCCAAAAAATTCAAGTCTTACTACTTCATCTTCATAATAAGCTGGATAAATGTCTATAATATCTCCTTGAACTCTAAAATCTGTACGATCAAAAAAATTATCATTTCTTTTATAACCCATATCTACAAGTTTTTTTAAAAGTTCTTTTTGTGAAATTTGCATACCTAGTTCAAAGATTAAAACCATGCCTATGTATTCATTTGGATTACCAAGTCCATAATTTGCCGAAACACTAGCTATGCAAACTACATCTTCATAACTTAAAAGAGAAGCAGTAGCGCTCAGTCTTAAACGCTCTAAGTCTTCATTGGTTGAGCTGTCTTTTTCTATGAAAACATCAGTGCGTGGGATATAGGCTTCAGGTTGATAATAATCATAATAAGATATAAAATATTCCACATGATTTTTAGAAAAAAAGCCTTTAAATTCGCTATAAAGTTGTGCACAAAGGCTTTTGTTGTGACTCATGATAAGAGTAGGTATATTAAGTTCTTTAATGATATTTGCCATGGTAAAGGTTTTTCCACTTCCTGTAACTCCTAGTAAGGTTTGATATTTGTTGCCTTTTTTTATACTTTTTACTATGCCTTTTATGGCTTCTTGTTGATCAGGACTGGGTTTAAATTCGCTGGTAAGTTCTAACATTTTTCTACTTTATTTTTATTTTTGAAAAAATTTTAAAAGAAAATGCTTTAATTAAAAATTAATTGACAATAAAAACCTAAATTTAAATTTTTTTCTGCTACAATATCAAATAATATTTTCCATAAATTACAAATTTCTTAAGAAGGCAAAAATATGTTTGATGAAAAAATAATCAATACTATGACAGATAAAGTAAATGAATTAATTGAAAAGTATAACGAAGTTTGCGAAGCCAATGAGGCTTTAAGAAATGAGCTTGTAAGCGTTAAAGCACAAAATGAAGCAAAAAGTAATCAAATCATGCGTTTAGAAGAAGAACTTAAATCTCGCAATATAGAAAGCGAAGATATTTATAAGAAAATAGAGGCTGTTCTTGGCAGATAATCTAAAACAAGTCATTGTTAATGTTAATGCAAAAGATTTCATTGTTAAGTGTAGTGAAGAATTTGCAAATTTTTTAGAAGATGATATCGCTTTGATTTCTGGCGGTACTAAAAAAATAGAACTTAAACGCTTTGTAGATGCGTTTGTTAAAAAAAGTTATGAAAATTATATTTTAGAAAGAGAGCTTAAGAAACTAATAAAAGCAATCAATGAAGAACTCCCGACAAAATGAATAAAGCTTTTACTCTGCTTGAGCTTGTTTTTGTGATTTTGATTTTGGGAATTTTATCAAGCTTATCTTTATCTTTTACCAATACTACAAAAGATGAGGTTAAAATTTTAAAATTAAAAATGGACTATGAAATGCTAAGCTCAGCTCTTGCTTTAATGCGTAGTCAAATGAGACTTAAAAATTTAAATTTTCCAGAAATTTTAGATAATGCGCAAAACAATCAAGCCAAAGAAAAACTCTTTTATTGTTTAAATGATTGTGATTATTCTTTGCTTGATACACCTATTTACTCTGATTTTAAATCTTGGATAAAAATAGGTAAAAATCACTATAGATTTGCATTAAATGCCAAAGAGATGGTTGAATTTATTTATGATTCTAAAGAAGGTTTGTTAAAGTGTATAGGAAGTTCTAGATGCAAAGATCTGATATAAGATATTATGAACTTGCAATTTGTGGTTTGTATTTGGATAATTTAACTTTTCATAGTTTTGATGAAATCAAACCTTTAACACAAGTATTAGTGGATTTAAAAACTAAAAAAAACCTTAAAGCCATCGTGCTTAAAGAATGTCAAAAACCTGATTTTAAAACCGTAGAAATTAAAGAAATTACAGGATATTTTCTAACTCCTTTGCAGTTTGAATTGGCAAATTTTATTGTTTATTATTATGCTTCAAAACTTGGTTTTGTTTTGGGATTTTTTGAAACTAGTCCTAAGTATGAATGTCAAAAAATGTTTTTTAAAGATACCCCTAAGCTAAGCAATCAACAACAAAATGCCTTAAGTTTTCTTCAAAAAGAAAATAATTCCTTGCTTTTTGCTGATACGGGTAGTGGCAAGACTGAAATTTATATTTCTTTGATAAAAGAGTGTTTAGAACAGGGTAAGCAAGCTTTGCTTTTGATGCCAGAAATCGCACTTACTCCACAAATGAAAAAGCGTTTGGAAGTGTATTTTAAGGATAATTTTTTCCTGTGGCATTCTAAAATTTCAAAGAAAAAAAAGCAAGAATATTTAGAGCGTTTTTGCAAGGGAGAAGTGCTTTTAGTAGCGGGTGCAAGATCGGCTTTGTTTTTGCCTTTTAGAAATTTAGGACTTATTGTAGTAGATGAAGAACATGATCATTCTTACAAGGCTTCTAATCAGCCTTTTATCAATGCAAGAGATTTAGCACTTTTTTTGGGTCAAAAAAATAATATTAAAGTGGTTTTAGGTTCTGCAACCCCATCTTTGACGAGTTTTTACAAACAAAAAAGTTTTAGATTAAAAGGAACTTTTTTTGAGAGTAAAAAGCATTTTTTATATGATGAAAATGAGCTTGGTGTAACACCTATGCTTTTAAGCGAATTAGAAAAAAGTTTAAAACATCAAAAACAAGCTATAGTGTTTTTACCTACAAGGGCTAATTTTAGGCAAATCATTTGCAAGGATTGTGGGGAAACGATAAAATGTCCTTTTTGTTCTATTGCTATGAGTATGCATAAAAAGAAAAATGTTTTAAAATGTCATTATTGTAATTATACTTCTTTAATAGAGCAAAATTGTCCAAGTTGTAAAGGAGAAATGTTAGAAGCTAGAAAAATGGGGACTGCTGAACTTTTAGAGCTTTTGCAAAATGCTTTGCCTTTAGCAAAAATAGCAAAATTTGATAGCGATGAAATCACAAGTGTTAAAAAGCTTAATACTATTTTAAAAGACTTTAATGAAAATAAGATCGATATACTTATTGGCACCTCTATGCTTGCTAAAGGGCATGATTATCATAGCGTGGATTTGAGTGTGATTTTAGGGCTTGATGAGTATTTGTTGCGTCCTAGTTTTAGATCGAGTGAAGAAACTTTAGCTTTAGCTATGCAAGTTGCTGGTAGGGCAGGGCGTAAAGGCAAAGCAAGAGTGCTTTTACAAACAAAAAATAGAGCTTTTTTTGAAAGGTATATAGAAGATTATGATGCTTTTTTAAAAGATGAGTTAGAAAATAGAAAAGATCTTTACCCTCCATTTAAACGCCTTTTAAGAGTTCTTATAGAAGATAAAGATCAGCAATCCTCGAAAAATCTTTGTGAAAAATTTGTTTCTCAATTTAGAAATATCAAACAGGTAGAATTGGTAGGCTATGGAATTTGTGGAGTTGAAATGCTACATGGAAAATATCGTTTTTATTTATTACTTAGAAGTGAAAATCATAAAGTTTTAGTGGCAATTGAAAATTATATTTTGCAATTTAAAAATGTAAGCGCGGATATTGACCCTATTGATTTTATATGAAATTAATTTTTAAATCACTCATAAAATCAATTTCACACCAATTGCCATCAATTTCCACTGCTTTTGCGTTGTTGTATTTTTCAATTAAAGCTTGCAAAAAACTTGTCATGTACATATTTTCAAAATTTTTATTATCATATAAAATATCTCGATCAAGCATTTCATAAAAAGCAATAACTTCGGAAAGAAATTGATAAGAAAATTTAAAAAGTCCTATATATTGAGCTTCTATCTCATCATAGGCATTAGCTTTTTTTCCAAGTTCTATAATATAACCATTTGTCATCTTTAATGTTTCAGCATCTTCTAAAGGATTTGCAAAGCGTTTGCTCCAAAGCTTACGCCAAGACTTATCAACTACTATAGCAAGTTCTTCTTTGGCATTTATAAGCTTTTGTACGCAATCTTGAAAATAAACAATATCCGCATAAGAAATAATCAAATCTTGTTTTTCTTCTATGCATTTTAATATAAAATCTTTAGCGCAAAAAAAAGTATGAACCATATTGGTTTTATCATATTTTGAATTAATAAAAAAATGCTCGATATCATATTTATTAAGATAATTTTTTAGCACTTCGTTTAAATATCCACCCACAACAGCTATTTCATTTATACCTGCTGATTTTAAAGCTTCGATTTCATAATCTATGATTTTTTTATTCTTATACTCAACCATACACTTTGGTTGATCTTTTGTTAAAGGCATCAGCCTTGATCCAAAACCTGCTGCTAAGATAATTGCATTCATATTATTCCTTGATTAAACTAAACCACTCTTTTAAAATTTGAATATTATTAAGCCCATTTTCTCTTTCAATATGCCACATTATACCAAAAATATTTTCATACTTATGTTTAAAAGCTTCTATAGTATTATCTTTTGCTAAGCAAAGTTCTATAAGATCTTTACCTAATTTTTCAATAGCAAAATTATGAAAAGAATTACTTATAAATTTTTCTTTTGAGAAAAATACTTCATGTTTGCCTATATGATTTTCACAAGGGCTTATATGGCTGTTAAAATAATGAGCTATCATCTGAGCTCCTCTGCAAATTCCTAAAAGTGGTATTTTTTCTTTTAAACAAATTTCTATAACTTGCTTTTCATATAAATCCCTCTTTTTAGATAAAACATTGGGACTATAAAAACTTAAATCATTACCACCGCTTAATATCACAGCTTTTACTAGATGTTTATAATGAGAAAAATCTATTTCATAGCTAAGAGGAAGAGGAGTAAAATTTTTAAATAAATCTTTATTAAATAATTTTCCCCAATCCAAAGCCAAACATTCCCTTTCTTCATGATAGCTTTCGTTGCAAATAAGTCTTTGAGTAATACCTATAAACAAAATATTTGCTCACTTTCACATTCTATATTTATTTTTTTAGCTTTTAAATATTTTTCAAAATTTTCTTCTCCAACTCCTATAACAGCAGGCATTCCAAGTTCTGAGGCACGAATGGCCATATGTGAATTAGCACCCCCATAACATGTAATAAGTCCTGCTATATTTTTTGTAAATAAATAATCATATCCAGGATCTGCTGCATAAATTAAAACAATCTTTCCTTCTAAATCTTTATCATTTTCTTTCGCCGTAAATGCAGTGATGCTCTTTTGTGTAATGAAATTTGGAATAATACTATGATTATAAAAAGAAAAAATTTCATCGGCATTGCAAAGCAAAGAAGGAAGTTTTATAGCTTGTGTAAGTTCATATTCTTTTTTATTGCGATTAATTTCTTCTACAAACTGCTCTTTTGGATTTATAGAATAAAGACTAGAATAAAGATTTAAAATGCTTTTTATATCAAGATGAGCCAAATCTTCTTTTTCAATACCATAATATTTGCCTAATTCTTCTATATAAACTATAGCCTTAGAAAGCAATCTAGTGAATTCAAATTTAACGAGCTCTCTACCCTCGATAGCCTGTTTTAAAAAATCAAAAAATTCACAAGCATTAATCTCTAATCCATGTTCTCTAAGTAAAGCATTTAAAGCTTTTGTCTTTTCTTCTGAAAAAACAAAAGCTTTATCTTGTAAATAAACTTTACTATCTTTTTGATCCACATCAAAATAAAGTTCAAAATCTTCATCATATCTTGGAGATAAAATATTATAAGTTCCTGCTCTTAAGTGTCCAAAATCTTTCAAAAATTGATCTTTGTTGTGAAAATTAAGATGGTTTGTTTGTTTGCTTAAATTTTTACTCACTGTATTGAGTGAATTTAAAAAATCATCTTTTTCCTCTTTAGCTATAAAATCAATCTCAACTAAAGAATTTAAAAGTTGCATTGCTACAAATGCAGCCCTAGCCACCCCAGCAAAAGGCAATGTTCCATAACGCTTGCATTCTTCAATAAGCCAATAAATTTTATCAATTAAAGAAAAATTAGAATTAATAATGCCATCATATCTTTCTTTTAGCTTATAAGATTTTTGTATGTCTTTTAAATAAAGCCCTGATCTAGGATTAATAATCTTATTTGTAAGTTCTAATAATGAAAATTCTAATCTTTTGATTTCATTTTCATTAAAACCATGATTTAAAAGTTCTTCTAATTTTTTAGAACTATTAAAGTCATAACAAGAATAAACAATATTAAATTCAATCTTATCGTGCAATTCATGATTTTTATTAAGCTTATCTAAGTAAAAATTGACAAGTTTTTGTGCAATATTTTCATCTAATTTTTTTGGTATAAAAGAATTAAAAGATAATCTTACATCTACATAAGGAATGCCTAAAAAAGAATGGATTAAAGGATGGGATCTTAGATCTCTATAACCATAATTATCTCTTTGATACGCCCAGATATTATCCGTAATGATTTCTTTATATAAACTAAAAGCTAAACGCTTAGGTCTTAACCCTATGATTTCAGCTGGATTCCAATCAGGCATTACCCCAAAAATGGCTTTATCTCCCAAAACTCTAGATCTTGATTCTTTTAAAGACTCAAAACGTTTATAAAATCTATATAAAGCTTCTTTTGGTAAAGAATGAAATAAATTATTTTTTTCATGCATAACCAAAGGACGCACTTGTAAGCAAAAAAGTTCTTCCTTATCATCTTGAATAGCAAATGCAAATTCAACATCTAAAAAATGACAATCATATAAAACTTCTAATTCTTTTATAAGTTCTATAATTTTTTGAAGTCTAATATCTTTAAATTCTAAATAATTTCTGTAATGATAGTAAGTTTTTGCACTCTTACTGCTTCCATCTGTAATAGAGCTATTTGAACCATTTTCATCATATTGAAGACAAAAATAAGGGGAAAAATTATCTTTATCAACGCTAAAACCAACTCCACAAAGAGTAATGTTTTCAAGCATAGGTTGAACTAAAATTTCATCACTTTTTGATGGCATAGAATTGGCAACTTCATATAAAGCTTTTAATAACTCATCTTTAGAATCAGCTTTAATATTTGCCAAAGAAAGAAAAGCACCTGCATTGGAGTTTTTCATGCTATCTTCACTCAAAGAAGAACTTCTTATAATGAGTCTATTAGCCTTTAAGGTTTGAATGTCCTGTAAAACTTTATCTTCATTTGATATTAATTCTTCAAGCGAAGTTAAAACCAAAGGTAGAACTTTTGCTTTTTTTAATTTTGTTTGTAAATTTTTTAAATTTTGTGCTTTGGTTTTAAATTTTAACTCCGCCATGTTTTTCCTTAGTTTTATATTTTTTTAGCACTCCAACAACGAGTGGTATATTTTATGCTAAATTCCTTAGGAAGTCTTTGTGAAATTTTATTACTAATTTTATTAAAAAGTTCACTTCCTTCATCAGTCTCCAAATCCCAGTAAGGATTTTTAACACTCTTCCATGCATTAATATAATTTTCAATGCTTTGATGAAAATAAAAATCCTCTTCAATATAAACAATATTATCAAAAAGATCCTTTCGACTCTCTATAATTGGTCTTTGATCTTCTCTTCTTGTTCCCCTTGTATAATTTGGTACAAATTCTACAATAGTATCTTCAGCTATTTTTTGCACAGGATCGTTTAAATCCCTGTGATTCCACATACAAGAAAAATATCCCTCTGATTTTAATAAGCGATGTGCTTCCTCTAAGGCTTCATTTCTATCCATTACATTAAAACTACTACCAAAAGTCACCCAATCAAATTCACTATTTTGGAGTGTTGAGTTTAAGCCTGTTGCTCTAACCCAGTCAATCTTTTGATCCTTGGTTCTTTCTATCCCGATCTCACGCATCGCATCATTTGGTTCTACAGATACTACCTTACATCCTCTTTCTAAAAGCATAATGCTTAAATTTCCAGTTCCTGCACCGATATCAGCGACTTTAATATCTTTTTTTCCAACTAAGCTAATAAGCATATCTATAGTTTTTGGAGCATAATTTGGTCTATAGCTATAAAATTTAGCATGCTTGGTATAATCCCACACTTGTTCTACTAGTTTTTGCATTTTATTTCCTTTTTCTCATCTTTGACAAGCTTGATGAAAAAAAGGAGGTATTTTATGCTTTTCTAGCTGTCCATGCTCTTATTTTATAAGGAATCTCTATACTTTGCATATGAGAAATTTTAGCTTCTATCATCTCTAAAATTTCCTTCCATCTTTTTTCACCTGCTTGTGCTTGTATATCATTTACAGAATGCCAAGCTCCAAGATAACGCTCTTTATCCCAAAACTCTTTATAGTCACACTCCATAAAAAAGCAGTCTGTGAAATCTCCTGTTGAAACAAGAATTTCTTCCCATTTTTTAACATTTTGAGTGCCACTGCTTACACGAGCAAGATCTGGAACAATATGTTTAATCTCCTTTTCAATTTCATCAAAAACCGAACCCTCTACAATGTGGCGAGGATTCCAAATCGCAGTAAAATACCCCCCCCCTGTCAATATACGATTAAATTCTGGGAGAGATTTTTTAGGATCTGTCCAATGAAAAGAACTAGCCATGATGACCCAATCAGCTTGATTATTGCTCATGCAGGTTTCTTCGCCACTCCCTTTATGCCAAGAAATATTTGACAAATTTTGTGTAAATTTTTGCCCTTCTTCACGCATATTATCGTTTGGTTCCACAGCACTAATTTGGCATCCAAACATTTCTCCTAGCATCTTAGTAAGTTTTCCAGTTCCAGCTCCTACTTCAACAATATTTAAATCTTTTAAATTTTTATTTTTATCATTGATACAAGCTACAAGTTTTTCAAGTAAAAATGGACTATAAGCAGGTCTATTATGATAATGCTTTGCAACATCTGTAAAATCCCCTTGTTTCATATTGATTCCTTTCTCTAAATTAAAACATAATTATATCTTTATTTTTATTAATTTACAAATCTTT
>NZ_MJXN01000014.1:0-1634 GCF_001762815.1 Campylobacter sp. BCW_6465
ATATCAAATTCTACTTCAAATCCCCTACCCTTTAAAATCACTAAAGCCCTCATCAAAGAAAGTCTTGAAGAGCTTTTTTCTATAGAATGTGAAGGCTTTTTTGAAAGTTTAGAACAAGATTTATTTTCTTTAAATACTTTAACCAATGCTTCATCTCATCCAAGCACCCCTACAACTTTTAATTTTCATCCTAATGTTTTAATCGATCAAGAAGCTATTTTAAGTATCCATAATCCTTATGAGAATAATACCTTAAACTTTGATAACAATGAAGTAAAAAATTATAAGGGAATTATCACTTATATAAAATATCTAGGTATTAATCATGAAAGTGCTTTAAATATTAATGATAGCACTTCAAATACTAAGCAAATAAAATACAAGCATTTTTTTTCTTTTAAGCTTCAATCAGTCTTGATAAGACTTTCTTTAAATAAAGCCAATCGTATTTATACTCATACTAATATTATAGAAGTGATTAAACAAACCCTTGGTTTTTATCAAGATATCTTACATAAAGAAATTGATTATTCTAATATACATTTTAATTATGAAGAACAAGAACTCATCTCTCAATACAATGAAAGTGATTTAGACTTTATTACAAGATTAAGCCATAATAATGGAATCTTTTTTTATGAAGATGAGAACACTATTTATTTTTGTGATGTGTATAAAAATGTAAAAAATAAAGAAATTGAGTATAATCCTAATGTTAATAATATTTTAAATCAAGCTTGTATTTCTTCTATTTATAAAGAGCAAAACTTAAGAACTAATTCTTTTACACATTCTAGTATTAATGCTAACACTCCTTTAAATCTTTTATCTTTACATTCTAATAAAGTTCCTTATGAACAAGAACTTAATAACAAAGCTTATTATAATGAACATTTTTATGAGAGTGAATATTCTTTTACAAAAAGCATTGATTTAAAGACTAAGCCTTCTCTTAAAGAAAAAAGAGCCTTAGTATTAAATGAAAGCTTACTAGCAAAAAGTAATATTTATCATCTTAGCTTAGGAGATTTTATCACTTTAAATTATAAGGAGTTTAATCATCAAGAAGAAATAAAAAATCAAGATGAAGAAAAACAAGATAAAGCTTCTTTGCTTAAAGACTTTATTATTATTGCTAATACTCAAATCTTAATTGATGATGCTATCTTAGCTAATTCTATTAATACTAATGATCATTTAAATTTAAAAGATTTAAATTTAAGTAAATCTTATTCTAATACTTTAACTTTATTAAAAAAGAATATTATCTTTACTCCAAGTTTTAAAGCTAAACCTAAAGCTCCTAATAGCACTCAAGGTATTGTTATAGGAGAGAGTAAAGATATAGAAAGTGAGAGAAATACTATTTATACTGATGAGCATGGAAGGGTTAAGGTAAGGATTAATCTTTATGCTAATCAAGAAGAATTAGATAATGATACTTTTATTGCAAATGATATAGATATAAATTCTTCTAATTTATCAAGCAATACTTATAAATCTTATCATCACACTCCTTTTTTAAGAGTAGCTTCTCATATAGCAAGTAATCATTCAGGTTTTTTTCATACTCCAAGAATAGGAGATGAAGTGATTATTTCTTTTTTAGATGATGATATAGATAAACCTTATGT
>NZ_MJXN01000015.1:0-8557 GCF_001762815.1 Campylobacter sp. BCW_6465
ATTAAAACCTCTTCTTCTTAACATCTTCTAAGATATTATTAGCTATATCACTTACTGTACTAGAAATAATAGCTGATTCATTAGCAATTTCAACATTATCTTTAGTAGTTTGATCAATTTGTGCTACGCTATCATTGATTTGAGTAATACCTGCAGTTTGTTCTTTAATACTTTCTGCCATATCATTGATAGATTGAACAAGTAAATTAGTATTAGCTTCTATTTCAGATAAAGACTTTTGAGTTCTCTCAGCTAGCTTTCTAACTTCATCAGCCACAACAGCAAAGCCTCTACCATGTTCTCCAGCACGAGCCGCTTCAATAGCTGCATTTAAAGCTAAAAGATTGATTTGATCTGCAATATCACCTATGATACCTGTAACATTTTTAATCTCTTCAGATTGAGTGATAACATCACTAGTTTTAACTGAAACATTTTGCATAGAAGAAGTGATCTCTTCTAAAGCTGCTGCAGTTTCTTCTAAAGATTGAGCTTGAGAATTTGAAGAAGTGGTTAAGCTTTGAACAGCAGTTTGTAATTTTCCACTTTCATTAGCTAAAGCATTAGCAAAGTCTGAACTTTGTTTTAGCATTTTAACTATTTCATCACCTAAAGCATTAGTAGTTAATTCAACACTTCCTGAAGCATTAGAGATTTTATTTCTAAAATCTAAGCTTTTGTATTCTTCAAATATTTTATGAATAACATTCATATCAGAACCTACTCTAGCTTGTAAAACATCAAGAAGTTTATTTAGAACATTTTTAAGTTCAATAAGTTGTGGGTTTCTTGGATTAGCAGTAATTCTTGCTGTTAAATTACCACCTTCTACAACTGATACGGTTTGAACTGATTCTTTAACAGCTTGATTGTCTTGTTCTAAACCTTTTTTAGTAGCAAGGATGTTTTCGTTGATCATTTTGCCCATTTTTCCAAGTTCATCATCGGCTTTGATTGAAATTAAATCAACTTCGTGTTTTTCGTGATTTAAAAAACGAAAGAAATTTTCTAAAGATTTTAAAATGACAGGAATTCTAGATCCAACTATTTTTTTAACGCAGACATAAACTATAATCAATATGACAAGTAGTATAAAAAAAGAAATCACAATAAAAATAATTTCTAGTTTCTTTAAAGGTGCTAAAACTGAATTTTTAGGAGCAGTTACAACCATACTCCAATAACTTGAATTATTTGCAGTACTAAAAGATGAAACGGATGCATAGCTTAAATCTCCAGTTGAAGCAACATAATCATCTATTATAACAGTTTTGTGTTCTTTAACAGCATTATTGACTAACTCCACAGAGGGATCTTTATTTATATCACTGAGTGTTTTTAAAATGGCATTATGATTTTTATGAATGGCAATAACACCTTTATCAGTCATTAAAAATCTTAAATCCCCTTCAAAAAAATCTAATTTTGGGTCAAGTATGGTTTCAGAAACTTCAGAAAAATCTAAAGTATATCCAGCAACTCCAATCAATTTACCTTTATTATTAAAAATAGGCATTCCAAAATTAATACCTAGAAAATCTTTTCCATCGTAGTTAAGTTTAGTTGGTGGCCCAACAAATAAACTATCTTTATCTCCATATTTAGCGTTTTTTTCTACTTGCTCTATAATCTTTAAATTACCAAAATTATTTGGCGTTTGAATCGTTTCTATTCCTCCAGATTTTCCAGTGGTTTGATCAAAATAAATCATAGCAAAAGTTTTACCATCAGAACTTGTGTATCTTTTATCAATTCCTTGAGCATCCCCTAGCACTGAAGTATCTTTTAAATACAAAAAAGTATAAGCTGAATATAAACTACTATCAAATAAATTTTTCATTAAGCTTTCAATCAAATCAGCATCAACTTGATTATTGTGTTCAAACATATCATTTAAGGAAGTTGCGGTTCCTTTTGTAAGTGCAACAGTTTCATTTAGAATACCTTCCATATAATTGGTGTATCTTTTTGAAGCTAAAAATATTGAATCTTTGGCCTCTTTTTCCATATTTTCAGAAATATATATGGAAACTGTTGAAACTAATACGATAATGCCTAAAATTACCCCTATAGCTACAGATAGAATAAGCTTAGTGCTTATATTTAAAGAACGAAAATTCATATTTTTTCCTTAACTTTTAAAAATTTATAAAAAACTTAGTATAGTATTCTATAATTTTTTAAAATATTCTTAAAAATTTTAATATCTTTTGTAATTTTACCATATGTTAACTTTTTATAAATATAAGTATTTAAAATATTAAAATTTTATTGAAGTTAAGAATTATTAATGCAATTTACCTTTGAACAAATTTTTATCGCAATGCTACTGACTCTTTTTGCAGGTTTTTCTACAGCTATAGGTTCTATAATAGCCTTTTTTTCTAGAAAAGATGATTTAAGGGTACTTTCTTTAGGACTTGGTTTTTCAGCTGGGGTAATGATATATATTTCTTTCATGGAAATTTTACCCACTGCACTTAAAGATTTTAAAAATCACTATGATTCGCATTGGGCTGAGCTTTTGGGATTAGCTTGTTTTTTTGGTGGAATTTTAATATCTTTATTGATTGATAAATTAATCCCCGAAGATGTCAATCCTCACGAGCCTAAAGAGGATTTAAGCGAGTTAAAAATTTGTCCCTTACCTCAAAAAGGACAAAATCCTCCGAAATTTCATCCTGGAGAAAAGTTGCATCAGATCAATACTAAAGCTTTAAAACGCACAGGGATTTTTACAGCTTTGGCTATTGCTATACATAATTTCCCAGAAGGTTTTGCTACTTTTATTTCGAGTCTTGACAATCTTACTTTAGGAATTGCTATAGCTATAGCTGTGGCTATACACAATATCCCTGAAGGTTTGGCCGTGAGTTTGCCAATTTACCATGCTACAGGAAATAAGAAAAAGGCTTTTATTTATTCAGCTCTTTCGGGTTTTGCAGAGCCTTTGGGTGCTTTTGTTGGAGCTTTGATTTTATTGCCTTTTATAGGCGATCTTACTTTAGCTATAAGTTTTGCTGTGATTGCAGGAATTATGGTTTTTATATCTCTTGATGAACTTTTGCCCGCTGCAAAAACTTATGATAAGGCCCATGATAGTTTATATGGACTTATATTAGGAATGGCAATAATGGCTTTAAGTTTAAATTTGCTTGGACAATAGAAAGCCTTACGGCTTTCTTGCAATTTAATTCACACCTTTTGGCGCATTAAAGGCAGTAAGTTTTGGTAGTTCACCTTTAAATTTTTCTATGTTTACGAGCCCTGTGTGAGAGATATTGCCATTGGCAAGTTTTGAAGTTGGCATATCCATGGTTAAAACATTTGCATTTCCACATTTGCAAAGTCCGTTTTCATTAGGATCATACCAAGCACCTTCACAAATCCTTACAACCCCTTGCATGATTTCATCGCTTACAACAGCCCCTGCTAAAACTTCACCGCGTTTGTTAAACACGCGTACTACATCGCCATTTTTTATACCAAGTTTTTTTGCATCTTTGGAATTGATTAAAATCGGCTCTCTATCTTTTATTGCATAAGTATCTCTTAAGCTTGTGTGGCAAAGTTGAGAGTGCAAGCGATCTCTTGGGTGATTTGTAAGTAAGTGGAAAGGTGCTTCTTTGGTTGCATTTCCAAGCCATTCAATAGGCTCAAACCAAGTAGGATGGGCTTTGCAATCATCATAATTATAATTTTTAATCGCTTCTGAGTAAATTTCAATGAGTCCTGAATCTGTACCCAGAGCATTTAAGATAGGATCTTCTATAAATTCTGAAAAACGAGTCCATTCTAAACTTTCAGCTGTTGGTTCAAAAGTGATTGGTTCATTTTTAGCCCAAAATTCTTCAAAACTTGGCATAGGAATAGCAAAAGCTTCGCCAAAACTTTGAGTTTGTTTTAGGGCACTGTTGTAGTATTCTTTGATGAAATCTTTAGCTTTTTTGCCATTTTCTGTATAGGCATTAAAGACATCTTTTCCATAAATTTTACAAATATCAGAGAAAATTACATAATCATCTTTGCTTTCACCCACAGGCTCAACTGCTTGTTTCATAGGAGCTATATGCATATTTGAATAATCTCCTGTCATGGTAATATCATCTCTTTCATAAGATGAAGTTACAGGCATAACAATATCTGCCATTTTAGCTGTTGGAGTCCAGTAAATTTCATTTACCACAACGGTGCGTGGTTTTCTCCATGCTTTTACGTTAGTGTTAGTATCTTGATGGTGCACTAAAGGATTTCCGCCTACCCAGTAAATAAAATCAATATCAGGATAGGTAAGCTTAGAGCCGTTGTGATCTATGGTTTTTCCAGGGTGAAGTAAAGCATCAGCGATTCTTGCTACAGGGAAAGAATAACTCGCTGCATTTTGAAGCCATTCTGCGCCTTCGTTTGAAGTTTCGCTTTTTACTAAACCTTTAAATTTACCATTTTTCCAAATCCCTAAACTACCTGCTGTCATACCGCCGATAACTCCGCCTTTGCAAGTTGGAACACCGCCATTGCTGTAATGATAGCTTAGTCCAAAACCGCCTCCTTTTGTGCCGATTTGTCCTAACATTGCACAAAGAGTAACTAGCATCCAGTGAGGCTGTTCGCCATGATGTGCTCTTTGCATACCCCAACCACTCATAATCATAGTAGGATTATCATAAAAAGTTTCAGCTAATTTTTTGATAGTTTTTTCATCGATACCGCAAATTTTACTTGCCCATTTGGTATCTTTTTTCACTCCATCTTCTTTACCTTCTAAATAATCTTTAAATTTATCAAAGCCTGTAGTGTAAGTGTCTAAAAACTCGTAATTAACTTTTTTCTTAGCAATTAAATGGCTTGCCATACCCATCATTAAAGCTACATCGGTATTTGGGCGTGGAGCTATCCATTTGGCATTTAAAAATTTCGCTGTAGTGGTTTTTATAGGATCTATACAAATCACTTTGATTTTACTGTCTTTAAGTTTTTCAAAGTATGCCAAACCTCTTTGTTCGTTTGAAGTCCAAGCTATGCGTAAAGTAGAAAGCGGATCAGCACCCCAAATCACAACATATTTAGAATCACTTAAGATATTTTCCCATGAGGTTTGTTGCTCATAAACTTCAATCGATCCTACAACATAAGGCATAATCACTTGAGAAGCTCCTGTAGAATAGTCTCCTGTAGCTCCTACAAATCCACCTGTTACATTTAAAAATCTATGAAGTAAGATGCGTGAGTTTTGCATATTTCCACTTGATTTCCAGCCATAGCTTCCACCAAAAATCGCACTTGCACCTTTACTATCTCTTGTTTTTTTAAGCTCTTTGGCGATAAGCTTGATCGCTTCACCATAACTTACGCGAACAAACTCATCTTTTCCGCGAAGCTCAGGTTTAGGATTGTCAGGATTTTCAAGGTAGGATTTACGCACATAAGGATACTTCACACGAGATTTATAAACCATATCGGCAGTATAGTGCTGTAAAGGATTATCCATTTTTGTAACTTTTTCCCAAGGTTCACTTTTTACTATCTTACCATCTTTTATAGTGAGTTTTAAAATCCCCCAGTGTGCTGCGGTAATCACTTCTCCATTTTTTACAAGTCCGAGGCTAACTTTTGAAGCTTCTACGGTTTTTCCTGCACTTAAGCTTGGAATGAGAGGTAAAGCACTTAAGCTCGCTCCAATTTTTAAAAATTTTCTTCTATCTAGCATGCTTTTCTCCTTATTTTGTTTTAAAATCTTTTGCGTTTTTTTGTAAGTATTCTATAACTAGCCATCTGTCTTTTTTATCAATACCTGTTCTATCGGCCATAGAACGGAAAATTGCAGGCCAAGCATTAGCTGTAAATTCTTTTTCTTTGTGGATAGCGTGGCAAATTCCACAGTTATTTACAAAAAGCTCTTTGGCTCGATTTAACATTTCTTTATTGTCTTTGACAAATTCTTTTTTATCTGCCCAAATTTCAAGGCTTACCTTATCCCATTTTCCATTTTTTCCAGTTATTCTTTGAGAGAAATTTAATTTTGTATTTTTAGAAAAAGCTGCAACAATAATTCTTTGAGAGTCATTGAAATAAATCACAGAAGGTGCTTTAGGATTTACATAACCATCAATTTTTAGCAAAACCCTGTTATTTGCGCTTTTTAACACTTCAAAAGGATTTGTAGGTAAAAGTCTTCCTATGACTTTAGTATCATCTTTATTAAGATAAAGCGATACAACTTCATCAGTATAGGCGGTATTTTTTGCCCATAAACATGTCGCTAGGACAACAAAAGAAATGAAAATCTTTTTCATTGCTATTCCTTAATATAAATTTGATGTAAATGTATTTTAACATTATTTAATTTAATTATTAATTAATATTAACAAAATATTAATTAATAATTAATAACTTTTTTAGAAAAAAATAAGCATTTTATAGTTATAATTCTAGAAAATAAATATACAAGAAAGGAAGACAATGTTAAAATCTATCGGAACTAAATTAACCCTTTCAGTAATTGGAAGTGTTATGGTTAGCTTAGTCTTTATGATTGCCATCATATCATGGAAAGTTTCTCAAAATATGGAAAAAGAAGCAGAAATTGCTCTAGATATAGCTTCAAAAAGATATGTAAATTATATGCAATCCACACTTAACGAACCTTTTTTACTCTCTAAAGCATTAGGTACTAGTATACAACAAGTTATTAATGATAATGGGAATATTGACATTAATGTATTGGAAAATTTGACCAAAAAAACATTAGATTCAAGTATGCATACCACTTATGCTTTTTTATACATTAAAGATCTTTCAGTCTTATCAGGAAATAAAGAAAAAGACATTCAAAATGGAAATTTATCTATTGTTTATAATGATTCAACTCCAGGGATTGACGGAGGTATTAAAACATTTATACAAAATAAAAATATGTATAACAGTATACCTGTAATCTCAAAAATTGAAAACAATGTGCACAATGGAGAACAAAAGATTATTTTTGGTTCAGTCAAGCGTCTTGATTATGGCAATGGAGAATTTTTAGGGATAAACTTAGGAATGCCTATTTTTAATCAAAAAGGAGATTTTGCAGGAGTTATTGGTTTCTCTTTAGAGCTTTCACAGATGTCTAAAGCTTTACTTGATCCTTCATTAAATTTTCACGAAGGAGATCAAAGATTACTACTTACAGATGATGGAACATTTGTTATACATGAAAATCCTAAAGCAATTTTGCAAAAAATCAATGAATACAACCATTCTCCTTCTGTAGCTCCTATATTAAGTGCTATTAAAGAACATAGAGATATTTTAATCAATAATTTTTATACATCTACAGGTTTAACTAGTTATGCTTCGGTTGTCTCCTTTAGTACCCTAGAAGATTCAAGTTATTGGAGTATACTTGTAACAACCCCTAAAAATTCAGTTTTAAAACCTTTATATAATCTTCAGTTAATTATAGTTGCTGTAGTTGTTATATTTTTAATTATAATTTCAGCTATTGTATATATGTGTATAAAATATATGGTAAGTGCAAAAATTAATTCAATTTTTAAATCTTTGCAAAATTTCTTTGACTTCATCAATCATAAAACAAAAAATGTTTCTACTATAGAAGTAAAAAGCAATGATGAATTTGGACAAATCTCAAGTGCTATCAACGAAAACATCCTTGCTACTAAAAAAGGTTTAGAACAAGACAATCAAGCTGTTAAAGAATCAGTTCAAACCGTATCAGTTGTAGAAGGTGGTAATTTAACAGCAAGAATTACTGCTAATCCAAGAAACCCACAACTTATTGAACTTAAAAATGTTCTAAATAAACTTCTTGATGTTTTACAAGCTAGAGTAGGTTCTGATATGAATGTTATTCATAAAATATTTGAAGAATACAAAAGCTTAGATTTTAGAAATAAAATCTCTAATGCTTCAGGAAGTGTTGAATTAACTACTAATGCTTTAGGTGATGAAATAGTTAAAATGCTAAAACAAAGTTCAGACTTTGCTAATGCTTTAGCTAATGAAAGTGGAAAATTACAAACTGCTGTTCAAAGCTTAACCACTTCTTCAAATTCTCAAGCTCAATCTTTAGAAGAAACTGCAGCAGCTTTAGAAGAGATCACTTCTTCTATGCAAAATGTTTCAGTTAAAACTAGTGATGTTATCACTCAATCTGAAGAGATTAAAAATGTTACAGGTATCATAGGTGATATTGCAGATCAAATCAATCTTTTAGCTTTAAATGCAGCTATTGAAGCGGCTCGTGCTGGAGAACATGGTAGAGGCTTTGCTGTTGTGGCTGATGAAGTTAGAAAGCTAGCTGAGAGAACTCAAAAGTCTTTATCTGAAATAGAAGCTAATACTAATTTACTTGTTCAATCTATCAATGATATGGCAGAAAGTATTAAAGAACAAACTGCAGGTATTACTCAAATCAATGATAGCGTAGCACAAATTGATCAAACTACTAAAGATAATGTTGAAATTGCTAATGAATCAGCTATTATTTCTAGTACAGTAAGTGATATAGCTAATAATATCTTAGAAGATGTTAAGAAGAAGAGGTTTTAAT
>NZ_MJXN01000016.1:0-136055 GCF_001762815.1 Campylobacter sp. BCW_6465
ATCAACGAAAACATCCTTGCTACTAAAAAAGGTTTAGAACAAGACAATCAAGCTGTTAAAGAATCAGTTCAAACCGTATCAGTTGTAGAAGGTGGTAATTTAACAGCAAGAATTACTGCTAATCCAAGAAACCCACAACTTATTGAACTTAAAAATGTTCTAAATAAACTTCTTGATGTTTTACAAGCTAGAGTAGGTTCTGATATGAATGTTATTCATAAAATATTTGAAGAATACAAAAGCTTAGATTTTAGAAATAAAATCTCTAATGCTTCAGGAAGTGTTGAATTAACTACTAATGCTTTAGGTGATGAAATAGTTAAAATGCTAAAACAAAGTTCAGACTTTGCTAATGCTTTAGCTAATGAAAGTGGAAAATTACAAACTGCTGTTCAAAGCTTAACCACTTCTTCAAATTCTCAAGCTCAATCTTTAGAAGAAACTGCAGCAGCTTTAGAAGAGATCACTTCTTCTATGCAAAATGTTTCAGTTAAAACTAGTGATGTTATCACTCAATCTGAAGAGATTAAAAATGTTACAGGTATCATAGGTGATATTGCAGATCAAATCAATCTTTTAGCTTTAAATGCAGCTATTGAAGCGGCTCGTGCTGGAGAACATGGTAGAGGCTTTGCTGTTGTGGCTGATGAAGTTAGAAAGCTAGCTGAGAGAACTCAAAAGTCTTTATCTGAAATAGAAGCTAATACTAATTTACTTGTTCAATCTATCAATGATATGGCAGAAAGTATTAAAGAACAAACTGCAGGTATTACTCAAATCAATGATAGCGTAGCACAAATTGATCAAACTACTAAAGATAATGTTGAAATTGCTAATGAATCAGCTATTATTTCTAGTACAGTAAGTGATATAGCTAATAATATCTTAGAAGATGTTAAGAAGAAGAGGTTTTAATCTTAGATGACTAGCTAAAAAGCTAGTTATCTCTATAAAATAATATATGTTTAATTCTTTAAGATTTAATGAAATGTGATATAGACAAATTCTAATTATTAATATTAAGTATTTTCTAAATCAAATACATTTTAGAGTGTGATAAAATTCAGGGTTATCAAAACTTGGAGGAAAAGGAACACTGGCTCTAAATTCTTTATAAGTATTACCCGGAAGTTTGTCTATAATTTCTATAGTGTAAGAAACACTTGTATTTTGCATTTTGGCATTGCGAATATTTTTATCATTGAAAATTTCTCCCCCTACTTTTTTTTGGTTTAATATGCTAAGTATCAAATAGCATTTTCTGATTTCAAATTTAGTAAGATTTTGAACCTTTCCGCTCACGATAACACTTTCATGTCTTAGATCTCTTGTATAGGTTAGTTTGCTAAGATCGGCTTGAGTGGTGAATTGATTGATTGTTAGAAAAATAGAATATATCAAAAGTGCGGTAAAAATAGTAGCTATGGTATAAGAAATTAAAGCCATTTCTTTCTGTTTGACTTTTAGAAAGATTAAAATACAAATCAAGGCAAAGCAAATAAGTAAAATGATAAAAGCTATAATATGGAAAATCGTAAAATGCATTAAAAACACTCCGAAACTAAGCGTATGGTATAGTTATTTTCATAGTTAAAATTTTCAAAAGCAATTCTTTGAACTTGGGTTGCGTTTTTCTTTAGATCTTTAATTTCTCTACTTTTTTGTCTAAAAGGGATAAATTTCTTTTTATATTCTTCTATGATATTATCATTAGGTATTTTATCCGCAAAAATTTTAGCTGTAATTTTACATTCTTTAAAATTATTTTTTGAATTATTTGTAATGTTAAAATCAACAATTAAATCATTTGAGCTTTGTATTATTTTTTGATCCGTAATAGCGGTTTTTCGAGTTCTTACTTCATTGTCTATTAGTTTATACCCATAGATATAAACTAAAAAACAAATAATAATATCAAATGCAATAATAAAAAGTGCTGCTATAGGTCTATGGCGTAAAAATACACAAAGAAGTAAAACACAAGTGAAGAGAAAAAAAACTAATAAAATCAGCATATAATCCACTAAATATAAATGAGTAGTGTAAAAAAGCACGATTTCTCTTAGTTTTTCCACTTGCGTATCCTTTTAGTTCATGTTGGCAGAACTTTGCTTTTTAGCATCTTTGGTATCAACCCAAATGTTTGGTACTGCTCCACCTGGAGTTAAGAAAATTTTAGCATCTTGATTGACTTTTAAAGCTTCATTAAATTCTTTTTGAGTTTCAATTTGCTTTAAATTTAGTAAAGGAGTGTTTAAGCTGTTTGCGATTTCTTTATTAGAATAAGCTTGTGCATCTGCTTCTATTTTAACAGCCATAGCTTTACCTTTAGCACTAATTATGGTTGCGTTTGCTTCCCCTTCAGCTAAGGCGGCTTTTTTTAAGGCTTCTTGATTAGCTCTTTCTACTTCATACTTAGTTCTTTCAGCTTCTTGTTTTGCAATTTGTACGCGTTCGATTTGCTCTTTTACTTTTGAAGGTAAAATAATTTCTCTAAGTTGTACAGCACGAAGTTCTACAGGTTCATTTGGTTGAGCTTCTATAGTTTTTCTTATGCCTTCTTCTATTTGAGCGGCTATTGTATTACGATTAGTAGGAAGTTCCTCGGCTGTATATTTTCCTACAACACTTCGCACTACATCACGAACAACTGGATCGATAATTTTATTTTCCCAATTTAAGCTCCAAGTAGCTATGGTTTGAGGAACTTGCAAAGGATTTAAACGGTATTGCACTGTAACATCAATAGATACAGGCAATCCACGAGAGTCAAGTACAGAAATACTATTTTTATTAATAACACCTGAACCTGAAGATAAATTTTCATTACTTCCCTCTATAGAAGCATAGTTGATTTGTCTTACTCTAGTATCGATTATGGTTATTTTTTGTACAAAAGGCAAGAAAAAGTGAAGTCCTGGTTCTAATGGATTTGGGTCATATTTACCTGTTGTTGATTTAATACCCATTTCTCCAGAATTTATTACCATAAAAGGTTTTGCAACGATTAAAAATAAGATAATAATAATCACCCCATAAATAAGCGGAGAAAATTTTCCAAAACCTTTAAAATTAAATTCTGGTGCTTTGAAATTGAAATTTTGACGGTTGTTTCCGTTATTATTAGAATTTCCATTTTTTTTATTGAAATAATCATTCAAATCAGCTGGCATTTATTTCCTTTTTTAAATATAAGTTAGCATAGATGCGTATTTTTGATTGCGTCCATAAACTACATCAAAATAAGCATCTTGAAGTTTTTTAGTTACAGATCCTCTTAAACCATTTCCTATTATTCTTGCATCAATATTGTTAATAGGTGTGATTTCAGCGGCTGTTCCGGTAAAAAATGCTTCATCAGCAGTATAAACTTCATCTCTTGAAATTCTTTGGCGAAGCACAGTGACACCAAGATCATGAGCGATTTTAAGCACTGTATCTTGAGTAATGCTTTTTAAAGAAAAATCATTTGGAGGTGTGATTAAAACCCCATCTTTTACAATAAAGAAACATTCTCCTGTTCCTTCTGCGATAAAACCTTCTTCATCAAGCATTAAAGCTTCTTCATAACCTGCTTCAATAGCTTCAAATTTTGCAATTTGAGAGTTAAGGTAATTCGCGCTTGCTTTAGCTTTTCCCATGCATGATTTAACACTATTTCTTGCAAAAGACGAAATTTTTACTTTTATGCCTTTTTCTAAGCCTTCTTCTCCAAGGTAAGCGCCCCATTCCCAAGCTGCAATTCCAACTCTTACAGGAGCTTTTATATGATAAAGTCCCATAACTCCATCGCCTAAAAAAATCAAAGGGCGGATATAGACATTGCTTTTAAAATTGTTTGCTTTTAAGAGTTCAATTTGTGCATTTTCAAGCTCTTTTTGAGAAAAAGGACAATTTAAAAGAGTAATTTTTGCAGACTCTAAAAGTCTTTTGGTGTGATCTTCAAGTCTGAAAATTGCTAAGCCTTTATCTGTTTTATAGGCTCTAGTTCCTTCAAAAACAGCATTGCCATAATGTAAAGAATGGGTTAAAAAGTGCAAAGTTGCATCTTTAAAATCAACTAATTTTCCATCCATCCAAATTTTATCTGCTGAGATCATTTTTTTACCTTTTATAGTTGTTTATTTCTTAAAAAATATTATTTTAAGAATAAATCGGGATTTTATCAAAAATATACTAACAATAAGCTTTTATTAAATTAAGGTTTTTTGTTAAAAAAAATATTAGGTATTTTTTGAAATAATTATGAAAAATTATCGTTAAAAAGGAGAAATTATGCCATTGGTAAATATTAAATTAGCAAAGCCGTCTTTAAGCAAGGAACAAAAAGCGGAGCTTATAGCTGATATTACCAAACTTTTAAGCACGAAATATAATAAAAGTAAAGAAAGAGTTGTGGTGGTTTTAGAAGATGTAGAAAGTTATGACATAGGCTTTGGCGGAGAAAGTGTAGAAGCTATCAAAGCAAAGGCAAACAAATGAGTTTAAATATAGGAGATAAAGCGCCTCAGTTTGAGCTTTTAAATCAAGATGGGGTAAAAATAGCATTAAAAGATTTTATTGGTAAAAAGGTGATTTTGTATTTTTATCCAAAAGATAATACTCCAGGTTGCACTACAGAAGCTTGTGATTTTAGTTTAAATTATGATAAATTTGGTGATAAAAATGCAGTGATTATCGGTATCAGTCCTGATAGCGTGGCAAGTCATGAAAAATTTATCTCTAAATTTGATTTAAAGCATATTTTACTTAGTGATAGCGAAAAAGAAGTTGCTAAAGCTTATGGAGCTTGGGGGATTAAGAAAAATTACGGAAAAGAATACGAAGGTCTTATCCGATCTACTTTTGTTATCGATGAAACAGGTAAGATTGCTCAAATTTATAGTAATGTTCGTGTAAAAGATCATGCTTTAAAAGTACTTGAAAGTCTTTAATGTTAGTGCATATTTGTTGTAGTGTGGATAGTCATTATTTTGTTGAAGAACTTAGAAAGACCTATCCTGATGAAAAAATCATAGGGTATTTTTATGATCCAAATATCCATCCTTTAAGCGAATACGAACTAAGATTTTTAGATGTAAAAAGATCTTGTGATAAACTTGGTATTAAGTTATATAAGGGCGAGTATGAGTATGAAAAATGGCTTAATGCTGTGCGTGGTTATGAAGATGAGCCTGAAAAAGGTGCAAGGTGTGAAATTTGTTTTGATGTAAGAATGGGATCTAGTGTTAAATTTGCTGCTAAAATAGGAGAAAAAAAGCTTACTACTACGCTTTTAACCAGTCCTAAAAAAGATTTAGAACAGTTAAAAAATGCTTTGCAAAAAGAATGTGAGCCTTATGGAGTAGAGTTTTTAGCTCCTGATTTTCGTAAAAATGGCGGCACTCAAAGGCAGTTTGCTTTAGCAAAAAAAGAAATGCTTTATCATCAAAACTATTGTGGTTGTATTTATGGGCTTAAAAAACAAAAACAAGATAAGAATTTTATTGATGAGTTAATATCTCCTGTAAATAAGCAAATTTTACCTGCAAGTATAGAAGCAAGAATAGCTTTTTATAAAAAAGTAGTTTTATGGGAAAAAAAGGGTATAAAATTTGAAATTTTAAGAGAGAAATTTTTAAATTATCGTCTTTTAAGCGCTTTGATAAAATTAGACAAAAAGCCTGTTAAATCTCATATTTTATTTTATTCGCATTTTAAAAACGTTTATACAAGATTTTCTTTGGATGAGGAAAAATTAAAACAAAATTTAAAAGAAGGCTTTTATAGAAGTACTAAAGATGAAATGGTTTTTGTGGAATTTTGGCGTTTTAATGCATTTTTTAAAAACAAATGGAAAAATTTTGAAGATTTTTTAAAAAGACCTTTGAGTGTTCAAGCAGAAATTAAATGGCGTAATAAATTGTTTGGAGCTTATAATCTTAGCCCTATTATCATCCTTGAAAATATTTTACCTTCAAGATATGAAGTGATAGCAAAAAGTGAAATTTATCATGATAATCAAGAGATACTTGTAGAAATTTAAGAAATTTATTAAGAAAAACTTTTTTTGTTAATATAATTTTTAATGATTTTTTTATATAATAAAATTTTTAATTGTTTTCAAGGTTAATTTAATAATGATAGATGTAATGCAAATTCAAGAAATCTTACCACACCGTTACCCTTTTTTACTAGTAGATAAAATTACAGAATTAAAAGTTAAAGAAGTGGTTCGAGGATATAAAAACATCAGTATAAGTGACCATGTTTTTATGGGACATTTTCCAGGGCATCCTATTTATCCTGGAGTTTTGATTTTAGAAGGTATGGCTCAAACAGGCGGAGTTTTAGCTTTTGAAAGTATGGAAGATAAAGTGGATCCAAAAAGTAAAGTAGTTTATTTCACAGGCATAGATGGAGCAAAATTTAGAAATCCTGTGCGTCCTGGAGATAGGCTTGATTATGAAATGAGCGTGGTTAAAAATCGTGGTAATATGTGGATTTTTAAAGGGCAAGCTTTTGTAGATGGAAATTTAGTTGCAGAGGCTGAGCTTAAAGCTATGATAGTGGATAAATAATGAAAAAAATTCATCCAAGTGCGGTGATTGAAGAGGGTGCACAACTTGGTGACGATGTTGTAATAGAAGCTTATGCTTATGTAGGTAAAGATACTAAAATAGGTAATGATGTTGTCATCAAACAAGGTGCTCGAATTCTTTCAGATACAACTATAGGTGATCATTCTCGTGTATTTTCTTATGCTATAGTAGGCGATATTCCTCAGGATATATCTTATAAAGAAGAGCAAAAAAGCGGTGTTGTTATAGGAAAAAATGCAACTATTAGAGAATTTGCAACGATAAATTCAGGTACAGCTAAAGGAGATGGTTTTACTCGTATAGGCGATAATGCTTTTATTATGGCTTACTGTCATATTGCTCATGATTGTCTTTTAGGTAATAATATTATTTTAGCTAATAATGCAACTTTAGCAGGACATGTAGAGCTTGGAGATTTTACGGTTGTAGGCGGGCTTACACCTATTCATCAATTTGTCAAAGTAGGTGAGGGTTGTATGATAGCAGGAGCTAGTGCACTCTCTCAGGATATAGTACCGTTTTGTTTAGCAGAAGGAAATCGTGCAAGTATTAGAAGTTTAAATTTAGTAGGTATTCGTCGTCGTTTTGATAAAGATGAAGTAGATAGACTTAGCAGAGCTTTTAAAACTTTATTTAGACAAGGAGATTTAAAAGAAAATGCTAAAAATTTGCTTGAAAATCAAGAAAGTGAAAATGTTAAAAAAATGTGCCATTTTATATTAGAAACAAAGCGCGGAATTCCTGTCTATAGGGGTAAAAATAATGCCTAGAAAATGTAGTTTTTGCAATGAAGTGGAGAATCCACAAAGAAGAATTTTAGCAAATGAAAATGATGATGCTTTTATTTGTGAATATTGCGTTGAAGGTGCTTATAGTATTATTTATGGAGAAGAAAAAGAATTTAAAGAACCTAAACAAAGCCATAATACAGAATTTAAAGATATCACTCCAAAAGAATTAAAAGCTTATCTAGATCGTTATGTCATAGGACAAGATAGAGCTAAAAAAGTTTTTAGTGTTGGAGTATACAATCATTATAAAAGACTTTTTAAAGCCGAACTTCAAGATGATGATACAGAGCTTTTTAAGTCAAATATTTTACTTGTTGGGCCAACAGGAAGTGGAAAAACTTTATTGGCGCAAACTTTAGCTAAATTTTTAGATGTACCTATAGCAATTTGTGATGCAACTTCTTTAACTGAAGCAGGATATGTAGGTGAGGATGTGGAAAATATTTTAACACGTCTTTTGCAAGCTGCAGATGGAGATGTGCAAAGAGCTCAAAAAGGTATAGTGTTTATTGATGAGATTGATAAAATTGCTAGAATGAGTGAAAATCGTTCTATTACTCGTGATGTAAGTGGAGAGGGTGTGCAACAAGCTTTACTTAAGATTATCGAAGGAAGTTTGGTAAATATTCCACCAAAAGGGGGAAGAAAACATCCAAATCAAGAGTTTATACAAATTGACACTTCAAATATTTTATTTGTTTGTGGTGGAGCTTTTGATGGTTTGGAAACTATCTTAAAAAGAAAACTTGGCGATAAAGTTGTGGGCTTTTTTGATGATGCAAAAGAAGAAAATAAAGCTTTGCTTGAGAAAATCGAACCTGATGATTTGGTGCATTTTGGTTTGATTCCTGAGCTTATAGGTCGTTTGCATGTGATTGCATCTTTAAATGAGCTTAATGAAGAGGATATGGTAAGAATTTTAACTGAGCCTAAAAATGCCATTATTAAACAATATCAAAAGCTTTTTGCTATTGATGAGGTAAATTTAAAATTTGAAGAAGATGCTCTAAGAGCTATCGCGCAACTTGCATTGGAGAGAAAAACAGGAGCTAGGGGACTTAGAAGTATTATAGAAGAAATGATGGTAGATTTAATGTTTGAGTTACCAGAGTATAAAAATTATGATATTGTAATAACTAAAGAAGTTGTTAAAGACAATGCAAAAGCATTATTAATAAAAAGAAAAATAAGTTAAAAGGATAGAAATGATATTAGATCAACTTATAGGATTTTTTTCTAGTGATATGGGGATTGATTTAGGAACAGCTAATACGCTAGTTTTGATAAAAGATAAGGGTATAGTGATAAATGAGCCTTCTGTTGTGGCAGTTGAAAGAGAAAGGTATGGTTCCAAAGCAAAAATTTTAGCCGTAGGTAAAGAAGCTAAAGATATGGTGGGAAAAACTCCAGGCAATATCGAAGCTATTCGTCCTATGAAAGATGGCGTGATTGCAGATTTTGATATGACTGAAAAAATGATCCGCTATTTTATAGAAAAAACACACCGTAGAAAAAGTTTTTTACGCCCTAGAATTATCATTTCTGTTCCTTATGGTTTAACTCAAGTAGAAAGAAAAGCGGTAAGAGAAAGTGCTTTAAGCGCAGGTGCAAGAGAGGTATTTTTGATTGAAGAGCCTATGGCAGCAGCTATTGGTGCAAGTTTACCTATACAAGAGCCTAAAGGAAATTTGGTAGTAGATATAGGGGGCGGAACTACTGAAATTGGAGTGATTTCTTTGGGTGGACTTGTGATTTCAAAGTCTATTCGTACGGCTGGAGATAAGCTTGATATGAGTATAGTTAATTATGTAAAAGAAAAATACAATCTTATCATAGGTGAAAGAACAGGCGAAGAGATCAAAATCACTATAGGTTCAGCAATACAACTTCCAAAAGAGCTTTCTATGGTGGTAAAAGGACGCGATCAAGTAAGTGGACTTTTAAGTCGTATTGAACTTACAAGCGAAGATGTAAGAGAAGCGATGCGTGAGTATTTAAAAGAAATTGCTGATGCTTTAAAAATGGTTCTTGAAATGATGCCGCCTGATTTAGCAAGTGATATAGTAGAAAATGGTGTAGTTTTAACAGGTGGCGGAGCATTGATTCGTGGTCTTGATAAATACTTAAGTGAAATTGTACGTTTGCCAGTTTATATCGCAGATGAACCGCTTTTAGCTGTAGCAAAAGGAACAGGTAAAGCTTTAGAGGAAATTTCATTATTGCAACAATTAACCAATGAAGAATAAGATTTTTTATGTTCTTGTCTTAGCCTTTTTGGTTTTTATATCTTTTTATTATGGAGGACTTATTAAGCAAAATGTTCTCCGTGTTAATGATTTTGTTATAGGTAATTTTTATAATATTAAAGATTATTTGGGAGAAAAAATTTCAGAACACTTTAATCAAGCAAATCAAATTCAGCAACTAAAAGCTAGAAATAAAGAATTAGAAGATATTGCTGTAAAGGTAACTAGTTTTGCAAATCAATTAAATCGTATTTTAGAGGATCAAAATTCTACAAAATATTTACCTCAAGTTTCTTTAACTAGAGTTATTTCTTATGTTCAATTGAATGATTATAAAAAATTATGGTTAGATTGGAGCAAAATTCCCGTTGGTAAAAACCGTGGTTTGATATATCAAGGATATACTGCAGGTATAGCTATTAATAAAAATGGTAGAGCAATGGCTCTTTTACAAGGTGATGATCAGTGTGTTTTTTCTGTTTATATAGGAAAATCCAAAGCTCCAGGTTTAATCCAGGGTGAAGATGGCAGGATTGTGGTTAAATTTATTCCAAAATGGGCAAAAATTAATACCGGAGATGAAATTTTAACAAGTGGACTTGATAATATTTTCTTTTCAGATATACCTGTCGGTATTGTGAATAGAGTTAATGATGAAGATATGTATCAAAGTGTAGAAGTAAAGCCTTATGTTAAGATTAGTATTCCTGCTTATTTATATGTAGTTGATAATTTATAAGTCAAGGATTAGACTTTTTAAAAATTTTCTATATTTTTGCTAATTATTATAACTTTGTTTAATGCTAAAAATTTTGTTAAATTATCAAATAAATGTTTATAATTGAATGAGAATTTTATAAAAAATCTTAAATTTCTTTATGTATTATTTCCTAGATTAAAAGCAGAGTGTTTATTTTTTAAAATTATATCGATAATTTCAAAGTTTATAAAACTAATTTTTGTTATAATCAGCCCAAATTTATGCTCTTAGGAAAATTTATGCCAAAACGAACAGATATTAAAAGCATTTTACTTATAGGAAGTGGTCCTATTGTGATAGGACAAGCTTGTGAATTTGATTATTCTGGAACTCAAGCCGCAAAGACTTTAAAAGAATTAGGATATCGTGTAGTATTAATCAACTCAAATCCTGCAACCATCATGACAGATCCCGAATTTGCAGATGCGACTTATATAGAACCCATAACAAAAGAAAGTATTTTAAGTATTATTAAAAAAGAAAAAATTGATGCAATTTTACCAACCATGGGTGGACAAGTAGCGTTAAATGTTGCTATGGAAGTTTATGAAAGTGGACTTTTAGGAGATGTGAAATTTTTAGGTGCAAACCCTGAGGCGATTAAAAAAGGTGAAGATCGTCAGGTCTTTAAAGAATGCATGAAAAAAATCGGCATGGATTTACCAAAATCGATGTATGCGTATAATTATGATGAAGCTTTAAAAGCTGTAGATGAAATTGGCTTTCCTTTGATGATCCGTGCTTCTTATACTTTAGGAGGTGCTGGAAGTGGTGTGGTTTATAATATGGACGAATTTAAAGAACTTGCCAATACTGCTTTAGCTTTATCGCCTATCCATGAAATTTTGATTGAAGAAAGTTTGTTGGGTTGGAAAGAATATGAAATGGAAGTTATGCGTGATAGAGCGGATAATTGTATCATAGTTTGTAGTATAGAAAATATCGATCCTATGGGAGTTCATACAGGAGATAGTATTACAATAGCTCCAGCATTAACTTTGACGGATAAAGAATATCAAGTTATGCGTAATGCTTCTTTTGCTATTTTGCGTGAAATTGGCGTAGATACAGGCGGAAGTAATGTGCAGTTTGCTATCAACCCAAAAAATGGAAGAATGATAGTTATAGAAATGAATCCAAGAGTTTCAAGATCAAGTGCTTTAGCTTCTAAGGCAACGGGCTATCCTATAGCAAAGGTTGCGACACTTTTGGCAGTAGGCTTTAGTTTAGATGAGATTAAAAATGATATTACAGGAACTCCTGCATCTTTTGAGCCTGTGATTGATTATATTGTAACAAAAATTCCTCGCTTTACTTTTGAAAAATTTCCAGGGGCAAACACAACTTTAGGTACAGCTATGAAAAGTGTGGGTGAGGTGATGGCTATAGGACGTACTTTTAAAGAAAGTATACAAAAAGCACTTTGTTCTCTTGAGCGCTCTTTGAGTGGTTTTGATAGAGTAAAATTTGAAGATAGAAATGATCTTGTTTTTAAAATTCGCAATGCCAATGAAAAGCGTTTACTTTATATTGCTCAGGCTTTTAGGGAAGGTTTTAGTGTAGAAGAACTTCATGAGCTTTGCAAAATAGATCCTTGGTTTTTAACACAGATTAAAGAAATTGTAGATTTTGAAGAGCAAATTGATATGGATATTTTAAACAATAAAGCTCTTTTGAGAAAAGCAAAAACTATGGGCTTTTCAGATAAAATGATAGCCTTGCTTGTAAATTTGAAAGATAATTTAGAATTAAGCCAAAATGATATTTATTATGCAAGAATGAAGCAAAAAATCATCGCAGAATTTAGTGAAGTGGATACTTGTGCGGGTGAATTTGAAGCCTTAACTCCTTATCTTTATTCAAGTATCAATGTAAGCGAACTCACTCAAAGTAAGAGTGAAACTAGGGATAAAAAAGAAAAAAAAGTGATGATTATAGGTGGGGGGCCAAACCGCATAGGACAAGGTATAGAATTTGACTATGCTTGCGTACATGCTTCTTTTGCGCTTAAAGATATGGGTATTAAAACCATTATGTATAATTGTAATCCTGAAACCGTTTCGACTGACTATGATACAAGTGATATTTTGTATTTTGAACCTATTGATTTCGAACATTTAAGAGCGGTGATTGAGCGTGAAAAACCTGATGGAGTGATTGTGCATTTTGGTGGACAAACTCCTTTGAAATTTGCTAAGCGTTTGAGTGCTTTTGGAGCTAAGATTATAGGTACTAGTGCAAGAGTAATTGATATGGCAGAAGATAGAAAGAAATTTGCCGAATTTATTACAAAGCTAGGTATTAATCAGCCAAAAAATTCTACCGCGACAAGCGTAGAAGAAGCGGTGCTTAAGGCTAGTGATATAGGATATCCTGTGCTTGTAAGACCAAGTTATGTTTTAGGTGGGCGTGCGATGCGTGTGGTAAATGATGAGTCTGAACTTAGACTCTATATGCAAGAAGCTGTGGATGTGAGTGATAAAAGTCCTGTTTTGATCGATCAGTTTTTAGACAATGCTACAGAAATTGATGTTGATGCGATTTGTGATGGCAAAGATGTTTATATGGCAGGAATTATGGAGCATATAGAAGAAGCAGGAATTCATTCAGGCGATAGTGCTTGTTCTTTACCACCTTGTAATATCGATGAAAAAATGCAAGAATTTATTGCACAAAAAACCGCAGATATTGCTTTAAATTTAGGAGTTGTAGGGCTTTTAAATATACAATTTGCTTTACATAATAATGAGCTTTATATGATAGAAGTAAATCCTAGAGCTAGTCGTACTGTGCCTTTTGTTAGTAAAGCTACGGGTATTCCTTTAGCAAAAGTGGCAACGCGTGTGATGTGGCAAGGAAATTTAAAAGAAGCTTTAAAATTTTATGATACTTTCAAAGTGGTTAATTTTGATACTAAAATTTTACGCCCTAAAACTCCAAAATATATGAGTGTAAAAGAAGCAGTATTTCCATTTGCAAAACTTAGCGGAAGTGATTTAGAATTAGGCCCTGAAATGCGTTCAACGGGTGAAGTTATGGGTATAAGCAAGGATTTTGCAAATTCTTATGCAAAAAGTCAAATCGCATCGTTTAATCATCTTCCAGAGCAAGGCGTGGTATTTATCTCCTTAAAAGATAAGGATAAAAAATATACCAAAAAAATCGCCGCAGAATATGTAAAGCTTGGCTTTAAACTTATGGCAACTGGGGGAACTTGTAAGGAAATTTTAGAAAGTGGTTTTGAGTGCGAACTTGTACATAAAATTTCAGAAGGACGCCCCAATGTTGAAGATAAATTGAAAAATGGGGAAATTCATTTAGTTATCAATACAAGCGATAGTCACAGTTTTAAAGGTGATACGAAAAAAATTCGTGAAAATATCATTCGTTTTAAAATACCTTATTTCACAAATTTACGTTCGGCTTTAGCAGGTGCAAAATCGATTAAAGCTATACAAAACGAAAGTTATTTAGAAGTAAAAAGCTTGCAGGAGTATCTTAAGTGAATTTAAAAGAAAAGTTTATTTTCGCTAGCAAAGATAAAAATTTTACCCTTTATCAAAATGATTGTAATAAATTATTGCCCAAATTTGAAAAACAATTTGATTTGATTTTTGCTGATCCGCCTTATTTTCTTTCAAATGATGGTTTAAGTATTCAAAATGGTAAAATAGTTAGTGTAAATAAAGGAAACTGGGATAGGGGTGATGATATTGAAAAAATAGATAAGTTTAATTTAAAATGGCTATCTAATGCAAAAATAGCACTTAAAGATACTGGAAGTATTTTAATTAGCGGGACTTACCATAATATTTTCTCACTTGGTAGAATTTTGCAAAAACTTGATTTTAAAATTTTAAATATCATTACTTGGCAAAAAACAAATCCTCCGCCAAATTTTAGCTGTCGCTATCTTACGCATTCGACAGAGCAAATTATTTGGGCTAGAAAAAGTCATAAACATAAGCATATTTTTAATTATGAAATTTTAAGATTTTTAAACAAGAATAAACAAATGCGTGATGTTTGGGCTTTTAATGCTATTGCCCCTTGGGAAAAAACAAATGGAAAACATCCCACACAAAAACCTTTAGCCTTGCTTGCTAGACTTATTTTAATGGCAAGCAATGAAAGCTCATTAATCTGCGATCCTTTTAGTGGGAGTTCAACTACGGGCATTGCGGCGAATTTATTAAATAGAAAATTTATAGGTTTTGAGAAAGAAAGTGAATTTATTGAAATATCAATAGCTAGAAAAAAAGAATTAGAAAATAATTTTAATACTATTAAAAATAAAATTAATGATTTACGATTATTGGAAAAAAATAATTTATTTCAAGGAGATTATTTATGATTACAGGTGGAATTGGCGGAAGTAATACTCAAACTGGATTAGTATTTGAGGGAAGAGTGGATTTAGCAACCTTTTTGTCGCAACAAAATGGTTATACTCTTAATGAAAAACAAGAAGTCTTTTTTAATAATAAAAAAGTAGCAAGAATTTTTAAAAAACACAAGCTTTATGAATTTTTAGAAGAATTGAAAATTAATTGGAAAGAGTGCATTTCTAAAAAACTTTTGCCAGATGATAGTATTTATGTGATTATTAACAATACTTTGCATATTATTGAGTGTAAATTTCAAAGTGTGCCTGGATCTGTAGATGAGAAACTGCAGACTTGTGATTTTAAGAAAAAGCAATATCAAAAACTATTTTCTAGGGCAAATATCGAAGTAGAATATATTTATCTTTTAAATGATTGGTTTATGAAGCCTGAATATAAAGATGTTCTAGACTATATTATTAGTGTACGTTGTCAATATTATTTTGAGTATATTCCTTTGCAAAAATTAGGCTTACCAGTTCCTTGATGATTTATTTAGCTCAAACAGATACTACGGTAGGATTTTTAAGTAAAAATTTAGAAGAGATTAATGCTTTAAAAGGTAGAGGTAAAAATCAACCTTGCTTAATCACTTCTGCGAAATTTTGCGAGTTAAAAAGTTTAGCAAGAATTCCAAAATCTTTTAAAAATTTAGTACGTCGTTCTAAAAAAACAACTTTTATCTATCCAAATAATCAGGCCATTCGTATTGTGAAAGAGTGTAAACATGCGAATTTTTTAAGTAAAAATGGCTATTTTTATTCATCTTCGGCAAACAAGCATGGAAAAGAATTTGATGAAGAATGGGCTAGAAGTGTTGCTGATATAATACTTGATGAGAAATTTTTCGAAAATATCCCATCAAAAATATTAAAACTTTCAAAGAATAAAATGATAAAAATACGTTAATTAAAGAGCTTTTAAAATATCTTCAAAAGCAATACAAAATTGCTCTAGGCCATCACTTAATAAATCATTGCAAGCTTTTTCTCGTTCACTTTGAGAAATGATTTGATTAAGTTCTGTATAAATTTCAAAATTCATTAAAGGTTTTTTAAAATCCATTTTTCCTTTAAATACCTCTATTGCATCAAGAGGAGCAGTATTAACAGAATTCTCAAAAAGAAGTTCTTTGATATAATAGTCTTTTGGCAGATCATCTCCTTTAACTCCAGTGCTTGCAAACAAGGCGCGAATATTAGGTTCATTTTTTGAGTAGATATTGTTATAAGCTAAATTTGCATTTAAAATTCCAATACGATTTTGCTCTTTGGCTTTAGGATTTAAAAGTCTATCAAAACGACTTACAAAAATACTTATAACAGCTTGTGGTGTTCTAGTATTTTGTTCTTTTAAGGCTATATTGTTTTTTCTAAATTCGACTAAACCTGCATTTAAAGCTTCAAAACATTTTTGACTTTGTTCAAGAGAAAAAATTAAGGTAGCATTGACGCTAATACCATTTTTCATAAGTTCATACATTACTTCATAAGAAGCTTTTGTAGCTGGAATTTTAATCATTACATTTTCTTTGCTAATAGCACTATAAAGTCTTTTAGCTTCGCCTAAACTAAGAGTCGTGTTATCATGAAGTCTTGGATCTATTTCAATACTTATAAATCCATCGTTTTTTTGATAAAAAAGAGGAGCTAATTTATCGGCTGTTTTTTGAATATCGGAAATTGCTAATTCTTCATAAATATCTTTTGTTTTTTTTCCTTTTAATTTAAGAATTTTATCTTTATAAATCGGAGAATTTAAAATAGCATTTTTAAAAATAGCAGGATTTGAAGTAGCACCATTAATTCCATGTGATAATAAATTTAAAAATTCATTATCTAAAAAACTATTTTCTATAAAATCACACCAAAGAGAAAAATTTTTCATTATATTACCTTTATTATTTCTTTTAAGTCTTTTATATCTATGCAAATATCAGCTTGAGAACGTAAAATTTCTTTAGCACAAAATGCAATCTTTAATCCACTTTCATTAAACATTGCCAAATCATTTGCCCCATCGCCAACACACATCACTTCATCTGTTTTCAAATTTAAAAAGCTTTTTAATCGTTGTAGCATTAAGCCTTTTGAATTTGAAAACATCATTTCTCCACCAACTAGCCCTGTTAAAATGTCATTTTTATGATGCAGATAATTTGCAAAACCAAGGTTAATTCCAAGTTTTTGCATAGCAGGATCTATGCCTTCATGAAAACCACCGCTAAAAATAACAATTTGTATATTTTTAGATTTTAAATATTGGATAAGTTCATGTGCTCCATGCATTAGTGGAAATGTGCTACTTAATTCTAAAACTTTTTTATAAGACATACCTTTTAAAAGGCTTGCTCGTTTTTGAAGACTTTCGAAAAAATCAAGTTCTCCAGTCATAGCATGGCGGGTAATTTCGCTTGTTTGATCACCCTTGCCATGCGCTGTAGCTAAAATATCGATGGTTTCACCATCCATTAAAGTAGCGTCAAAGTCAAAAACACAAAGTTTAATCATTAAAATTCGCGTTTAAGTAAAGCTTCTACTTTGAGTATAGTTAAGATATTTTCATCTCTTTTTCCTATACCATAAATCATACCTTTGTCTTTAACTAAAGTTTCAGGTGGTGGATCGATTCTGTTTCTGTGAATTTTAATTGCTTCAGTTAATCTATCTATAACAAAACCAGCATTTCCTCCAACTCCAGTTCCATTTGTCTCACCCCTTAAAACAATATATCTTGTTTGAGGTGTCATTTTAGAACTCCCTAAATGAAAGCGTTGAGCTAGATCAATGAGTGGCATAACATTACCACGCATATTAAAAACCCCTAGAACATAATCAGGTACACTAGGAACTCTAGTATATTCTATAGGTTTGATGATTTCTTGTATATTAAGAATTGGAATCGCATACTCCTCATCTCCAACTACAAAGCCGACAAGTTGGATGATATCATCTTCTCTTTGATCGACATCAGGACCAGCCATCTGAGTTTGCTGTTTTTGCAAAATTTGCTCTAATTTTTCATTACTCATATTCTTATCCTAGTTTCAAATTTTTTCTAACCACATTTTCCAAGTATTCTGGAGAATAAGGTTTAGTGATATATTCAGTCATACCCACTTCAACACCTCTTAAGCGGTCAGTTTTACTTGTTCTTGAAGTAACTGCAATGAGTGGTAAGTTACGATATTTAGAATACTTTCTAATTTCACCAGCTAAGGTGTATCCATCCATTCTTGGCATTTCGATATCTATAAGCATTGCATCAATATCATGTTCGCCAGATTTTATAATATTCAATGCTTCAACACCATTTGTTGCTTCAACTAAACTAACTCCTAGTGGTTCTAAAGCTTTTTGCATTAAAGTTCTATCCATTTTAGAATCATCTACAATTAAGACTTTATAGTCACTTGGTTGTTCTTTGGGTTTTTTTGCACTTGATTCTAATTGCGCTTTAATATCAACTTTAATTTCTTTGGCCATATCCATCATAGCACCTACATCAATGATTAATGTCACTCTACCATCGCCACGGATTGTAGCTCCTGCTATACCTTGGATATTTTGTAAATAATCACCCATAGATTTAATAACTATCTCTTCTTGTCCTACAAGAGTATCTACTATAATACCAAGCTTGCTTTCTGCTACCCCTATAACAACGACATAAGTTTGATCGCCGCTTTCAAGGACTTGTTTAACTCCAAATACATCTGAAAGTCTCACAAGAGAAAGCACTTCATCTCTTAAGCGTAATACATTTTTACCTTCGATAGTATAGATATCATCAATTGGCACTCTAACTGTTTCAAGAACGCTTGCAAGTGGAATTGCATAGAATTCCTCTTGAGTTCCTACAAGTAAAGATTGAATGATTGCCAAGGTAAGAGGAATTTTAAGTTTAAACGAACTTCCTTTACCTAACTCACTATCAATTTCAATTACCCCATTTAGTTTTTCGATGTTGGTTTTAACAACATCCATTCCTACGCCACGACCTGAAACATTTGTTACTTTAGCCGCAGTTGAAAAACCAGGTTTGAAAATCAAAGCAAAAGCTTCTTTGTCTGTCATTTGATCTGCTTCTCTTTCGGTAATCAAATTTTTCTCTATAGCTTTTGCTTTTAAACCATTTGGATCAAGTCCTTTACCATCATCTGTAATTTCTACAACGATGTGATTGCCTTCATTATAAGCTTTAAGTTGAACTATACCTTTTTCAGGTTTTCCATTCGCTGCACGAGTTGCTGGATCCTCAACACCATGGTCACATGAATTTCTAATCATATGCATGATAGGATCGCCAATTTCCTCTACGATAGATTTATCAAGTTCAGTTTCTTCACCTGTAATTTCAAGTTCTATTTGCTTTCCTAATTCACGACTCAAATCACGAACAACTCTTGGAAATTTATTGAAAACTTTTGCTATAGGCTGCATTCTTGTTTTCATTACAGCAAGTTGAACATCGGTTGTAATGATACTTAGCTGACTTACGACTTGATTAAGCTCTTCAAGGAATTTTTCTCCTTCATAACGCTCTTCAACATCATCATAAATTTTAAGCAAACGGTTTTTGCCTAAAACAAGCTCCCCAATTAGATTCATTAAGTGATCTAATCTTTTTACTTCCACGCGTATGGTTTGATCCATACTGCTAGCATTGCTACCTGAAGCAGGAACCTTTTTCTCTCCACTTTCTGCAGGTTTATTTGCTGTATTGTTAGTCGGTTTAGGTGCTGCATTTGTTGTTTGTTTCTTTTGTGCACGACGAGCTTGATCTTCAGCTTTTCTAACTTTTAAAAGTCTTTCTATTTCAGCTTCAACTTCAGAATCACTTAATTGATTAACATCTACTTCAGGTTCAGGAGTAGTTGTTTCTTGTTTTGGTGCTTCTGGTTCTGCTTGTGGAGTAGATTTTTCATTTAAATCTGTTGCCTCAACAGGAGACTCTCCCTCTGAAATAGCTGTTAATCTTGCGCAAATTGGTTCTATGTCCATACCAATAGCAGTATCGTTGCCATTATCGCGAATAGAATTAAGTAGAGTTTTCATTCTATCAATAGACTCTAAAACTACATCCATGATATCTGGAGTTATTTTTAACTCGCCATGTCTTGCTTTGTTTAAAACATCTTCCATGTGGTGAGTTAACTTTGTTAAAACATCAAAATTTAAGAAACTTGATGATCCTTTAACCGTATGTGCAACACGGAAAATTCTATTTAATAATTCTAAGTCTTCTGGATTTGATTCAAGCTCTACTAAATCATGGTCGATTTGCTCAACAAGCTCAAAAGCTTCAACCAAAAAGTCTTCAAGTATTTCTTGCATATCTTCCATATTTTACCCCTGTTCTTGAGATTGATGTTTTTTAATAACCTTTGCAATTTCATTGAAGAAATCGCTAGCGTTAAATTTGACAAGATAGCCTTCTCCACCAGCTTCTTGAACACCTTTCTCATTCATAAATTCATTTGATAAAGACGAGTTAAAGACTATAGGAATATCTTTAAATCTTGGATCTTCTTTAATGCGTGCAGCAAAGTGGAAACCATCCATTTGTGGCATTTCGACATCGCTTACTATAATTTTTAAAGTATCATTTAAACTTTCACCATAAACTTGGCTTAATTCTTCTAATTTGTTTATGCCCTCTACGCCGTCTTTAGCTTCAACAACTTGAAAGCCCATCTGTTGCATCATTTCTTTGACGCGTTTTCTAGCAGTCATGCTGTCATCAAGTATAAGTGCTGTTCCAGTAAATTTTTCTATTTTTCCAAAATCTATATCTGTTTTTGGAGCGTAAATTCCTAAATCTTCAACAACACTTTCAAGATCTAAAATTAGCAACACTTCATCATTTTCAATGCGTGTTACACCTGTGATTTTACCTTTATCTAAAGCACCTGATCCTGTAGAAAAAGTTGCTGGTTCTATATCCTTCCAGTTTATTCTACGAATTCTTTTTGCTTCGTGAACTATAAAACCAATAAGAATATTGCTAAATTCAGTGATAATAACTCTAGGTTTTAGCATAGCGCTTTCTGGCTCAGTGATTTGCATCCATTTGGCAAGATTGACTACAGGTATAACCACTCCACGAAGATCAAAGATACCTTCGATGTAATCAGGTACACCTGGAAGTTCTGTAAGGCTTGGGATTTTTATAATTTCCCTTACCTTAGAAACATTTACACCATAAATTCCTTCATAGACTTTATCGTGTCCTTGCTTAAAGATACGGAAATCGACAAGCTCCATTTCATTTGAACCCGTTTTCACGATATTTTCATCAAACATTTTGACCCCTCAATTTCTGTTCTCGAAATTTGATTTCTTGTTGATATTCTACTACAAAAAAACTTCTCTCATATGCAAAACTAGCTAAGTTAAGATATTTAATGTTTTCTTTGTTGATTTGATGATTTTGATGATAGTGTCCTTCACATACCCAAAATCCTAAATTTTCATATCTTTCATATCTTTTTTTTGCTAAATTTTCAAAATCTTTTATTTGATAAAAAAGGTTTTTTTTGTTTTGATTTTGAAGAATTTTATTTGAAATAAAATTACAAGTAATAATATTTAAAAAATTCAAAAATATAAGCAAATAATGATTTCTTAATGTTTTAAGAGTAAATTGTAAAAGAGGTGGTAAAAAAATATCTCCGTGAGCTAATTTTATAAAAGCGTTATTTAAAACAAGATTATTACCTTTACTTGTATGCAAATTAAGCTTTATGGGTTGCTTTTGTAAGTTAAAAATTTTTACCCTTTTAAAAAAACAAGAAAGATTAAAATCATGATTGCCTTCTAAGTAGATAATTTCAATCTTTAAGGCCAATTCTTCTAAAAGTTCTATGTAAGGTTTAGCAAATTCATGCGTAGCAGAGATTTCACCTATAAGTAAATCAAAAATATCACCCATAAGTATGAGTTGAGGGGTGGAAATTTTACCTTTTTTTAAGATTTGTAAAAATTCCCAAAATCCCTTTCTCTGTTCATTTTCATGAGCATCCGCGATTAAAATCGCTCCATTTTGTAGTAAAATTTTTTATCCTTAAAATTTCAAAGGCTCATAATTTATAGAAAGGATTTCAAATTCACTCTCACCTTTTGGCAAACGCACTTTAAAATCATCTCCTTCTTTTTTCCCAAGCATAGCTTTTGCTATTGGAGATGCGATGGAAATATAACCCTTATCTAAATCTCCTTCGCAAATTCCTACTAGAGTATATTTGCTTTCTTTTTCTGTATCCAAATCCATGATCACAACACTTGAGCCAAATTTCACACTATCATGTTCATAGCTTGAAGGATCGATCACTTGAGCTCTTGCTAGCAAGTCACTAAGCTCTGCCATACGACTTTCTATCAAAGCTTGCTTTTCTCTTGCAGCATGGTATTCCGCATTTTCTTTCAAATCCCCGTGACTTCTTGCTGTATCGATTTCTATTACAACAGCAGGGCGTTGATTGTCTTTTAAATCTTTTAATTCTGCGGCTAACTTATCATAGCCAAATTGACTCATTGGTTCTTTTTGCATGATTTATCCTTTTATATTTCGTTTAGGATTTTTGCTAAATTTTTAGCACTTCCAAATTGTAAATATTCTTTTAAAAAATCAACTTTAGCAAAAAATGCCTTATAATCATATTTATTGTAAGCTTCATATAAATTTAAAACATTGACTTTATCTTGTAAAAATTCAGGATTTAAAGCTTCTTTTCCAGCAAAATCACAAAAAATATTTGCAAGTCCTATGTGTTTTAATTTTACAAAAAGTTTTGCGATAAAAATATCAATCGCTTTTGCTTTGTAAGTAAGGACAAAAGGAGTTCCCACTAAAGCCGCCTCTAAAGTAGCCGTTCCACTACAAATAAAAGCAAAATCAGCTTTTTTAAGCACTTTTGGAGTGTTACTTTCTATTTTAAATTCACTAATATCACCATAAATTTCTAATTTTTCAAGATTAAATGGGGGAACGCAAAGAATTTTTTCACCCTTAAATTTTTGCGAGAGTTCTTTAAAAATAGGCATTAAACGCCTAATTTCACTACGCCTTGAACCTGGTAAAAAGGCTATAGTTTTTTCATCATCTTTTTTTGAAAGTGCATGATTAATGTCTTCTTTATTTTTAAATTCTTTTATCTCATCTAAAAGCGGATGGCCTACATAAGTGCTTTTGTTAAAAAACTGATTATCAAAGGGTAAAATAGAAGCTAAAATATCAAAATGACTTTCTATGATAGGTATGCGACCTTTTTTCCACGCCCAAACTTGAGGCAAAATATAATAAATGCGTGGAATTTTACTACCTGCTTTTTTTAAAGCCTTTGCAAAAGGTATGTTAAAAGCGGGCGAATCTATACATAAAATCCCATCTATTTTTTGAGTAAAACTTAAATTTACAAGTTCTTTTATAGCTTTTTTTGCTTTAAAAATCAAAGGTAAAACTTCTATAAAACCCATAGCACTAAATTCATGTGAGCTATAAAGTGGCTTAGAATTTAGATCAAATTCTTTACATAAGCTCTCATCATAAATCCCATGAATTTCAAATTCGCCAAAATCTTTTTTATAAGCTTTTAAAACTTCTTTTAAATGCAAATTTGCTGAAGGTTCTAAGGCGCAAACTAAAAAGGTTTTCAAAAAAATTTCCTTATAAATATTTTAAATATTTTATCTTATTTTGGCTTAATTAAAAGAAGTTGTGGAAAAATACACGCTAAAAGTGTATATGAAGGTTTATTTTCTCCAGTAGTATTTTTTGAAAATTTTCTTAAGATTTATAAACATAATATATTTATTTTTTGCATCGATTTATTCAATATTTTAATTACTCACAAGCTTATTATTTTAGCTTGCTTGCAAGTAATTAATAAATAGGGGTTGCTTCTATAATGGCTGGGGTAAAAAACATTAATTCATTTAAATCTAAAAATAAAGCTGGATCTAAAGTACATGGTTGTATACCAAAACGTTTTTCTATTGGAACATTTGGATTATAAAATATTTTCATACATTCTCTTCCACCTTCAACTAAAGATCTTATTTGAACTGCTGAGCTAGTTGTTGGCATAATAGAAAATATAGTTTCTAACTTTCCATCTTTTAAATCTTGTTTGCATGATTTCCCTCCAAAAAAACCACTTTCTAGTATCGCCAAACAAATATCATCATCGTTTGGATTTACAAATTGCACATAACCAAAGTGTAACAATTCTCCTAATTCATCTTTTTGTTTTAATTCATCGCTAAGTATAATTTCTCTTAAGATCCAATTTTGGTCTTTTAAATCTTCCGAAGTCTCTCTAAAAGGGCTTAAACTAATTCCTGTCTGTAAGGATCTAATAGCAAACATTGGTGTAAAGTCAGATAAATCGCCAGGTTCTTCGATAGATTTAGATAAGCTTAATAAAACTAATATTAAAATAACAATTTTTTTCATAACAACACCTTATATTAAAAAAATTTTCTAAAATTCACAGGAAAATGATCTGAAGCTAAAAATGTTCTAAGTCCAGCAGCAGCTAGTATGGCTAGTATAGCTGGGGGAGTATATCTTCTGGTTGTATCAGAATTTCCTGTAATAGCGTAATCAAGAACACCACCACTTGCTTGAGTATAAGAAGCAGGAGAAACAAAATATATACGATCCCTTAATCCTCGATCTAATAAAGATGCTAATGAGCCTGGATTTCTATTAAAATCTCCCAAGATCATCCAATTAATTTGAGGCATGTTTCTAAAATGCATATCAACAGCAGTAACTATAGCACCTGCATCATTTCCTCCTCTTGCTAAAGCATGTGCGTTGAAAAATACATCATTGCCAATACGGATTCCTATGATAGGTCTTGAAGCAACGGTTGGAGGAGGTAATACAATTACTTCATCTGCCTGTCTTCTGCTTACTATTGCCATATTAACTCTATTTGCTCCTACATCAACTCTTGAATAATATATAAAAACTGAATTAGGACGAGATAAGGTTCCTAGATTCCATTCGTATTCATGGATAGGAATACCCACCCCAACAGGTTGAACTTGTCTTTGTGTCATTACTGCAGTGGATGGTAAAACACCTGCTTCTTGAATAGCTAAGACATCCATAGGATTGCTTCCCGTAACAAGTTGTCTAATACTAATATTCCATTTACTTTCTGTTGATGCTGAAGAACCTTGTAAATTCCATGTTCCAACATTATAATCTTCTAAAGAAGCAAAGCTTAAATTTATACTTAAAATGATTAATAATATTTTTTTCATAATTAACTCCAAAATTTATCTATAGGGACTATGAGTAGCATAAGTAGGCGGTGCTATATACCACTGTCTATCTAAATTTTTTTCTCCTGATTTTAAACAATCAGTAAGAAATATTTTATAATAACTAAAATCAAATTCTTTCATTACATCATTTATAGGTGTTTGAATGCATTTTTGAGTTGCGTAATTATAAATTTGGTAAGCACCATTACTCATAGGAAATAATATCCAAAATTGAGCAAAATTGCTTTGATCGCAAGGGTAATGGACAATCCCTTCGCCATAAGCATTGAGACATGTAAGCGTCTTAACGTTTTTAATCATAACTTTGTTTTGAGGAAATTCTATGATTTGCCAGACATTTGCATCGCCAAAAGGTATACTTGAATATAAAGTATAGCCCCATATCCAATTTCCCGGTCTTAAAGCCCATACAGTTAAAGCAGCTCCTGATGGACCCATTATGGTTACAAAATCACTAGGATATCCTCTATTTTCATATACAGATGCATCATTAAATTTTCCATTTGATTGTAATCTAGGCGAAGGTCCTTTAACAAAATCATTACCTTTAAAAGTATTTGTTTTTATTACAGGTGGTTCTAAAGGAACATCTTTTGGTATCAAATCTGAACCATCAACTAAAGCAGGAGTTTCTTGTTTGGCTGGTATTGTAGGTGTTTTTCCTATTTTAAGTGGATCGCTATCATGTAAATCACCATAAGATCGTCCCAGAGGATTAAGCTCTTTAGAAGAGCATCCGATAAAAAATATCAATAATAAGCTTAATACTATCATAGAATGAAATTTTTGCATTTTTTCTCCTTAAGTGAATTAAGATTTCGATAAGTATAATAATATAATTTTAAAAATATATAAAAAATTATAATTTAAGATTAAATAATTGTCTTCTATAAAAGAATAAAATTTTAATTTTTTGGAAAAATTCATAGTTATAAAAAAAATATATTAACATCAATAATGAAAATTAATTTTAATAATAAAAAAGTTTTTTTATTATTAAAATTTAAACTATGGAATTTTAAGTTTTTAAGAATAAAAATATAAATGAGTATGGAATTCAAAATATTTGAACACTAGAAGAGTTACGATTAAAATCGTGATTCTAAAGTGTAGATTGGACTAAATAATAAAAATTAAGTTAATTTTGAGTTAATTGTGAATTACTTTATTGAGTTGAGAATAAAAGAATTAATTATAAAGAACATTTCTATATAGCTTTATTTGTATTTATTCTTAAAGCTTTTTATGTTAAAATATCCAATAAGGAAAAGCAATGAAAGAAATTCTTATCACTAATGATGATGGCTATGAGAGCAAAGGACTTAAAAAACTCATTAAAATGTTAAAAAAAGAATTTAAAGCCAAGATCACCATAGTAGCTCCTGCTAGTGAAAAATCAGCTTGTTCACACTCCATAACCCTAACCAAACCTTTGCGTTTTGTTAAAGTAGGAAAAAGATTTTACAAGCTTGATGATGGTACTCCAGCAGATTGTATTTATCTTGCACTTCACGCACTTTATAAAACACGCTTGCCTGATCTTGTAATCAGTGGGATTAACAAAGGAGCAAACGTAGGTGAAGATATTACCTACTCAGGAACTTGTGCAGGAGCTATGGAGGCGGTTTTACAAGGAATTCCTGCTATCGCTCTTTCTCAATTTTATAAAAAAAGCGAAAAAGAACTAGACTATAAAAATGCTTTAAAAATTACCAAAAAAATCATTCAAAATATTTTTGATAAAGGTTTTCCTTTGGAAAAAAAAGAATTTTTAAATATCAATTTTCCTGCAAAATCAAAAATCAAAGGCATTAAAATTTGTAAAGCAGGCAAAAGGGTTTATAATTTTGAAGCCCACTCAAATGTCAATCCAAGAGGAGTTGAGTATTATTGGCTTGCAGCAGCGAATTTAGACTTTGAAGATGAGAAAAATAGCGATATTGTCTTACTTAAAAAAGGCTACGCTACAATAACCCCTATAATGCTGGATCTTACAGCTTATGAAAAAATGAAAAAAGTTAAAAAATGGTTAAAGGCAAATGATGAATGATAGATTTACACGTATAAAATGGCTAGTTGGAGAAGAAAAATTTCAAAAAATTTCACAAACAAAAGTTTTGGTTTGCGGACTTGGTGGAGTGGGTGGAATTTGCGTTGATGCACTTTATCGTAGTGGTTTTAAAAACCTTACTTTAATCGATGCGGATAAATTTGAAATCACCAATCAAAATCGCCAAATTCATAGCGAAAATATAGGCGAAGAAAAAGCTAAAGTATTTGAAAGAATTTATAAGGCTAAAGGTATAGTCAGCAAAATCGATGAAGATTTTTTAGAAAAATTTGATTTAAGCGAGTTTGATCTTATCATAGATGCCATTGATGATATCCCTGCAAAAGTAGCTTTGGCTCATCTTATAGATTTTAAAAAACAAATTTTTATCTCTTCAACAGGTGGAGCTAGAAAGCTTGATCCAACACGCATTAAAACTACAAGTATTTTTAATACTCACGGCGATGCTTTAGCGAAAAAATTTCGTTATGAACTTAGAAAATCAGGCTTTAAGGGAAATTTTGATGTGGTATTTTCTGATGAAGAAGCACATTGTAAAGATTTAGGTTCTTTTATGGGTGTAACAGCTTCTTTTGGTTTGGCTTTAGCAAGTTTAGCAATGAGAAAAGTCTTATCAAAATATAAAGAGCAATGAGAAATTTTATTGTATTTATATTGTTTTTGAATATAGCCATTGGAGAGGATAAAATACTTGGTAATTTTTTTAAAGATTGTAATACAAGTGGGACTTTTATAGTCTTTGATGGAAAAAATTATGCAAGTAATGATTTTCAAAGAGCTAAACAAACCTTTTCTCCTGCTTCAACTTTTAAAATTTTTAATGCTTTAATTGCACTTGATAATGGTGTAGTTAGAGATACAAAGGAAATTTTCTATCATTATAAGGGTGAAAAAGTATTTTTGCCCTCTTGGAAACAAGATGCTAGTTTAAGCTCAGCCATAAAACGCTCTCAAGTGCCTGCTTTTAAAGAATTGGCAAGAAAAATAGGACTTAAAACCATGCAAGAAGGCTTAAATAAACTTTCTTATGGAAATGCAAAAATTTCAAAAATCGATACCTTTTGGCTCGATAATTCTTTACAAATTTCTGCAAAAAATCAAGCTGATTTACTTTTTAAACTTTCGCAAAATTCTTTACCTTTTTCTAAAAAAATTCAAGAAGAAGTTAAAGAAATTATTCTTTTTAAGGAAGATAAAATCCAAAAAATTTATGCTAAAACAGGTTTTAATGATAATATCAATTTAGCTTGGATTGTTGGATTTATAAAGACTGAAAACAAAATTTTATCTTTTGCTTTAAATGTTGATATAAAGGACATTAAAAATATTAAAATAAGGGAAGAATTATTAAATAAGTATTTAGCTAATTTTTCCAACAATAATAGGATTAAAAGCTTTTACTGAAAGTATGAGAGTATCGCCTATTTTTATATCTTGATAAGCTTTTAAAAATTCCTCTTCACTAAGAGTGATTTTAATAATATCTTGATTTAAAAGCAAGGTTAAAACCACTAAAATATCACTTTTTTTAATTTCTAGCAAAGTTGCACTCAAACGCAATTTTGCACTAATACTTGAATGAGTAAAAAATTCATTTTTAGGAAAATCCTTAATGATTTTTCCATTTTTAAGTTCTAAAATTCTATGACTTAACTTATAAATTTCAGTTAGATCGTGACTGACTAATAAAGTGCTTATCTTAAAATATTCTAAAATTTTAGCCAATTCATCTTGTAAATTGGCACGCATTTTAAAATCCAAAGCACTCAAAGGCTCGTCTAAAAGCAAAATTTTTGGTTCCCTTGCTAAAGCTCTTGCTAAGGCCACTCTTTGCGCTTGTCCTCCGCTTAAATGTTTAGGATAAATTTTAGCCAAATTTTCAAGACCCATTAAGGCTAAAAGCTCACTAATCTTTGTCTTAGAACTAGTGGCATAGGCGATATTTTCTTTTACATTCATATTTGGAAAAAGCGCATAATCTTGAAAAACAAAACCGATTTTTCTTTTTTGCAAAGCTAAACTAAAATTTTTTGAAGAATCAAACCAAAGTTCATTATCTACTTCTATACGCCCCAATTTAGGCTCTATAAGTCCTGCTATGATTTTTAAAAGAGTGGTTTTTCCTGCTCCGCTTTCACCAAAAAGTGCGGTAATTTTTCCTGATTCTATATCTTTTTTAAAATTTAAATCCAGTCTTCCTTTGGCGGTATTCATAGGATGATTGATATCAATTTTTATCATTGAAAACTCATTTTTTTATTGACAAAATAAAGACTAAAAAGCACTAAAAAAGAAAAAATAAACAATATAAAAGCATATTGATGGGCTAAGCTATAGTTTAAGATTTCAAGTTCATCATAAATAGCTATACTAGCTACTAAAGTTTCACCTTGTTTATGTCCTCCTATCATCATCACGACTCCAAATTCACCCACAGTATGGGCAAAACTCATCGCACAAGCACTAAAAATTCCTGCTTTAGAATTAGGCAAAATCACTCTAAAAAGAGTGTAAATTTTACTTTTACCTAAACTATAAGAAGCATCGAGTAAATTTGGATTGATCGATGAAAAGGCACTTTGCAAAGGATTTACCATAAAAGGCAAAGAAAAAATCAAAGAAGCAAAAACAAGACCTTCAAAAGTAAAAACCAAAGAAAGATTAAAATATTCTTTTAAAACTTGCCCTAAAAAACTATTAGCCGAAAAAGTTACAAGCAAATAAAATCCCAAAACACTAGGAGGTAAAATCAAAGGCAAAGAAATAAAGCTTTGAAGGATTGTTTTAAAAGGAAAACGCACAAAACTTAACAAATAAGCTAAAAATACACCAATAAAAAAAAGAATAAAAGTCGTGATAAAAGCAAGTTTAAAAGTAAGATAAAGGGTTTGTAAAAAAGCTGGATCAAGCACTGTGACTCCTTAATACAATATCGTTTGCTTTTACAAAACAAAGCCATTCTTGATTTTCACAAAGTTCAAGTTCTAAGGCTTTTTCTTTGGTGATGATGCTAGAAAGCTCATTACCTTTAAAATCAAAAAATACCTGATACAAAAGTTCGCCTTTTTTAATTTTTGTAATTTTAGCTAAAAAAGAATTTTCAACACTTAAAAGAGTTTTACTTGTGCTAAAACAAAGCTCATGCTCTTTAAAAAGAAGTTCTACACTCGCACCAATTTTTAAATTTTCTAAAGATTTTAATTCAAGCATTAAAACACTAAAAATCACTTCTTTAGAAAGTATTTTAACAATAACTATATCCTCTTGATTTAAAAGCTCACAAATTTGTCCTTTTATAAGGTTCATGGTGTGCTAAATCCGTATTTTTTAAAAATTTCTTTTGCTTTTGAAGAGCCAATAAATTCGCTAAATTCAAAGGCTAATTTTTTATCCTTAGCGTATTTTGTGATAACATAACTTTGCTCTAAAGGGCTAAAATACTTTGGATTAATAATACTTGTTTTACCTTTAGGATGATTGATAGGAGAAACTAAAGAATAAGCCACTATAGCTATATCTGCATTTTTACTATCTACATGTAAAACAGGCACTGAGATATTTTCACCTAAAACGATTTTATCCTTAAAAAGCTCATTTAAATCCAAATTTTCAAGCACTTCTTTAGCCGCTACTCCATAAGGAGCTACTTTAGGATTGGCTATGCTTAGATGCGTGATTTTACCTGCCTTTTCTTTTAAATTTTCAACGCCTCCTTCGAGTAAATTTTCATCCAAACTATACAAAGCCAAAACTCCTAAAACATAAACTTTTGGCTTTATTAAGGCATTTTTATCATCATAAATAGCCTTAGCATATTTAGTATCCGCTGAAAAAAAAAGATCAAATTCTCTTCCTTGTTTTAAAAGTTCATAATATTTTCCAGAAGCACCAAAAACCAATTCTATTTTATCTTCTGGATGTGTTTTCAAAAACTCATCTTTAACTTCACTCATTGCCTTTGAAGCTGAAGAAGCTACAAAAATGCTTAAATTTTGTGCATTTAGATGTAAGGTAAAAAACAAAATCCCAAAAAATACTATAAACTTTTTCATTTAGTTTTCCTTGTGTAAAAATTTAATTTTTGGATTATAACACAAAAAATTCATTTTATATCATTTTTGCATAAAATAAATACAGGATGATAAGTGAGTTTGTTTTGAAATTTTTCTTCAAATTCTTTTAAAAAACCTTTATTTAAAGGATAAAATCCTAAAGAATTTACACCGCTAAATTTTAAATGTCTAAAAACATCTAAAGCATTATTAAAACTTAACTTTATGAGTTCTTGAGTGATTTCTACTTCATCAAAATAGATTTTAAAAATTTGCTCTAATTCATTTAAGCTAAAATAATTTAAACCAAAACCCGTGCTTTGTTTGATTTCTTTTAAATTTTGTTTTGCAAAAGTAGAAAGAAGTAAAATCCCATTTTGATTTAGCATATCCCTAAGACTTGGTAAAATGCGTTTTAAATCAAGCCATTGCAAAGTTGCATTTGAAACAATAAGATCAAATTTCTCTTTACTTAAATCTTGTTTTGCAATTTCGTTCATATCAAAAATTAAAATATTAGAATTTTCTTTAAAATCTAAAATATCGTTTTTTAAATATTCATCAAAAGTAATGAAATTTTGAAGTTTTTTGCTCAATTCACCTCTACCGCAACCAAATTCAAACACTTTTTCAAAATGTGAAATTTTTAAATCTTTTAAAATTTCACAAAGTTTTAAACCCATAAAATCTTGCACTTTTGCATGTTTTTCATAATCTTTTGCTTTTAAAAAATTCAAATTTCATCCCAAGTTTTAAAATCAAAAAAAGCAAAATGCGGTTCATCTAAAAAAATAAGTTTTGAAAAAGCATTTTTTAAAGTATTTGGTGGAAAAATTTTATCTTCTTTACTTGAATAAACCTTATCCCAAAGCAAATTTTCTTCTTGTTTTGTTAAAGCAAAGTCAAAAAGTTTTTCAAGTTCTATTTTTAAAGCTTTTTCATCTTTAAAAATAAAATCTTTGACTAAGCTTTTGCGTTCTTCAAATAAAACTTCTTTGAAATTTTCTAATTTAAAATTTTGCAGGGTTTTTTTAAAAATTGTAGGATGAATTCCTTTTGATTTATCTATACCTAAATTTGTGCCATTTATGGCTATTTTTTGTTTAAAATTAAGCTCTTTTAAAAGTCTATTTGCCACACAAACCCCCATAGAAAAAGCGATTAAAAAAAGCTCATCAAAAGCTTTGAAATTAAAATTTAAATCAAAATTTTCATAATCATAAAATAAAATCACATTTTTATCGCTTTTTAAATGCGAAAAATGACTAGGATGTGAAGCAAACCCTCCAAATACCACTATAAGTTTTTTTGAATCAGGATTTTTGCATAAAAATTCATATTTCATAAAAGCTCTATTATCCTTTCAAGTTCTTCTGTGTTAAGTCCTGCGTGCAAAGAAAAACGAATTCTAGCTGTATTTTTTGGCACAGTAGGTTCTTTAATCGCAGGAGCAAAAAATCCAGCTTTTTGAAGTTTTTGTGAAATTTCTAAGGCTTTTTTATTTTCACCTAAAAGTAAGCAAATAATATAAGCATCGCCTAAAACAGTGTGATTTTTTTCTTGCAATTTACTTTTAAAAAAAGTGCTTAAAAGCTCTAATTTTTCTCTTTCTTTCCTAAAATAAGGCATTTTTTTAAAAATAAATTGCGTCCAAGCTACATTAATAGGTGGTAAGGCTGTAGAATAAATAAAAGCTCTAGCTTTGTTGATGAAAAATTTTTTATATTTTTCATCACATATCATACAAGCACCCATGGAAGCAATGGCTTTACCAAAGGTAAAAACCAAAAAATCCACTTCATTTTCTAAGGCTAGTTTTTTAACAAGCCCCAAACCCTCCTCATCGAAACAACCCACGCTGTGTGCTTCATCTATATAAAGCTTAATTTTATCATAACGCTTTTTAAGCTCACACAAAGTTTTAAAATCGCTAAAATCTCCATCCATACTAAACAAAGCTTCGCTTAAAACGATGATATTTTCATAATTTTCATAATGTTTTTGGATTAAACTCTCTAAATGATTCATATCTTTATGATGAAAACGAAAAAAATCAGCCCCGCCAAGTCTTAAGCCATCAATCATACTTGCATGAATAAATTTATCGGCTAAAAAAAGCGTTTTAGAAACGCTAGAAAGTGCTGCTATACAAGAGATATTTAGATGATAACCACTATTAAAATGTAAAATTTCCTTATCTTTAAATTTAGTCTTTAAAAAACTTTCTAATTCTTCATAAATTTCAAAATTTCCACTCAAACTTCTTGAACTAGAACTTGAAAAAAACAAATCTTGCTCTTTTAAGGTATTTAAAAACTCAGCTTTTAACTCTTTAGAAGACGCCAAATAAAGATAATCATTTCCTGCTAAATTTAAAAGTTTTTGATTTTGCTTATGAACAAATTTATTTTCATGTTTTAAAGGCGTTAGAGTTCTTAGATTGTGATTTTGCTCTAGATCTTGCAAAATTTTTTCAAGCTTCATTTTTTTCCTGTAAATTTAAAAATTTAAAGTATTATTTTGCCAAAATATTTTTAAAAAAGAAGTTATAATGCAAAATCAAATCTTAAAAAATCTCGATTTAAAACACATTTGGCACCCTTGCACACAAATGAAAGATCACGAAACCCTACCTTTAATCCCTATAAAAACAGCAAAAGGCGTGTGGCTTTATGATTTTGATGATAAGGCTTATATGGATTGTGTGAGTTCTTGGTGGGTAAATCTTTTTGGTCATTGTAATGAAAAAATCGCAAATGCCATCAAAAAACAAGTTGATGAGCTTGAACATGTGATTTTAGCAGGTTTTACACATGAGCCTATCATCAAGCTTTCTACGAGACTTTGTGAAAAAGTGGGGCATGATTTTAATAAATGTTTTTATGCGGATAATGGATCAAGTGCCATTGAAGTAGCACTTAAAATGAGTTTTCATTATCATTTAAATAAAGGTTTGAAAAAAAATAAATTTTTATCCCTAAGCAATTCCTATCATGGTGAAACCTTAGGGGCTTTAAGCGTGGGCGATGTTGCGCTATATAAAGATACTTACAAAGCCTTGCTTTTAGAGTGTTTAAGCACTCCTGTGCCACAAGGTAAAGACTATACTAAAGAGCTTGAAATTTTAAAAGATATTTTAGAAAAACACTCGAGTGAAATTTGTGCTTTTATTCTTGAACCCTTGGTGCAATGTGCGGGAAATATGCACATGTATGAAGCTAGCTTTATCGATGAAGCGATCAAGCTTTGCCATGCTTTTAATGTGCAAGTGATTTTTGATGAAATTGCAGTGGGTTTTGGACGCACAGGAACTTTGTTTGCTTTACATCAATGCAAACAAAGCCCCGATTTTATCTGTCTTTCAAAGGGAATTACAGGAGGATTTATGCCTCTTTCTGTAGTGCTTACAAAGGATGAAATTTATAATGCCTTTTATGCACCCTATAGTGAGCAAAAAGCCTTTTTACATTCTCATAGTTATACAGGAAATACTCTAGCTTGTGTAGCAGCTAATACGGTTTTAGATATCTTTGAAAATGAAAATATTTTAGAAAAAAATCAAATTTTAAGTACCTTTATCCAGCAAGAATTTTCCAAACTTAAAAAATTTGATTTTTTAGGAAATTTTAGAACTTGTGGAATGATTAGTGCTTTTGATATTTTAAGCCATAAACACGAACGCGTTGGACTTTTTGTATTTCAAAAAGCCTTAGAAAAAGGCTTGCTTTTAAGACCTTTAGCAAATACGATTTATTTTATGCCTCCTTACATCATCACAAAAGAACAAATCGTTTATGTGGTGGAAAGTTTAGAGCAGATTTTTAAGGAATTTTAAGTTGTAAAATTTCTTGCATTTGTTCCTTAAAATCTTTATTTAAAATACTATTTTCATCAAAAAAATCAAGATTGATTATAGGAATTTTTGCATAATTTTTTATAAATTCATCTTGCAAGGTATCTTTTTTGCCCATCATTATAAGGGCTAAAAGATTGATATTTCTTTGCTTTAAAGCTTCAATGCTAAGCAAGATATGATTAATACTTCCAAGATAGTATTTTGCTACTAAAATCGTAGGGTGTTTAAAAATATTCATAAAATCAATCATAGTGTAATTTTCATCCATAGGAGAAAAAAGCCCACCCGCAAGCTCAATAAGTAGGTTCTCACTTTTTGGTAAAATGATATCTAAGGCTTTATAATCAAGCTTTTCTTTGATTTTTCCAAGATGAGGAGAAGCAGGAGTTTGTAAAAAAACACCCTCTTTAAAAATCTTTGTTTTTGGGCTAAATTTTGCAATAAACTCGCTATCTGTTGGAGTTCCTGCTTGAATGAGTTTAAAATAATCATAGTTAAAATTCGCACAAAAAGCTGCACTAAAATGTGTTTTTCCTACATCAGTATGTATTCCACTTACATAAATTTGCACAAAAAATCCTTAAGAAAGAAATTTTAAACCTACTGTACAAGCAATAATCACAGCGATTAAAAAAAGTTTTAAAAAACTTTTACTTTCTTTATAAAAAAGTACTCCTATCATTACCCCACCAGCAGTTCCAGCTCCTGTCCATATAGCATAAGCAACACTCATAGCGATATTTTGCATACTTAAGCTTAAAAAAGTAAAAGAAAATCCAAAACACACTATCAAAGCCAAAAGGTAAAGCTTGTTTTTAGTGCTTACAAGTTCTTTCATGATCAGCACACCAAAAATTTCACAAGCAGTAGCTAAAAACAAATAAAACCATTCCATAACTAAGCTTCCTTGCTTACCCGTTTAAGGGCTATAATGCTTAAAAGTAAAATCGCTATAAGCACAAGTTTAATTACAGAAACAGCCTCGTTAAAAATAAACATTTCATTTAAAACCACTCCTATAGTGCCAATGCCTACAAAAACACTATAAGTAATGCTTACTTCAAGTCTTTCACAAGCTTTTAAAAAACAAGTAAAAGAAATACAAACTCCAATGGCTGTTAAAATATAATGCCAAATTTCTGTAGAATATTTAAGTCCGCTTACCCAAAAGCATTCTATAATCCCACCTAAGATTATTAAAAACCAAGCTATATTGATATTGAATTTTTCATTCACATGAAGCCTTAAATTAACATAATATTTGTAAAACAAATTATATCTTAAAGAAATTAAAAGAAGCTATAAATTTACTTTTCCATAAGCCAAAATTAGATATAATCAAAGCTCATTTTTTAAGAAAGGACAAAAGATGTTAGAAGGTATCGTTAGAGAGAGTATCGGTAGAAAAGCTGCTAAAGCTTTAAAAAGAGATGGTTATCTAATCGCAAACATCTATGGAAAAGGATTAGAAAATATCAATGCCGCTTTTAAAGTAAATGAGTTTATTAAAGAAGTTCGTAAAAAAACTACTTTAATTTTTGATGTAAAAGTAGGTTCTCAAACTTTAAGTGTTGTAGTTGTGGATTATCAAAAAGATCCTGTAACTGCAGAACTTAAACATGTGGATTTAAAAGTTGCACAAAAAGGTGTGATTTCTAAATACATGGTTCCAGTTAAAATCACAGGAACAGCTATAGGTCTTAAAAATAAAGGTGTTTTAATCCAATCAAAAAGAAGATTAAAAGTAAAATGTGCAGCTGAAAATTTACCAAATTTTTTCGAACTTGATGTAAGTAAACTTGATGTGGGTGATGCTTTACTTGTTCGTGATATTGTAGTTCCTGCGGGAGTAACTATGATTGATGCTGATAGAGTAGCGGTTGTAGGTGTAGAAAAAGCTAGATGATTTTAGTCGTAGGGCTTGGCAATATAGGCGTAGAGTATGAAAATACCCGTCATAATGTCGGTTTTATGCTAATTGATTTGCTTTTAAAAGAAAGCAATTTTACAAATCTTACAAACTCTAAATTTAAAGGAGAACTTTTTAAAATAGGTTCTTCTTTACTTCTTCTTAAACCTAGCACTTATATGAATAATTCAGGACTTAGTGTAAAAGCAGTGAATGATTTTTATAAATGCGAAAGAATGATAGTTATCCATGATGATATAGATATAAATTTAGGAGCCTTGCGCTTTAAAAAAGGCGGTTCAAGTGGTGGACATAATGGGCTTAAAAGCATAGATACTTTATGTGGAAATGATTATGAAAGAGTGCGTATAGGAGTGGGAAAGGGTGAAAATGTGATTTCCCATGTTTTAGGTAAATTTAAACCCGAAGAAGAAATAACCTTAAGCAAAGTTTTAGAGCATACAAAAAAAGCTTTGCTTGAGCTTATTGAAAATGATGATTTGTCTGCTATATCATCCAAATACAGCCTAAAGGCTTAAGATGTGGATATTTTTTCGTTTTATTTCAGGGATTTATCTAAAAAATTTTTTTATCATATTTTTTTCTTTACTTGGTTTTTATTGCGGTATTGATTTGCTCTTAAATTTTAAAGATCTACCAAAAGCCGCAAATCTTGATTTGCTTTATGTTATGTTTTTATCTTTCTCGGCAGTGCCTTATGTATTACCCATTTCTTTGATTTTTGCCTTGGTAGTTTCTTTGATTTCTATGATCAGAGCAAATGAATTTGTAAGTCTTTATGCGTTAGGACTGAGCAGAAATTATGTTATTTTATTTCCTTTTTTATGGGCTTTATTTTTTTGTTGTGTTTATATAGGATTGAATTTTACTTCTTTTGCTTATGCAAATGATTATAAGAGAAATATTTTAAAAAATGGCACTATTATGAATCAAAGTGGAGAAGTGTTTTTGAAATTTAACAATAATTTTGTTTATATTTCAAAGATAAACAATGGACAAAATAGTGCTCAAAATATAAAAATTTTTAATATCAATGATTTAAATTTAAGTTCTTTTGTAAGTGCTAAAAATGCTCATTTTGAAGGTGAAAGTTGGATTTTGCGAGATGGTAATATTACATTATTACCTAAAAATTATGAACTTGCTAATGATGGTTTAAAAATACAAGATTTCTCCGAGCTTAAATCACTTGAGGGTTTTAAACCAAAGATTATAGAAGGGGTTGCTAGTAATAGTGATTATTCAATATCTGACGCACTTGAAAGTTTTGAGCTTTTTAAGGCGCAAAATGTCAATACAGATGCTCTTAAAATCAATCTTTATAAATTTGTTTTTACTCCTTTTTTTGCACCATTTTTAATGCTTATTATGTATTATTTTTTTCCTGTAATAGCAAGATTTTTTAATCTTGCTTTTGTAACTTTTATAGCTTTTGTAGTGACTTTGATGATTTGGGGAGTCTTGTTTTTGCTTACTAGATTAAGCGAAAATAGTGTGATTGCAAGTGAAATTGGCATTGTAGTGCCTATTATAATTTTGGGTTGTTTAAGTGCTTATATGTATTATAAGCATCGATAAATTAAGCTTTGTGTAGTAAAATTATAAAAATTAAAGGTTAAATATGGATTATAAACAATTAAAGCAAGAATTTAATACTCCTTTTTATATTTACAATTTTGATTTCATAAAAGAGCGTTTTTTAAATCTCAAAGAGGCTTTTAAGGCTAGAAAATCTCAAATTTTTTATGCTGTAAAAGCCAATTCAAATTTAAGTTTGTTGCAAATGCTTGCAAATTTAGATAGTGGATTTGATTGTGTGAGTATAGGCGAGGTAAAGCGTGCCTTAAAAGCAGGGGCAAAAGCTTATAAGATTATTTTTAGTGGAGTAGGAAAAACCAAAGAAGAGTTAAGACAAGCTTTAGAATATGATATTTTATATATTAACCTTGAAAGCGAAGCTGAAATGATGCTTTTAGAAAGTGTGGCTAAAGAACTTAATCTAAAGGCAAGAATTAGTATTCGTGTTAATCCAAATGTTGATGCAAAAACCCATCCTTATATTTCTACAGGATTAAATGAAAATAAATTTGGTGTTGAAATTGATACAGCAAGAAAAATGTATCTTTATGCAAAAAATTCATCTTTTTTAGAGCCTGTTGGAGTGCATTTTCATATAGGTTCGCAACTTTTAGATATTTCTCCCATTCATGAAGCAGCAGGCATCGTTGCAAAACTTGTAAGAGAGTTAAAAGCCTTGCAAATCGATCTTAAATTTTTTGATATAGGCGGTGGTTTGGGTGTGGCTTATGAAAAAGATGAGTGTGAAGTTGATCTTTATAATTATACACAAGGTATATTAGCACAACTTCATGGGCTTGATTTAACTATAGGAATGGAGCCTGGAAGGTATTTAGTTGCTAAAAGTGGAGAATTTGTTTGTTCGGTGCTTTATGAAAAACAAAATAAAACCAAGCGTTTTGTTGTAGTAGATGGAGCGATGAATGATCTTATACGCCCAAGTTTATACGAGGCTTATCATGAAATAATCTTACCTTATAATCAAGCTCAAGAGAGTTTATGTGATGTTGTGGGCGGAATTTGTGAGAGTGGAGACTTTTTTGCTAAAGCAAGGTCTTTACCTAGCACTCAAAGTGGTGATATAATGGTTATTAAAAATACTGGAGCTTATGGTTTTAGCATGAGTAGTAACTACAATACTCGTAATAAAGTTTGCGAATTAGCCCTTGAAGAAGGACAGGTAAGATTGATCCGTCAAAGAGAAAATTTTGAAAATCAAATCGTTTTAGAAGAGAAATTTTTAAAGGCTTAAAATGTTTTTTTTAGATGTTCAAGGGACTTTAATTTCTGATCATGATAAGAGTTTAATCCATGGTGCTAAAGAATTGATCGATTTTTTAAATGCAAAAAATCTTCCTTATGTTATTATTACTAACAATACAAAAAAACTTGATTTTTTAGAAAAATTACAGCAAAAAGGATTGGCTATAAAAGAAAATGCTTATATTGATCCTTTTAGCGTTTTAAAACACCTTTTAAAACCTTGTAAAGTTGTGGCTTTTGGTGCAGATGAGTTTGTAAAAAGTCTTGAAAATCTTGGTTTTGAACTTGATTTTGTAAATCCTAGTGCTGTGCTTGTAGCTAGTTATGATGATTTTAAATTTAAAGATTTTGCTAGTATGATAGAATTTGCTAGAAGAGAAGTTAGGTTTATAGCTATGCACGAAACTAGCATTTATAAAAAAGATGGCAGGCCTTATCCTGGTGTAGGTAGCATTATGGCTATGCTTAAAAATGCTATTGATTTTAAATACGAGGTTGTGGGTAAGCCTAGCATTGCTTTTTATAAAGAAGCTTTAAATTTGATAAGAAGACAAAATTCAAAAATCGATTTTGAAGATATTAAAATCATTAGTGATGATTTTAGAGGAGATTTGCTTAAGGCAAAAGAACTCGGCATGAAAACCTTGTTAGTTTTAAGCGGCAAAATAAGCGACACAAAAGGGCTTGATACGGATTTGCTTGATGGAGTTTATCCTAGTGTTTTTGAGTTTTTAAAGGAGCTAAAATGCTAAATTTAGAAGAATTTAGAAATAAAATCGATGCGGTTGATGATAAAATTTTAGAACTTTTAAACGAAAGAATGACTTATGTTAAAAGCATAGGCGAGCTTAAACAAAGTAGCGGGGGAAGTATTTATCGTCCTGAGCGCGAAAGAGCCATTATCAATCGTTTAAAAAATGCAAATTTAGGACTTTTAGATCAAAATGCCATAGAGGCAATTTATCAAGAAATTTTTGCAGTTTCAAGAAATTTAGAAATGCCTCAAACTATAGCTTATTTAGGGCCTGAAGGAACTTATACTCATCAAGCAGCAAGAAGTCGTTTTGGAGCGATGAGTCGTTATATAGCCTTGGCTAATATCGAAGATGTTTTTAAAGAGTTAAGCAACAAAGAAGCAAAATACGGTGTTGTGCCTATAGAAAATAATACCGAAGGTGCAGTAGGTATTACTTTAGATTGTCTAGGTAGGTATAATGAGCTTAAAATTTTTGGTGAAATTTATATGGATATTCATCATTCTTTTGTGGGAATTAATGAAAATTTAAAAGAAATCAAACGTATTTATTCGCATCCACAAGGTTATAATCAATGTCGTAAATTTTTAGAAAGTCATGAACTTAGTGCTATAGAATTTGTTCCTTCAAAATCTACAGCTAATGCGGCTTATCTAGCTTCGCAAGATAAATATGCAGCAGCAATTTGCTCTAAAATAGCGGCTAAGCTTTATAATGTGCCTGTGCTTTTTGATAAAATAGAAGATAATGCAGCCAATAAAACAAGATTTTTAATTTTAAGCGATATTAAAAATCCTAAAATGCCAAATTGTAAAACTTCTATTTTAGCACACACAGCACATAAACCTGGGGGGCTTAGCTTTTTATTAGAGCAGTTTAAAAAAGAAAATATCAATCTTACCAAGCTTGAATCTCGTCCTGTAAAATCAAAAGAATTTTTACACAGTTTTTATATAGATTTTGAAGGGCATATTGATGATGAAAATGTAAAAAAAGCTTTAAAAGATATACAAGAGATTGTTTGGCTTGGATCTTATTTATCAGGAGAGAAAGATGAAATTTAATGAATTTTTAAATCATTTAAGCAATTATGAACCCGGCAAAGATATAGAAGTTATTGCTAAAGAATATGGCGTTAAAGAAGTGATAAAATTAGCAAGTAATGAAAATCCTTTTGGCACGCCACCAAAAGCTATAGAATGTTTAAGACAAAATGCAAACAAAGCCCATCTTTACCCTGATGATAGTATGATAGAACTTAAAAGCACATTGGCTCAAAAATACAAAGTTCAAAATGAAAATATTATTATCGGTGCAGGCAGTGATCAAGTGATTGAATTTGCTATACATGCTAAGTTAAATTCTAAAAATGCTTTTTTGCAAGCTGGAGTTACCTTTGCTATGTATGAAATTTACGCCAAACAATGCGGTGCAAAGTGCTATAAAACTCAAAGCATTACTCATAATTTAGATGAGTTTAAAAAGCTTTATGAAACGCACAAAGATGAAATTAAACTCATTTTCTTATGCTTGCCAAACAATCCTTTAGGCGAGTGTTTGGATGCAAGTGAAGTGACCAAATTTATTAAAGGTGTGGAGGAGGATTGTTTAGTTGTGATTGATGCAGCTTATAATGAATTTGCAAGTTTTAAAGATAGCAAAAAACATTTAGAACCTTGTGAATTGATTAAAGAATTTGACAATGTACTTTATTTGGGAACTTTTTCTAAGCTTTATGGATTAGGAGGCTTACGCATTGGTTATGGCATAGCTGATGCTAGTATTATTAGTGCATTTTACAAGCTTCGTGCGCCTTTTAATGTGAGCAATCTTGCTTTAAAAGCAGCAGTTGCAGCAATAAATGATGATGAATTTACTGAAAAAACTTTAGAGAATAATTTTTCTCAAATGGAGCTTTATAAAGAATTTGCTAAAAAACATAATATCAAAATCATTGATAGTTATACAAATTTCATCACTTATTTTTTTGATGAAAAAAATAGTACAGATTTGTCTGAAAAATTGCTTAAAAAGGGTATAATAATAAGAAATTTAAAAAGCTATGGTTTAAATGCTATACGCATTACTATAGGAACATCTTATGAAAATGAAAGATTTTTTACAGAATTTGATAAGATTTTAAGATAGATATAAATCAAATAAAAATATGTAAAATTCGCCAAACTAAGGGATGAGAATTAATGGATTTTAAAAATATGTTTCATCAAATTGGGCAACTTTATCAAAATTTAACTCGCAAGCAGCGTATAGTGATTGCTGCATCTATTGTAGTAGTGGTTGGGTTTTTGGTTTTTTTAGCTTTATTTCGCGGAAGTGGTAGTAATGCAAATAATGGATATGCAGTTTTAGTTGAAAATGTAAGTCCAAGTTCTTCTGCTGCAATTGTAGCTAAACTTGAACAAAATAATATTCCCTATAAATTAGAAAGTGAAAATAAAATTTTAGTTCCACAAGATCAGGTTTATCGTCAAAGAATGTTTATTGCAAGCGAAGGTCTTATAAAAGATAGTCGCGTGGGTTTTGAAGCTTTTGATACTCAAGCTTTTGGAGCTACAAATGAAGAACAAAAGGTAAAATACCAAAGAGCCATAGAAGGCGAACTTGCAAGAACTATTGAGACTTTAGAACCTATTCGTAGCGCTGTTGTACACATAGCATTTCCTAAAGATAGTGTTTTTACCGAAAGGCAAATTCCGCCTACAGCTTCAGTTGTTGTTAATGTTCGCGAAGGCTTAAAGCTTACTAGAAAACAAATTGATGGCATAAAAAATATTGTTTCAGCGGCGGTTCCAAAACTTACTAAAGAAAATGTTAAGATTAGTGATCAAAGTGGTGTGCCTTTAGATGAGCAAGAAGCATATGAAGATGATTTGGTTCGTGCGCAAATTAAATTTAAAAGTGATCAAGAAAAAGCTTTAGAAGATAAGATTATAGAAAATTTAGCTCCTTTTGCAGGTGGTATGGATAAAGTAAAAGTGAGTGTAAATATAGATTTTGATTTTTCCAAGCAAGAATCTCAAAGTGAAATTTATGATCCAAATCCTATAGTGCGTAGCGAGCAAACTTTAAACGAGGAAAGAACAGGTAGAAAAGATCCAGAAATTCAGGGTGTTCCAGGTGCTGTTTCTAATATAGGTCCTGTTGAAGGACTTGACAATAAGGGTCAAATTGACACTTATAAAAAAAATCAAGTTACTACGAATAATGAACTTTCTAAAACTATTACAAATACCAAAAAACAATTTGCAACAGTTTTACGCACTTCAGCAGCTGTTACTATAGATGGAAAATATCAAGATGTGGTTGATGAAAATGGGGATGTGAAAAGCGAATATGTTCCATTAACCAAAGAAGAGCTTGCAAGTGTTGAGAGTATAGTTAAAAATACTATTAATTTTAGTGCTACTAGAGGTGATAGTGTTGTAGTTCAAAATTTACCATTTCATCGTGAGTCGATTAGAGTTGAGAGTAAAGTTAAAACTTTTTATAATCGTTTTATTGAGCCGTTTATTCCACCGGTTAAGTATTTTATTGCAGCGATTTTACTTTTTATTTTTTACAAAAAAGTTATTACTCCATTTACTCAAAAAATGCTTGAAGATGTCGCAGCGCAAGAAGAAATGCAGCAAGGTCCAAATGCTGTTTTAGATGATGTTGAAGATACTTTGGAAAAAATGAATGCAGCAAGGAAAAAAGTTGAAGAACAACTTGGTTTTGGAGATAATTTCAATGAAGATTCTATCCAGTATGAGGTTTTGCTTGAAAAATTGCGTGGTTTGGTAAGTGATAAAAGCGAGGAAATTGCTGCACTTTTGCAAAATTTAATTCAAAACGATAGTGAATTTGGTGAAAAGGATATGTGATGATAAAGCTAAGTGAAGAACAAAAAATGGTCTATGATGATTTATCGATGCCTGAAAAGGTGGCGATATTTCTTATACAACTTGGCGAAGATGCAACAACTTCTGTGTTTTCACATATGGAAATTGATGTAATTACAGAAATTTCACGTTATATTGCTATGGCTAAAAATGTTGATAGATCCGTAGCTACTGCAGTTTTAGAAGAATTTTACACTCTGCTTCAATCAAATCAATATATTAAAAGTGGTGGTTTGGAATATGCTAAAGAAATACTTTTTCGTACTTTTGGGCCAGAGATTGCAAATAAAATTCTTGAAAAACTCACTAAAAGTATGGAGAATAATCAAAATTTTGCTTATTTGGCGCAAATTAAACCACAGCAACTTGCAGACTTTATTACTAAAGAGCACCCACAAACCATCGCTCTTATTTTGGCACATATGGATTCTATTCATGCGGCAGAAACTTTAGAGTATTTTAGTGATGAATTAAGGGCTGAGGTGGTTATAAGAATGGCAAATCTTGGCGATATTTCTCCAAGTATTATTAAAAGAGTTTCTGCAGTGCTAGAAAGCAAGCTTGAAAGTCTTACCTCTTATAAGGTTGAAGTGGGCGGCCCAAGAGCAGTAGCAGAAGTGCTTAATCGTTTGGGTCAAAAAGCAAGCAAATCAACCATTACTTATATTGAACAAAGTGATGAACGCTTAGCAGAGACTATTAAAGAGCTTATGTTCACTTTCGATGATATACAAAAACTTAGTACTCAAGCTATAAGAGAAATTTTAAAAGTAGCTGATAAGCGTGATTTAATGATAGGTTTAAAAGGCGCAAGTGAAGAGTTAAAGCAAAAATTCTTAGCCAATATGTCTACGCGTGCAAGCGAAGCTTTTCTTGAAGAAATGGGTTTTTTGGGTGCTGTGCGTGTTAAAGATGTTGAAGATGCACAAAGAAAGGTTGTTGAAGTGGTGCAAAAACTTGCAGAACAAGGTCTTGTTCAAACAGGCGATGCGGATGAAATGATAGAGTAGGTGAGAGATGGTTAATCGTAGCAATGTAATTTCTGGTGGGGCTTCTGATCAGCATGTTGTTGAAGGATATCGTTTTAAAGTTATTTCAGAATTTGATAATCATACAGGTGAAAAAAAACATACTCAAACTCCAGATGAAGAAAATGCTAATATATCTTTAAATGATGAAAAACCAGTCGAAGAAAATCATGCTATTGCCCCTACGCAAGCTGTTATGGAAACTCAAATTCCAACATTTCAACCAAGTTTTGTTGAAGATTTGCTTAAAAAAACAGATGAAATGTCAAGCAATATTATTAAACTTCAAATGCAAATAGAAAGTCAAGAGAATGAATTTAATAACCGCTTAAATTCAGAACTTGAAAATGCTAAAGAAAAATTTGCCAAAGAAGGTTATGAGAAAGCAAAAGAAGAATTTCAAAAGGAATTGAGTGATTTTAAAGATAAGTATTTAAAAAGTATAGCCAAGCTCGATAATGCTTGTGAAAATCTTGAAAATTTTATAGAAAAAAACGAGAAAGAATTAGCAGATACTGCTATAGATATCGCTAAAGAAGTAATCTTAAAAGAACTTGAACTAAATTCAAGTAAGATAGCTTATGCTTTGGCCAAAGATTTAATCGGCGAGCTTAAGGGTGCTAGTGCAATTGAGCTTAAGGTTAATGCAGAGGATTATGAGTATTTAAAAGAGCAATTTGATCAGAATGCTCATATTAAAATAAGTCTTGATGATGCAATTAGCAAAGGAAGTGTTATTATTATAAGTGACGCAGGCAATATAGAATCCAATCTTAACTCTCGTCTAACTAAAATTAAAAAAATGGTGAATAATGAGTAAAAAATTTGCCCATACTCAAGAAGAGTTAGAAAAGCTAAGTTTAAAAGAATTAGAAAATTTAGCAGCATCTATACGTGAAAAAATCATACAAGTTGTGAGTAAAAATGGTGGACATTTAAGTTCAAATTTGGGTGCTGTAGAACTTAGTATAGCAATGCATTTGGTTTTTGATGCAAAAAAAGATCCTTTTATTTTTGATGTGTCACATCAATCTTATACACACAAGCTTTTAAGCGGAAAAGAAGAAATATTTGATACTTTAAGACAAATCAATGGTTTGAGCGGTTATACAAAACCTAGCGAGGGAGATTATTTTGTAGCAGGGCATTCTAGCACCTCTATTTCTTTGGCAGTAGGTGCTTGTAAGGCCATTGCTTTAAAAGGTGAAAAGCGTATTCCTGTTGCTTTGATTGGAGATGGTGCTTTAAGTGCGGGTATGGCCTATGAGGCTTTAAATGAATTGGGTGATTCTAAATTTCCTTGCGTAATACTTTTAAATGATAATGAAATGAGTATTTCAAAACCAATTGGAGCAATTTCAAAGTATCTTTCTCAGGCTATGGCAACACAGCTTTATCAAAGTTTTAAAAAGCGTATTGCTAAAATGTTGGATATATTACCTGATAGTGCTACTTATATGGCTAAGCGTTTTGAAGAGAGTTTTAAACTTATTACTCCTGGGCTTTTGTTTGAAGAATTAGGGCTTGAATATATAGGGCCTATTGATGGACATAATTTAGGTGAAATTATTTCTGCATTAAAACAAGCAAAAGCTATGCAAAAACCTTGTGTGATACATGCTCAAACCATAAAGGGTAAAGGCTATGCTTTAGCTGAAGGAAAACATGCTAAATGGCACGGGGTAGGAGCTTTTGATATAGATAGTGGAGAGAGTGTTAAAAAAAGTGATACTAAAAAATCTGCTACTGAAATTTTTTCTAAGAATTTGCTTGATTTAGCCTCAAAATATGAAAATATTGTTGGGGTTACGGCGGCTATGCCAAGTGGAACAGGTCTTGATAAGCTTATAGAAAAATATCCAAATCGTTTTTGGGATGTGGCTATTGCAGAACAGCATGCAGTAACTTCTATGGCTGCTATGGCAAAAGAAGGATTTAAACCTTTTATTGCAATATATAGCACCTTTTTGCAGCGTGCTTATGATCAAGTGATCCATGATTGTGCAATTATGAATTTAAATGTGGTTTTTGCTATGGATAGAGCAGGGATAGTAGGCGAAGATGGGGAGACACATCAAGGTGTTTTTGATCTTAGTTTTTTAGCTCCTTTGCCAAATTTCACTCTTTTAGCCCCAAGAGATGAGCAAATGATGCAAAATATAATGGAGTACGCTTATTTACATCAAGGACCTATTGCTTTTCGTTATCCTAGAGGGAGTTTTATTTTGGATAAAGAATTTAATCCTTGTGAGATAAAACTTGGTAAGGCACAATGGCTTGTAAAAAATAATAGTGAAATTGCTTTTTTGGGTTATGGACAGGGTGTGGCAAAAGCGTGGCAAGTTTTAAGAGCCTTGCAAGAAATGAATAATAATGCTAATTTGATCGATTTAATTTTTGCTAAACCTTTAGATGAAGAGCTTTTGCGTGAGCTTGCTAAAAAAAGTAAAATTTGGTTTATTTTTAGTGAAAATGTTAAAATTGGCGGTATAGAAAGTTTAATTAATAATTTTTTACAAAAATATGATTTGCATGTAAAAGTTATTAGCTTTGAATATGAAGACAAATTTATTGAACATGGAAAAACAAGTGAGGTGGAAAAAAATCTAGAAAAAGATGTCAATAGTTTGTTGACGAAAGTTTTAAAATTTTATCATTAAATAATAAAAAATATTATTTAATATAAACTTCTTTTAATAAAAATTTTATTATTATTTCCACTTAAAAAAGCAAGGAATAAATACAATGGAATTACTACAAATGCTTAAAAAACATGAGTTAAAAGCTACTCCGCAAAGACTATGTGTTTTAAAAATTTTAAAAAGACATGAGCATCCTAATATTGATGAATTATATGCAGAAATTAAAAAAGAATACCCTTCAATCTCTTTAGCGACGGTTTATAAAAATCTTAATACTTTACAAGAACAAGGTTTAGTTGTTGAAATCAATGTTTTAAATCAAAAAACTTGTTACGATATTTATGAAGAAGAACATATTCATGTAGTTTGCGCCAAATGTGGTGGTATAGAGGATTTAAGTTTTAAAGATGCTAAGCTTTATGAATATCAAGAGCATTTAGAAAAAAAGATAGGCAATCTCGTCAATCATCTGTCCGTTTGTGCTTATGTTGATAGTTGTAAAAAGTGTCATTAAGCAAAATAAGGTTAAAATAGCCCATATATTTTAAGGGTTATTTTAATGGTTTATGAAATTCAAAAAAACTTTTTACTATCTGATTGCACTCTTTTAGAGAATTTAAAAAAAGATAATATACCTTTTCGAAATTCTAAATTTGAAACTTTTTATACTCAAATAACTTCAAATCATAGTGTTAAATTTCAAAGTTTTTGCAATGAATTTTATAAAATTACAAAATTTAATAATTCAATTTTAGAACAGAATCAAGAAGAGAAAATTTCTAAAAAAAAATTTGAAAAAGCTCGAAAAAAGATTATAGGAAAGAGCATTAAAAAAGAACGCTTCGAATTTAAATTGTGTTCTTTAAAAAGTTATATTGATATTTATGAAGAGCCTAAAATTTGTATTTTAAAAATATTTTTTCCAACGTTGGATAGTTCCAATGAATTTAAAATCCCTAAAGATTTTAAAATTCAAAAAGAATTACATCATGATTTAAATTCTAAACATATCGTTTTATATGGTTTTGAATATCAAAAGTTTGATATAGAGAAATGTTTTAAAATTATAGAAAAAAATCAGAATTTTAGCTTGGATTTTCCAAATTATATTAATGCTTATGATGGATTTAGGATTTTTTTATTTTATTTATTTAAAAAATTAAAATTTTATTGGACTTTATCTTTAGAGAGAAAAGATAAGCAAAGTTTATGTGAATTTTTATTTTATTCAAGAAGTTTGTATATAGTTTTATCAAGCATGAATACTATTTTAGATAAAAATTTGAGTAATATTTTGGCTTTAAAGTTTAAAGATATAACGAAAAAAACTCAAGATATTTTAGCAAGTGAAAATTCAAATCAAGATTTGTTGCTATTTTTAAGTGATGAAAAAATCCAAGATTTGTTTAATGACTTTGATTTTTTCATAAAGGAAAATTCTTTTTATGAAGGCGATTGCAAAGATAGGTTTTTTAAACAACTTATTGCGTTAGAACTTAGAAAAAAAATTATTTTATTTAGAAAAAATATACTAAAAAATTTTGATTTAGAGCTTTTTGAAAATAGTTTTTTTGAATTAGCAATATTTTTAGAATATTTTTACCGTTTTTTAGAGATAAAAAATTTAAACAAACTTTATGAAAAATATTGTAAAGATAGGGATAAAAATATTTTTTCCAAAATAATCAATAATAAAAATAAATTTTGCAAATTGCTTAAAAAATCAAGTAAAAATTTGAAAATTTACAAAGGATAAAAATGCAAAAACAAGAAAAAATTATAGAAATGTTTAATCAAATTGCACCTACTTATGATAAGGCGAATAGAATTTTAAGCTTTGGAGCTGATGTAGTGTGGCGCAAAAAAGCTTGTCAAAGAGTGATGAGTTTATATTTAAAAAAAGATTTAAAAATCGCTGATATTGCTTGTGGCACAGGGGATATGATAGAGATTTGGCAAGAGAGCGCTTTAAAAATGAAAAAAAATATTTTAAATATTAAAGGCATTGATCCAAGTAGTGGTATGCTAAATGTTGCAAAAGAAAAATTTCCAAATGTCGAATTTATAGAAGCAGGGGCGCAAAATTTACCTTTAGAAAGTCAAAGTTTAGATATTTTAAGCATTAGTTATGGCATTCGCAATGTTGTAGAAAGACAAAAAGCCTTAAGCGAATTTGCTAGAGTACTTCAAAAAGATGGTATTTTGGTAGTTTTGGAATTTACAAAAAGAGAAAAGGGTGGATTTATAGCAGCTTGTAGGGATTTTTATCTTAAAAATATTTTACCAAGTATAGGTGGGATAATCAGTAAAAATAAAAGTGCTTATGAGTATTTGCCAAACTCTATTGAAGGATTTTTAAGTAAGGAAGAATTCATCTTAGAACTTAAAAATGCTGGTTTTGAAATGCTTGATTATAAAAGTTTTAGCTTTGGCGTGAGTTCAATGTTTATAGCAAAAAAACTATGACACCAACAGAATTAAATCTTAAAGCAAAGGCTTTATTAGAAACACATTTTGATGATATAGTTTTAAGTGGAGAAATTTCAAAAATTACTTTGCATGGTTCAGGGCATTGGTATTTTGATTTAAAAGATGAAAGATCAAGCATTGCTTGTGCTATGTTTAAAGGAGCTAATTTAAAAGTCGGGTTTAAACCAGCGGTGGGGGATTTTTTAGAGCTTTGTGGAAGTGTGAGTTTATATCCTGAAAGCGGTCGTTATCAATTTATCGCTACTAGTATGAAAAAAGCAGGTTTTGGGGATTTGGAAGCACAGTTTTTGGCTTTAAAAGAGCGTTTGCAAAAAGAAGGACTTTTTGATCCACGCTTTAAAAAATCTTTGCCAAAATTTCCTAAAAAAGTAGGCATTATCACTTCAAAAACTTCTGCTGCTTTGCAAGATATGTTAAAACTTATTCATCAAAAAGAATATTTTTTGGCAAAAATTTATATTTTTGATGCTTTAACTCAAGGAAATAATGCTCCTTTTTCTCTTATACAAGCTTTAAAAAAAGCCGATGATATGGATTTAGATGTTCTTATTATAGCACGTGGTGGAGGAAGCAGGGAAGATCTTTTTTGTTTTAATGATGAAAATTTAGCAAGAGAGATTTTTAAAGCAAAAACTCCTATCATTTCAGCCATAGGACATGAGATTGATTATGTTATTAGTGATTTTGTTGCAGATTTTAGAGCTCCAACGCCCTCAGCTGCTATAGATGCTTTGTTTTATTCTAAGTTAGATATAGAACAAAGTTTAGATTTAATGGAAGAAAAATTAATGCAACTTTGGAATCATAAAATACAAAATTATGAAAATTTGCTTTTAAATTTAAGTAAATTTTTCAAATTTAATTCTTTACCAAAAATAATAGATGAAAAAATAAAACAAAGCTATAATATAGAAAAGCAATTAAATCATCTACTGGCAAATCAAATGCGTTATAATGAATTAAAATTAGATAAATTGCAAAATGCTTATTTGCAACATGAGAATTTTTTTAATAAAAGCAAAAAGTTTATTTGTATCAGAAAAAATGGTAAAATAGCAAATTTAGAAGATCTTAAGAGTGATGATATCGTTATTTTAAGTTCTCAAACTTCTCAAAAAGAAGCAAAAATTTTATAAGGATAGATTATGAGAAAAATCAATTTCAGCGCAGGGCCATCAACTTTACCTTTAGAAATTTTAGAGCAAGCTCAAAAAGAACTCTGTGATTATCAAGGTAGGGGTTATTCTATAATGGAAATTTCTCACCGCACAAAAGTATTTGAAGAAGTGCATTTTGGAGCACAAGAGAAAGCTAAAAAACTTTACGGGTTAAATGATGATTATGAAGTATTATTTTTACAAGGTGGAGCAAGTTTGCAATTTGCTATGATTCCTATGAATTTAGCTTTAAACGGGGTTTGTGAATATGCAAATACAGGAGTTTGGACAAAAAAAGCAATTAAAGAAGCACAAATTTTAGGTGTCAATGTTAAAACCGTAGCAAGTAGCGAGGAAAGTAATTTCGATCATATTCCTAGTGTGGAATTTAGTGATAATGCTGATTATGCTTATATTTGTTCTAATAATACTATTTACGGCACTCAATATCAAAATTATCCTAAAACTAAAGCTCCTTTGATTGTGGATGCATCGAGTGATTTTTTTTCTAGAAAAGTAGATTTTTCAAATATCGCTCTTTTTTATGGCGGAGTGCAAAAAAATGCTGGAATTTCGGGTTTAAGTTGTATTTTTATCCGTAAAGATATGTTAGAAAGATCTAAAAATAAACAAATTCCTAGTATGTTAAATTATTTGACTCATGCCGAGAATCAGTCCTTGTTTAACACGCCTCCAACCTTTGCCATTTATATGTTTAATCTTGAAATGGATTGGCTTTTAAATCAAGGTGGGCTTGATAAAGTGTATGAGAAAAATTCTCAAAAAGCTACTATGCTTTATGAATGTATTGATTTAAGCAATGGATTTTATAAAGGACATGCAGATAAAAAGAATAGATCTTTAATGAATGTGAGTTTTAATATTGCTAAAAATAAAGATTTAGAACCTCTTTTTGTAAAAGAAGCCGAAGAAGCTGGAATGATAGGACTTAAAGGACATAGAATTTTAGGAGGAATTCGTGCAAGTATTTATAATGCACTTAATTTGGATCAGGTAAAAACCTTGTGTGAATTTATGAAAGAATTTCAAGGAAAATATACATGATAAAGCGTTTTGATGAGTGCGATAGAATGTCGCAAATTATTGTTTTTGATAAATATTTTAAGACCGCAGGACAAGTGGCTTTTGAACCTAGCGGAGATATTAAAAAAACAAACCAAAGAAGCGCTTGCAGAACTTGATGCTTTGTTTGAAAAAATAGGCGCAAGCAAAGGAGATTTAATTCAAATTCAAATCTGGCTAGCTAATATGAAAGATTTTGATGCAATGAATGAAATTTATGATGCTTGGATTAAAAATTACCCTAAACCTGTTAGAGCTTGTGTGGGAAGTGCTTTAGCAGAGGGTTATTTGGTAGAAATTCAAGCTTTTGGAAAGTTAAGAGAGAATTAAAAATTCTCCCCTCCAAATTTTAAAAGCGCAGATCCCCAAGTAAAACCACCACCAAAAGCATCCAGTAAGATCAGACTTCCTTTTTTAAGTCGACCTTCTTCATAGGCATCATTCATTGCCATAGGTATAGAAGCAGCTGAAGTATTGCCATATTTTTGCACAGTGATCACACATTTTTCATCACTTAGATTGAGTTTTTCTTGGACGGCTTTAATGATGCGTAGATTAGCTTGATGAGGAATAAAAAGATCAATTTCTTGTGCTAAAATGTTATTTTTAGCTAAAATTTCTACAACATCATTGCTAAGCGTGTTTACTGCTATTTTAAAAACTTCATTGCCCCTCATTTGCATAGAAAGTGTTTGACATAGGCTTGATTTTTGCGATCTTTGAGTCATTAAAAGATCTCCATAATTACCATTGCTTGCAGTATGTACATCAAGGATATGATTTTCATTGTCCAAACTTACAACTCCAGCACCCGCACCATCTCCAAAGAGTATGCAAATGCTTCTGTCATTGTAATCCATAATTGAACTTGTTTTTTCAGCTCCTACGATTAAAACATTTTTTTTCAAACCACTTTCTATTAAGGCTTTAGCTTGTTCAAGCAAATAGATAAAACCAGAACAAGCTGCTGAAATATCAAAAGCACTAATATTTACAAGTCCTAAATTTGAAGCAATTTTACAAGCCGTTGAAGGCATAGTAAAATAATCAGGACTTAAAGTGGCTACAAGAATTGCATCAATATCTTCAGGTTTTAAATTTGCTCTTTCTATGGCTTTTAATGCAGCTTTTGTACCCAAATCGCTAGTATTCTCATTTTCACCAGCAATACGTCTTTCTTTAATGCCTGTGCGTCTAGTGATCCATTCATCGGTAGTATCTACCATCTTTTCAAGATCGGCATTGCTTAAAATTTTTTCTGGAATATAAGAAGCTATACTTTTAAGACTGGCTTTAAGCATTGTATTTCCCAAGTTCATTTTCTATAAGTTCATTGATATGAGATTGGCTAAAATTTATAGCTTGAAAAATTGCATTTTTAATGGCCCTAGAATCGCTTTTTCCATGACTTATGATCACGCAACCATTAACTCCAAGAAGGGGTGCTCCGCCATATTCTTGCCAATCAATATGTTTTTTTAATTTCTTAAAAGATGGCCTCATAAGTAAAGCACCTATTTTAGAAATAAAAGATTGTTTTACTTCATTTTTTAAAAGTTGAAAAATTGCTGTTGCTACACCCTCACAAGCTTTTAAAATCACATTTCCATTAAAACCATCACAGACTAAAACATCTATTTCGCCATTGAAAATATCTCTACCTTCAGCATTACCTATAAAATTTGGAATTTTTTTCATAAGTTGATGGCTTTCTTTGGTAAGTTCATTACCTTTGCATTCTTCTTCGCCATTAGAAAGCAAAGCAAGACGCGGTTTTTGAATTTGCATGATTTCTCTAGCATAAACTTCACCCATTACGGCAAATTGAAATAAATTTTCAGCTTTACAATCTGTATTAGCCCCAACATCTAAAAGTAAAGTTTTGTTAGTAATATTTGGCATTAAAGTAGCGATAGCAGGTCTTGAAATACCTTTGAGTCTCCCAAGTCTTAATGTGGCTAAGGACATGCTTGCTCCACTATGACCCGCTGAAACTACAGCATCTACTTTTTTTTCTTTTAATAGATTAATAGCTTTATAAATGGTTGTTTCTTTATTTTTTAAAGCATCAGTGGCACTTTCATTCATTGAAAAAATTTCACTAGCTTCTTCATATTGTATATATTGTTCTAATTTTTTTGGTATTAAAGGTTTTAGAATTTTAGAATCTCCCACCAAGATAGCGTTAAAAGGTTTTGCTTCTAGTGCCTTTAAAACGCCTTCTATAATGGGTTTTTCTCCAAAATCACCACCCATTGCATCGATGGCAATGTTAATCATTGATTTTAATATTCCTTAGTTGTTGGATTCGCACGGTGAGGCATTTTATAGCTTCCATCTTTGTCTTTTACAGGCATAGGAAGACTAACTTTATAGTGAGTTCTGCGTTTAGCTGCGCGAGTTTTGCTCACTCTTCTCTTTGGTACTGCCATTTTTTCTCCTTTATAAAATTTAATTAATTATTGCAATTTGCACAATAAAAATAATCACTCAAATAAGCTTCAAGCTCGCTGATAGCAACTTCTATTAAATCAATATGTCCATCGAAAAATTCTATAGTATTGCTCAATTCGTTTGCTTCATCTTTAAAAATACCATCACTTGCAAAAAGTTCTAAATTTTCTTTAATTTCAAGTTCAAACTCAGTTCCACAGCTATCACAAGGTCTATAGATAAAACCTTGCATAATAGCATTTATTTTAACAAGCTTAGGATTTATTTTTACTAAATTTCCCTCAAAAATCATATTTTCAAGATTAAGTTTAAAAGGATATTCCTTTATGTTAATCTTAGAAAAAGGGATTTTCATTTAGCAAATTTCGTTTGGTTTAAAGAAAAATTCAACTTCTATTTTTGCATTTTCCAAGCTGTCGCTTCCATGAACAGCATTAGCATCAATACTCTCAGCAAAATCGGCTCTAATTGTTCCTGCTTTAGCTTCTTTAGGATTTGTCGCTCCCATTAAATCTCTATTTTTTAATACGGCACCTTCTCCTTCTAGCACAGAAACAACAACAGGACCGCTAATCATAAATTCAACCAAGTCTTTAAAAAAAGGTCTTTCTTTATGAACAGCATAAAAATTTTCAGCTTGTTCTTTACTAAGTTGAACTTTTTTCATTGCAGCGATTCTTAATCCATTGCTTTCAAAACGATCTAAAATTTTTCCTATAACACCTTTTTTAACAGCATCAGGTTTAATTATAGATAAAGTTTTTTCCATCTTTGTAATAACTCCTTATTTTAATAAAGCTTAAAATTATACTTGAATTTGTTTAAAAAAAGTTAAATTAAAAGAAAAAGCTAGGAATCTCTAGCTTTTTAATTTTTTAAAATTATGCAAAAACTGGAGTGTCCCCGCTTCTCATATCAGCGCCGATATTATCACGACTTGGTTGTCCTGATTCTACAGCACTCCAAACTATACATCCATCTGTTGGGCAAGCACTGGCACAAGCTGGTTGATCATTATGTCCTACGCATTCAACGCATTTGTTTGCATAAACATAATATCTATCTTCACCTTCTGGATTGTTAGCATCATCAACGATAGCACTCACTGGACACTCATCAATACAAGAACCACAAGCAATACATATATCTGTAATTTTTACAGCCATTTTTTCTCCTTTTTAATATTAATATTTAAAAGATTTTAGCATAAAATTCTTAAATAATGTAAATTTTGATAATCAAAAATTTACATTATTTGATAATAATTATAACTTTCTTAAATTTTTAATATTATTTTAGATATTTAAAAAAAAATAAAGATTTAAACGATATAATTTCGTTATCAATAAAATTTATTATTTAGGAGAAAATATGATAGTTACTAAAAAAGCTTTAGATTTTACTGCTCCAGCGGTATTAGGAAACAATGAAATTGTTCAAGATTTTAATCTTTACAAAAACATAGGCCCAAAAGGAGCGGTAGTATTCTTTTATCCAAAAGATTTTACTTTTGTTTGTCCTTCAGAAATTATAGCTTTTGACAAAAGATATCAAGAATTTAAAAACCGCGGTATTGAAGTAATTGGAATTTCAGGAGATAATGAATTTTCACATTTTGCTTGGAAAAATACTCCAGTAAATCAAGGTGGTATTGGTCAGGTTAAATTTCCGCTTGTTGCTGACTTAACTAAGCAGATTGCTAGAAATTTTGATGTACTTTATGCAGAAGCAGTTGCCCTTCGTGGTTCGTTCTTGCTTGATGCTGATGGAACAGTTCGCCATGCTGTGGTTAATGATTTACCACTAGGTAGAAATATAGATGAAATGTTAAGAATGGTTGATACTATGCTTTTTACAAATGAGCATGGTGAAGTTTGTCCTGCAGGATGGAATAAGGGCGATGAAGGTATGAAAGCTAACCCTAAAGGCGTGGCTGAATATCTTGGTAAAAACGAAGCTAAACTTTAATTTCTTAGTATAAAGCCTCTTCATGAGGCTTTTTCTTCATTTTTATTCTTTAATTGAAATTCATAAATTTTCTACTATAATTTTACACACATATTAAAATTTTTACTTAGGCTAAAATATGGCAGGCGAAGATCAAGAAAAAACAGAAGAACCCACGTCCAAAAAGATAGAAGATGCGCGTAAAGAAGGTAATGTTCCAAAGTCTCAAGATGCGGTAGCTATTGTAACTTTGATAATTGGAGTAACTATAACTTTACTTATGATGAGTTTTATGGGCGAGAGAATTGTAAATTTATATAGATACTATCAAAGTTTTATTGGTGTTGAATTTGATTTGCGTATTATTCAAGCCATTATGATTAAAAGCATTTTTGAGGTTTTAATTATTCTTGCACCTATTGTTTTAAGTATTATGATTGCTGGGGTTTTGGGAAATATTATGCAATTTGGTTTTATTTTTACAACTAAACCTATTATGCCAAATTTAGGAAAAATCAATCCTCTAAAAGGTTTAAAAAACCTTTTTTCATTGAAAAAAATTGTTGAAAGTATAAAAATTATTTTAAAAGTGGGTATTGTTTTTACTATAGCTTTTATAGTTTTACTTAAATTTATGCAAGAGCTTCCAAGAGTTGAGCTTTATACTATGGTTGCACAGCTTACTTGGCTAAGAGACAGAGCTATTGTTTTAGCAGCTATTGTTATAGTTGCTTTTTTAATTATTGCTGTTTTAGATGTTTTTTTGGTGCGTTTTCAGTATTTTAAAGGTTTGCGTATGAGCAAACAAGAAATAAAAGATGAGTATAAACAAATGGAAGGAGATCCTCAAGTTAAAGGTAGAATTCGTAGACTTCAAATGGAAGCTGCGCGTCGTCGTATGGTTCAAGATGTTGCAGGTGCGGATGTGGTGATCACAAACCCAACGCATTATGCCGTAGCTATTCGTTATGATACAAGTAAAGAACAAGCCCCTAGGGTTGTTGCCAAAGGAGTGGATTTTCTCGCGCTTCGCATAAAACAAGTTGCCTATGAAAATAATGTTGTAGTTTATGAAAATCCTCCTTTAGCAAGGGAGCTTTATAAAGCTTGCGATGTTAATGATCTTATTCCTAGGGAAATGTTTAAAGCTGTAGCTGAGGTGCTAGGATTTGTTTATAATACAAATAATAAGAGTCGTTTAGCTGGTCAAGTAAAAAAAGGAAGCTAAAACTTTTAAGGTATTTTAGTTCCTATTTTGTTAATAAGCTCAAGAACCGATTTTTGAGTACTTGTATCTGCTGTATCGACTTTAAAATATATTTCTACTCTATTATTTTCTAAGGCTTGCGGATTTCCATTGATGGGATTATTAAGCCCATAGCTTTTAATGCTAATATTTTTTAAATTTGCTCCACCTTCTATAAAATATTTTAATACATTTTCTGCTCTTTGGTAGGCGAGCTCATAACTTCTTATAATAGAGTCGCTATTGTCTGTATAGCCTCTAATTTCTATTTTTGCTTGAGGTGGTAAATATGTTGTTAGTTCAGCCATACGTTTTAAATAATCTTGTATATCAGCTGAAACAATTTGAGCGCTACCTCTTTCAAATTCAACTTTAGATGGAAGGTTAAGAGCAATCTGATTGTCGCTTTGATCTAGAGCTGCTTGAAGACGTTTGATAGTTTCTTGCTGTGTCATAGTCATTTGTTTTAACGATTTGAGTTCATCACTTTCTTCTTTTGCTGCACCTTTATATTTTTCTTGGGTTTTACTCTCTTCTTTGACTGTTTGAGTAGAGGTATAATCAAAGATTTTAACAAATTCGGTTTTTAAAGCCTCTACTTTAGCAGGATTTGTTTTGGAAATTGCCCAAAGAGCAATAAAAAGTGCCAAAAGCAAACTTAGAAAGTCTGCATAAGGCACGGCCCATTTTTCACCTGCAGGACATTCTGGACATTTATGTTTTTTAGCCATTTTTAACCTTTGTCAAATTGTGAAATTTTTGGATCATCGTGACTTAAGAAATTAAAAAGCTTAGCTTCCAAATCTCTAGGGTTTGCACCTTCTGCAATTCCTTTTATGGCTTCAGTGATGACAATTTGCTCTTTTACAAGATCCATTCCATTAGCTTTCATTTTTCTTCCCCAAGGTGCAAAAAGCGCATAAGCACCAAAAATCCCAGTAACCGTAGCTGTAAAAGCACCTGAAATACCCGCTGCCATTGCTTGGGGATTGTCTAGCAATTTAAGAGCTAGAATAAGACCAAAAACCGCTCCAACAAGTCCCATGGTAGGGCAAGTTTCTCCAAATACTATCCAATATTCTGCGCATTCTTTATAATGCTCTTCAAGTTGTTCGGTTTGTATTTCCATGCTTTCGTGAATTTCTTCAAAGCTTTTACCGTCTACAAGCATCATCATAGCATTTTTTAAAAATTCATTTTCAATCTCATTGGTTCTTGATTCTAATGCTAAAAGTCCATCTCTTCTTGCAATAATAGCAAATTCTATTAACTGGGCTATCCTTTCAGGTAGATTTACGCCAGAGCCTTTAAAGACAACTTTGAGTTCTTTATAAGCTGCTTTTACAATTTTTTTATGTGTAGAAGTCATTGCACAAAATGCAGCTGTTGGCATAACTATAAGAAAGGAAGAAAGATGTATAACATGTAAAGGATTACCACCTTCTAGTATATCTCCTACTGAAATACTAGTAACTGCAAGCACCATTCCCAGTATGGTTGAAAGATCCATATAAATATCTCCTTGATTATTTTAAATCGCCCCAATTTTTGGCAATACTTGAGCTTGTTTTTAATTTTACTTTTAATTTTACTATATTTTCCATAATATCTCTAGTTTTTTTTACAAAATTTTCACATAAATCATCTTTTACTTCAAAAATTAATTCATCATGAATTTGTAAAATAAGCTTTTTGTCTTCATTTAATTCTTTATTGATTTCTAGCATTGCAAGTTTGATTACATCTGCTGCTGAACCTTGCAAGATTGAATTAATGCTTTCTCTTTCATACATGGCAATTTGCATAGGTTTTGCATTTTCAAAATCAAAATAACGCTTGCGACCGCTTAAAGTAGTGATAAAACCATTTTGTTTAGCTTCGTTTTTAACTGTTTCAAAATATTTTTTAATGCTAGTAAAATTTTCAAAATATTTTTCTATGTAAGATTTGGCTAAATGAGCTTCTATTTTTAAATTTTGACTTAAAGTTTTATAGCCCATGCCATAAATAAGTCCAAAATTTATACTTTTTGCAACACTTCTGGTTTCATAATTGCTTTCTCCAAAAATCATTATAGCTGTTCTTGCATGTATATCTTCATCATTGGCAAAAGCATTTAAAAGTTTTTCATCTTCGCTAAAATGCGCAAGCATTCTCAGTTCGATTTGAGAATAATCAAGAGAGATAAAACTAAATCCATCTTTAGCTACAAAACAAGATTTATAATCTTTTGCGTATTGTCCGTGTGCAGGAATATTTTGCAAATTTGGATCTTTAGATGAAAGGCGACCCGTTGCAGTGCCAGTTTGTAAAAAACTTGAATAAATGCGTGAATTTTTATCTTTTAACGCTAGTTTTAACAAAGGTTCGCAATAAGTGGAATAAAGTTTGGCAAGTTCTCTATAATCTAAAATTTTAGCAATTACAGGATGTTTATCTAAAAGTGCATTTAAAACTTTTTCATCGGTAGAATATCCTGTTTTTCCTTTTTTTCCACTTGGAAGTTTAAGTTTTTCAAAAAGTATATCACCTACTTGTTTAGGTGAGTTTAAGTTAAATCTATCCTCACAAAGAGTATAAATTTCTTCACTTAAATTTTTGATTTCATTTTCAAATTTTTTCATAAGGACTTCAAGTGCATTTGTATCAAGCTTTATGCCATTTTCTTCCATCATCATAATGATTTTAATGAAATCAAATTCACAGTTTTTAGCAAGTTCTAATAAAGGAGTTTCAAGATTTTTTAAAAAATAAAGATAAAATCTTAAAGTGATATAAGCATCTTCTGCTGCGTATTTGCAAGCTTTTTCAAGTTCTACGCTTGCAAAATTTTCTCCTTTTTTAACAAGACTTTCAAAATGTAAGGTTTCATAATTAAAAAGTCTTAAGGCTAAATCATCCATATTTACTCTTAAAGAAGGATTTTTAAGCCATGCTAAAATCATTGTATCTGCGTATTTTTGAGGCAAATTTAATCCAAAATTATTTTGAATGATTTTAAAATCATATTTGAGATTGTGCCCTATAACAAAATGATCAAAGATTAGTTCTATAGCTTTTTTGGCACTTTGCAATGAGATTTGCTCACCTACTCCAAGATAATTATGAGTTAAAGGCACATAAAAGGCTTCGTTTTCACTCATACAAAAACTAAAACCAACAATTTTTGCCTCTTTTGTATCAAGTCCTGTAGTTTCGGTATCAAAAGCAATAATACTTTCTTTATCAAGAGTATTTAAAATTTCAAAAAGTTTGTTTTCATCTTGTATTAAAGTGGCTTTAAAACCTAAATTTTTATCTTTATTATCAGGATTTTGACGCAGTTTTTTAAGCAAAGCATTAAGTTCGTAATGTTCTAAAATTTCAAGTATTTTTAAAAGAGGTTCTTCATCAGGATAAGTGGCTTTTTCTATGAGATTTTGCACTTCTAAATTGTCATACAAAGAAGCTAATTTTTTGCTTAAAAATGCATTTTCCTTACCCTCTAAAAGCAAGTTACGACTTCTTTCGTTGCGTATTAGAGTTAAATTTTCATAAATTCCTTCTATGCTGCCAAATTCATCAAGTAAGGTTTTGGCTCCTTTTGCGCCTATACCTTTAACGCCTGGAATATTATCAGAACTATCTCCGCAAAGAGCTAAAAAATCTCTGATTTGATGAGGTTTTACTCCGTATTTTTCTAAACACGCTGCTTCATCATAGTCGTTTTTAGAAATAGGACTGTAAATGCTTGTTTTACCATCTTTTATGAGTTGATAAAGATCTTTATCTTGAGTGATAATGCGTACAAAAATATCCCTATCTTCACAAGTTCTTACAAAAGAAGCGATGATATCATCGGCTTCATAACCTTCCCTAGAAACGCTTATAAAACCCATTTTTTCTATCATCTCTATGCAAATTGGAATTTGTTCTAGAAGTTCAGGTGGTGGTGGAGTGCGATTTTGTTTGTAGTTTGGATCAATTTCGCTACGAAAAGTTTTTCCTTTGGAGTCTAATGCAAAAACAATATAATCACTTTTGTGTTCATTTTTTAAGCTATAAATAAAATTTGCAAAACCGCTAATCATTCCACTAGCTTGTCCTTGTGAATTTTTAAAACCTTTTAATGCGTAGTAAAGTCTGAAAAAAAATCCAAAAGTATCAATAATAGTTAAAGTTTTCATAATAATTTCTTCTTTGATAAAATATATTTTTGGGTTATATTATTTCAAAATTTTGCTTAAAATGTCTACAATTTAAGATCTTTAAGCAAAAACACTGCAATTTTTAGCCATAATTACAAATTATTTATAAAAAAATATATTAAAATATAAGGATAATGTAATGACAAATCAGCAAATTGATGGAATTGCGGATAAGAATTTTAATACACCTGAAGGTAGGAAAGTTTTTAAAAAGGCAGTTTTTTCTTGCTGGTTGGGAACTGCTATGGAATATGCAGATTTTGCACTTTATGGTTTAGCAGCTGCAACAATTTTTTCAGAAGTGTTTTTTCCTGAGCAAACTCCAGTAATTGCACTTTTGCTTAGTTTTGTAACTTATGGCATAGGTTTTATTGCAAGACCTATCGGGGCTTTGTTTTTTGGTTATTTAGGTGATAAACACGGAAGAAAAAATGTTATGATGGCTACAATAGCTTTAATGGGAATTTCAACTACTCTTATAGGTTTTATTCCAAGCTATGCAGTGATTGGTGTTTGGACGCCTATTTGTTTGGTTGCATTACGTTTTATGCAGGGTTTTGGCGCAGGAGCTGAACTTTCAGGTGGAACAGTTATGCTTGGAGAATATGCTCCTAGCAAGAGAAGAGGGCTTGTTTCTTCTGTGATTGCCTTAGGATCAAATAGCGGAACTTTGCTTGCGTCTTTTGTATGGCTTTTGATGGTACAAATGGATGAAGCGAGTTTTAAAGAATGGGGTTGGAGAGTTCCTTTTATGGGAAGTATTTTAATCGCTCTTTTTGCTGTATATATTCGTTTTCATGTCAAAGAAACCCCTGTTTTTGAAAAGCAAAAAAATGAAATGATGAAATTGCGTCTTAATAACGAAAAGCATATGAAAAAAGATGAAAGAAGTTTTTGGCAAAGAAGTCGTGCTTTTTGGACTATGGTGGGCTTAAGAATAGGCGAAAACGGACCTTCTTATCTTGCGCAAGGTTTTATTGTAGGTTATGTGACTAAAATTTTACTTTTAGACAAATCAGTTGCCACTACAGCGGTAATGATAGCTTCATTGGCGGGTTTTTTGGTTATTCCTTTGGCAGGTTATTTAAGTGATAGATTTGGAAGACGTATTACTTATAGAATGTTTTGTTTGCTTTTGATGATTTATGCTTTTCCTGCTTTTATGCTTTTAGATAGTAAAAATGAAATTATTGTGATTTTAACTATTATTGTAGGTATGTCTTTAGCATCTTTAGGGATTTTTGGTGTACAAGCGGCTTGGGGTGTAGAACTTTTTGGGGTAAAAAACCGTTATACAAAAATGGCTTTTGCTAAGGAGCTAGGTTCTATTCTTTCAGGAGGAACAGCGCCTATGGTGGCTTCTGCTTTGCTTGCGTATTATGGCACTTGGTGGCCTATCGCAACGTATTTTGTATTAACTGCAGGTATAGGTTTTGTGACTACATTTTTTGCGCCAGAAACTAGAGGCAGAGATTTAAATAAAATAGAAGATGCGATATGAGACTTATTTTAGACACGGATATAGGCAATGCTATTGCAGGAGCAAATACCGATGATGGTTTAGCGCTTGCTTTGATTTTGGCATCTAAAGAAATCAAACTTGAAATGCTAAGCACAATTTGCGGTAATGTTCCAAGTCTTGTTGCCTATAGCGTGGCTAAGGATTTATTTAAACGTTTAAATTTAAATATCCCCGTTTATTTAGGAGCGAATGAAGCCTTAAAAGAACCAAGTAAAGCTTGGCGTCAAAGACTTGATGAAAGTGTAAAAAATTTTAAACTCGAATATCTTTGGGAAAATATAAAAAGTCCTGAAATTTTAGAAAATATAAATCCTGATGCGATTTTTAAAATGGGTGAGTTGGTGGGTAAAAATCCTAAAGAAATTTCTATTTGTGCGATAGGACCTTTGACAAATATCGCTATGGCTATGAAAATTTTTAAAGATTTTGATATAAATCTTAAAGAGCTTTTTATTATGGGCGGTAGTTTTGATATGCCTTATTACACTAAAGATACAAATTTTGGTTTCGATCCTGAGGCGGCTAGTATAGTGTTAAATTCAAGAGCTAAAATTACACTCGTACCTTATAATGTAACCATGCAGACTTTATTGACTCATGAGGATTTAAAAGAGTTGCAAGCTAAGAATATTTTATGCGATTTTATCGTTGAAACTTTAGGCGTTTGGATTGATTATGCTTCTAAAACACGTGGTACAAAGGGAACTTGGATACATGACGCTTTAACGATAGCTTACGCATTAGATTCTAGTATTGCAGATTTTGATGAGTGTTATGCTGATGTTATTTGCGATAGTTCTTTGGCAAGAGGTATGAGTTGGCGTTGCTTTAAAGAACCAAAAATGAGTATGGGGATGGATTTAAGCACTAAAAATTGTGTTAAAATTTTAAAAAATGTAGACAATGCAAAGCTTTTAAAACTTATAAAAGAGAGGCTTTTAAAAGGAGTTTGCTATGAAAATTATGAAAGCATAACGACTTAATTTTCCAAGTAAGATAAAAAATATAGTTTTTAAAAAAGAATATTTCGCAAAACCAAGTCCTAAGGCAAAAAGATCTCCCACTAAAGGTAAAAAGCTTAAAAAAGCAAATATACTTCCAAATTTGGCAAAATTAGCATTGAAATTTTCTAATTTTTTCAAGGATTTGCTAAAGTATTTTTCTAAAATTTTTTGCTTACCAAGATAAGCCAAGCCATAAGTACTTAAACTTCCTAAGGTATTACCCAAAGTAGCTACGATAAGCACTAAATTTGGATTAAAATCAAGTTTTATAAAGCCTAAAACAAAGGCTTCGCTTGCCAAAGGTAATAGTGTGCTTGAAAGAAAACACACTATAAAAAGTCCTAAATAACTTATATCATTATATAAAAAATCAAACATAAAATTATGATTTTTGTGTATTTTTAAGCTCTAAGTCTAGATAATATCCTGTGTAAGAACGGGTTTTTTTGTGTTCTTTAGCGACTTTTTCCACGCTTCCTGTGCTAATAACCTTGCCGCCTTTAACTCCGCCTTCAGGCCCCATATCGATGATATAATCAGCATTTTTAATCACATCTAAATTATGCTCTATCACAAAAACCGAATTTTTAAGATCAACTAAATGTTGTAAAACTAAGATGAGTTTATTAACATCTTCAAAATGCAGTCCTGTTGTAGGCTCATCAAGTATATAAAGGGTTTTTCCTGTATCGCTACGACTTAGTTCTTTGGCAAGTTTGATTCTTTGTGCTTCACCTCCACTTAAGGTGGTGGCATTTTGTCCTAGGGTTAGATAATCTAAGCCCACTTTTACTAGAGTGTCTAATTTTTGTTTGATTTTAGGAACGGCTGTAAAAAATTCACTCGCTTCTAAAACACTCATATTTAAAATTTCACTGATATTTTTGCCTTTATATTTGATTTCTAGCGTGGCATCATTGTAGCGTTTGCCCCCGCAAGTATCACAAACCACCATAACATCAGGTAAAAAATGCATTTCTATTTTGATTTCTCCATCTCCGCTACACTTCTCACATCTTCCCCCTTTTACATTAAAAGAAAAGCGTCCTGCTTTATAACCACGCATTTTAGCTTCTTTAGTGGCGGCAAAAAGATTTCTGATTTCATCCATAGCGCCTGTATAGGTGGCAGGATTTGAACGTGGTGTGCGTCCAATTGGGCTTTGATCAAGATAAATAACTTTATCAAGTTTTTCAAGTCCTTCTATTTGCACCCCACCAAGTTTTTTAACTTTTTTAGCCCGGTTTAATTCCTCTTGTGCAAAAGGAAGTAGGGTTTGAAGTATCAAAGAACTTTTTCCAGAACCTGAAACTCCTGTTATAGCGACTAAATTTTGTAAAGGAAATTTTACGCTTAAATCTTGGATATTGTTAATATTTACATTTTTAAGTTCAAGCCATTCTTTTTGTGCTCTGTTTTGAAGTTGTGAAATTTGTTTTTTCCCATTCATATAAAGTGCAGTTTCGCTTTTGCTTTTTAAAAGTTCTTTATAAGTTCCACTAAATACAACCTCACCTCCAAATTTTCCTGCTTTTGGGCCAATATCCACAATAAAATCTGCTTCTTCTACAGTCATTTTATCATGCTCTACGACAATTAGGGTATTGCCCTTTTGTTGTAAATTTCTTAAAGTTTTAATCAGTTTTGCAGTATCTCTTTCATGAAGTCCTATGCTAGGCTCATCTAAGACATACATCACTCCGCTTAAACCACTGCCAATTTGTGAAGCTATGCGGATTCTTTGTGCTTCACCCCCACTAATCGTTCTTGCATCGCGCCCTAAGGAAAGATAACCTAGCCCCACATCATACAAGAAAAACAATCTTTCGTTGATTTCTTTTAGGATAGGTTTAGAAATAAGTTTTTGTTGCTCGCTTAAATAAGAAAAATTTTTCTCATCTGCAAAAAAGGCCGTACTATCTTCTATGCTCATATCTAAAATTTCACCCAAGCCTTTTTTGGCTACTTTCACGGCTAAACTTTCGGGTTTTAAACGATGCCCACCGCAGTCTTTACAAATTTTTTCACTCATATATTCGGCTAAATCTTTTTCATCTTTTAGCATTTCATAAGCCATTTTAACCACGCCTTCAAAAGTGCGTTTTAGACGATTTCTTTTCCAAAGAAATTCTATAGTTTTGGCATTACCATACAATACAAGGCGTTTTTGTTCTTCGCTTAATTGCATAAAAGGTATTTTGATAGGAATTTCATTTTGTTCGCAAAAGGCGATTAGGAATTTATAATAATAACTTTTGTTAAAACCATACATGATTTTAACAGCACCATTTTCGAGGCTTAAATTTTCATCGATGATTTTTTTCATATCTAAAGTATAACGAATTCCAAGTCCATCACAAGCTTCACATGCTCCTTTTGGAGAATTAAAAGAAAAGCTTAAAGGTTCAAGTGGAACAAAGGAAATTTTACAATCAAAACAAGCTGAATGCTCGCTAAAATGATAGTGTTTATTAAGGTTTATTTCTTCATGATTTAAAACTTCTATTTCTATTTCTCCAAAGCTTTCTTGTAAACCTTTTTCTATATCGCTTGCAAGGCGAGAAAGTAAATCTTCTTGAATTTCAAGTCTATCTATGACAAGTTTAATGGTGTGTTTTTTGGTTTTAGCCAGTTCAATTTCTTCATCAAGTCTTACTAAAACTCCATCGATTTGAGCTCTTACATAGCCTTTGTTGCGTAAATTTTCAAGTAAATCTGCATAAGTTCCTTTTTTTTCTCGTATGAGTGGAGCGTAGATGATGATTTTTGCACCTTTTGGAAATTTTAAAATTTCACTGACTATATCACTTGCACTCATAGATGAGATTTTTTGTCCACATTGATGACAATGTTGAATACCTACTCTTGCATATAAAAGTCTTAGATAATCATAAATTTCAGTGATGGTTCCTACGGTAGAGCGTGGGTTTTTAGAAGTGGTTTTTTGATCTATAGCAATGGCTGGGGTTAAACCTTCGATTTTATCAACATCAGGTTTGCCTACCTTATCTAAAAATTGTCTAGCATAAGCGCTTAAACTTTCTATATAACGGCGTTGTCCTTCAGCATAAAGAGTTCCAAAAGCAAGGGTTGATTTTCCACTCCCACTCAGTCCTGTAAAAACAATGAGTTTGTTTTTGGGAATTTCAAGGTGGATATTTTTTAGGTTATTTTCTCTTGCACCAATGATTTTGATGGTATCGTTCATAGTCTTTCCTAAACATTAAATAAATTTAAGATTTTAGCATAATAATATTAAAAGAACTTGGATAAATCCAAGTTAAAAATTTATAAGATTTAGCTTATTAAGTAAAGAGTGGGTGGTTCCAAGTATTGATAAGGCATATACGCAAAGTAAAATTTTTCTATGAGCTGAAATATGCATTTTTTCTATGATTTTAATTCCTATAAAAACTCCAACCATAGAAGCTATACCTACTAGTATTCCTTTATGAATAACTTCAGAGTCTATAACTCCAGAATTTGAAAAAGATATAATACCAGAGACTGAAGCAAAAATAACAAAAAACAAGGATAAAGAAACAACTTTTTTACTATCATAGCCTAAAAAATAAGCTAAAATCGGAGCAATTAAAAGTCCACCACCAATTCCCAAAGAAATAGCAAAAATACCAGTAAAAGCTCCAGCAATAAATAAAATGACATTCTTTACCCAAACGCTTCTTTGATTTTGCACAATGTTTTCTTTAATTCCAAAAGCATATTTGATAAAAAATATACAACTTACCGCCAAAAATACGCTAGTAAGAGCTACATCGCTTAAAGCTTTTAAAAGCATTCCGCTAAAGCTTGCCCCTATGAGCCCTCCAAAACCTATCATAATACCATCTTTAAGATTTAGATTTTTTTTCTTATAATTAATATAAGAGCCAAAAACTGCTGCAAAAATCATTTGCAATACTGAAATTCCGATAGCATGGTGAGCACTTTCTCCAAGTGCGAACATAGAAGGAACGATAATCATACCTCCACCAATGCCAAAAAGTCCAGAAGCAATACCTGAAATGATTCCTATGATTAGATAAGGTAAATCTGTGATTTCCATAGCTTTTCCTAAAAAATATTAAATATTTCAAATACGGAATAATTTTATCTTATTAAGCTAAGTATTATCTTAGTTTTTTATAAAAATAGAATATTTTTTTGGTAACTTTAAGCATCGTAAAAATGTTTCAAAATATTATAAAATATAAAGATTTTATAATATTTATTTTAAATTTAAAGCAAATTTTATATTTATTGATTAAAATTAATTTAGACTTTAAAAATTTTCATAAAAGTCTTAATTTTTGAAATATTTTATAAGAAAGGTAAAAGATGAGTGAAAATGGTTTTTTTAGTAGTTCTTTGATTTTAAAACTTACACATACTCTTCGCTCTTGGCGTTTCTAAACTTCTTTTTATCTAAATTTTTTCTTTAATGTTATTTTAATTTATTTTAATTTTTAAAAAGGTTTATTATGTTTGTTAAAAATGTAAATTTTTATTACAGACAAATCCTTGAAAAATTTGAAAATTCTTATTTTGCAGAGGATTTGACTAAGGTAATTATAGGGATTGATTGTGATTATTTAGATGCTAATGAATTATCCTTTAGCGAGTTTAAGGCAAAATATTATGAAGCTTTAAGCAAGAATAAAATTTGCGATTTTGCTGGATTTTTTGGAGTTTTTAGTGCAAATTTTGTATCTTTGTTTGAAAAAATTCCACTTTCTTCTAAGAAAAATTATGATTTTCCTTTATTTTTATTCGCCAATGCTAAAGCTTATTTGATTTATGAGAAAAATAGTAAGATATTTTTTAAATTTGGCGCTTCAAAATATTTTGAATATTTAAAAGATGATATTGAGCCAATAAAAACGAAGCAAAAAAATGATTTTGAAATTTTAAACTCTTTAGAAGATGAAAAAAATGATTTTTTAAAAATGTGTGAAAAAGCTAAAGAATATCTTTTAAGTGGAGATATTTTTCAAGTGGTCTTAAGTAAGCAACTTTGTATCAAGCATCAAGTAAATGCTTTTGATTATTATGAGAGTTTAAGTGTTTTAAATCCAAGCGCTTATATGTTTTATTTTCCAAGTAAATATGGTGTTGTTTTGGGTTCTTCTCCAGAGTTTTTATTAAAAATTAAAAAAAGAGAGATTTATTTAGCCCCTATTGCTGGAACTAGAAATTTGGAAAATAACTGCGATCTTTTGGCTTTAGAAAAAGATCTTTTAAGTGATGAAAAAGAACTTAGTGAACATAAGATGCTTGTAGATTTAGCAAGAAATGATGCTTCTAAATTTGGCACTCAAACAAGGGTGGAAAATCTTTTTTCTATTATTAAAAATAAATTTGTCATGCATATAGTGAGTGAAGTGTATGCCAATATGAAAGAAGATGCGAGTATTTTCGATGTGATTGAAGCAGTTTTTCCAGCGGGAACTTTAAGTGGAGCTCCTAAAATAAGAGCTTTAGAGATCATTAGTGAGCTTGAAGATTGTGATCGTGGAGTTTATGGTGGTGCGGTAGGATTTTTAAATTTCAATGAAGATATAACTTTAGCGATTTTAATCCGTTGCGCTTTTTTTACTCAAGATAAGGCTTATTTGGCAAGTGGGGCGGGTATTGTTTTGCAAAGTGAGAGTCAAAAAGAATATGCAGAAATTTGTGCTAAACGCAAGGCACTTTTGGTAGCTTTTGAAAAATTAAAAAAGGAAAATCAATGATACTTTTAATTGATAATTATGATTCTTTTGTTTTTAATGTTAAAAGCATGTTAGAACAACTCAGCAATGATGAAATTTTAGTAAGAAGAAATGATGAAATTTCTCTGAGTGAAATTAAAAATTTAAATCCTACTCATATTATTTTAAGCCCTGGTCCAAAACATCCCAGTCAAAGTGGGATTTGTCTTGAAATTTTTAAAGCAAGGCTTAATATCCCTGTTTTAGGTATTTGTTTAGGGTATCAAGCTTTAGCTTTAGCTTTTGATTCTTTAGTGGTTAAAATGCAAGAGCCTATGCATGCAAAAAATTCTTTGATAAAACAATGCAAGGAAAATGAATTATTTTCTAATTTGCCTTCAAATTTTAGCGTAATGCGTTATCATTCTTTAGAGGTTAAACAGCTTGGTGATGAGCTTGAAATTTTAGCCCTTGATGAAAAGGGTGTGATTATGGCTTTGGGACATAAAAATTTACCTTATTATGGCGTGCAATTTCACCCTGAAAGTTATTTTAGTGAATATGGCTTACAACTTTTTTCTAATTTTTTAAAACAAGATATAAAAAAATCACAAAAACAAGAAAATCCTTTAAGTTTTTATTTGCAAAAAATGAGTGAAAATCATTTTTTACAAAGCGATGATTTTGAGCAAATTTGCAAGATTATTATGTCTAAAGATTATGAAATTTTACAAGTGGCGGCTTTGTTGATTTTAATCACTGAAAAGTCTTTAAACGAAAAATCTTTAAGTGCTTTTGTAAGACAAATTTTAAGATATTCTCAAACTTTTAGTGATGAGAGTGAGATGATTGATATTTGCGGAACAGGTGGAGATGGTTTTAAAAGTATCAATGTTTCTACGACTAGCGCTTTTATTTTAGCAGCTTTAGGGGTAAAAGTAGCCAAACACGGAAATCGTGCCATTTCAAGTTCTAGCGGAAGTACAGATGTGTTAGAAGCTTTAAATATAACTACTCCAAACACTTTAGAATCAGCTTTAAAACAACTAAACAATCAAGGGCTTAGTTTTTTACATGCTCCATTTTTCCATCCTTTAGTAGGAGAACTTAAAGAGATCAGATCAAGGCTTGGAGTAAGAACGGTTTTTAATGTTTTAGGTCCTTTATTGCACCCTAATTTAAAGTTAAAATATCAACTTATGGGAAATTATCACGCACCTGTGCATAGGCTTTTGATAGAGGTTTTAAAAAATTTAGGACGCAAAAAAGCTTTAGTGGTAAGAGGAAATGATGGTATGGATGAGCTTAGTATTTGCGATGAAAGTAAAATTTATGAGCTTTGTGAAGGAGAAATTTTAGAGTATTCTATCTGTCCTGAACAATTTGGTTTTAAAAGAGCTTTTCATAGTGAAATCATAGGATCTAGTGCATATGAAAACGCTAAGGATTTAAAAGATATTTTAAGTGGTAAAATGCAAGGGGCAAAATTTGATTTAGTAGTTTTAAATGCTATGTTTGCACTTTATACAGCCAATAAAGCAAGTTCGCCTTTAGTGGCTAAAGATATGATTTTAGAAGCCATTTATTCAGGTAAAGTTATAGAGTATTTTAAGGAGTATCAAGCTTATGCTAAAGCTTAAAATTTGTGGCATTAAAGATGAAAAAAATGCTAAAGATTTAGCTTTTTTAAATATTGATTTTTTTGGACTTATTTTTGCTAAAAGTCCAAGAAGAGTGAGTTTAGAACAAGCAAGAAATTTAAGTGCAATTTTTCATGAAAAAGATAAAAAAGTTGTCGGTGTTTTTGTAGATGAAAATTTGGAACAAATTTTAAGATGTATTCAAGAAGTTAAGCTTGATGGAGTACAAATTTATCGCACTATTACCAAAGAAGAATTTGAAATTTTAAAGGTACAAAATGTTTTTGTATGGCAGGTGATAAGTGTGGAAGATAGTTTAGATTTAAAAAGTGAAATTTTTGCTGATTTAGTGCTTTTTGATGCTAAGGGAATTTTAAAGGGCGGTAATGGAATAAGTTTTAATTGGACTTTATTAAGTTCTTATACTAAAGATTTTGTATTAGCTGGAGGCATAGGTTTAGATAATATTCATAAGGCTGTAAAAACAGGAGCTAAAATTTTAGATCTTAATTCGAAATTTGAAGATGAAAAAGGCTTAAAAGATATCAATAAAATAAAACAAATTTTAAAGGAGTTGAAAAAATGAAAAAAGCGTATTATGGGGATTTTGGTGGGCAGTTTTTGCCTGAAAGTGCAATGTTTGCTTTAAATGAGCTAGAAGGTGCTTTTTTGAAATTTTCTAAAGATAAACTCTTTAAAAAAGAATTAAACGAGCTTTTAAAAACTTATGTAGGCCGTCCTACTCCACTTTATTTTGCTAGAAATTTAAGCAAAAAATATCAGCATGAAATTTATTTAAAACGCGAGGATTTAAATCATACTGGAGCACATAAAATCAATAATGCTATCGCTCAAGCCCTTTTAGCAAAAAAAATGGGAAAGAAAAAAATCATAGCAGAAACAGGAGCAGGTCAACACGGACTTGCAACAGCCACTGCAGCAGCACTTTTAGGACTTGAATGTGAAATTTATATGGGGGCAATCGATGTGCAAAGACAGGCTTTAAATGTTTATAAAATGGAGCTTTTGGGTGCTAAAATTCATGCAGTACAAAGTGGGCTTAAAACTCTAAAAGAAGCTACTACTGCAGCTATTCAAGCTTGGGTTGGGGATATTAAAAATATTTTTTATGTGGTTGGAAGCGCGGTAGGTCCTTATCCTTATCCTAAAATAGTAATGCATTTTCAAAGCATTATAGGAAAAGAATGCAAAATGCAACTTCAAAAACTCAATAAAAAAGTAGATTATATTATTGCAGCTGTTGGGGGTGGAAGCAATGCAGCAGGAATATTTTATGATTTTATCAAAGATGAAAATGTTAAACTTATAGGTATTGAAGCAGGGGGGCTTGGCATTGATACGCCTTATCATGCAGCGACTTTAAATAAGGGAAAAACAGGCATTATTCACGGTATGAAAACCAAGGTTTTACAAGATGATTTAGGCAATATCTTGCCTGTACATAGTGTTTCTGCAGGGCTTGATTATCCAGGAATTGGTCCTTTGCATGCTTTTTTATTTGAAAGCAAAAGAGCGCAATATCATGCTATAAGTGATGAAGAATGTATGCAGGCTTTAAAATTACTTTGTAAAGAAGAAGGTATTATTGCAGCGATTGAAAGTTCGCATGCTTTGGCATTTTTAGAAAAACTTTGTCCAACTTTAAAAAAGAAAAGCGTGATAGTAGTAAATCTTTCAGGTAGGGGAGATAAAGATATGCAAATGATTAGAGATTATAAAAAAGGGGTGATTTATGGTTGATTTTAGAAAATTTTATAAAGAAAATGCAAATGTGGCTTATACGGTTTTAGGTTATCCAAATCTTCAAACAAGTGAAGCTTTTTTGCAAAGATTGGATCAAAGCCCTATTGATATTTTAGAACTTGGTGTTGCTTATAGTGATCCTATTGCCGATGGTGAGATTATTGCAGATGCGGCAAAAATAGCTCTTGATCAAGGTGTAGATATTTACAATGTTTTTGAGCTTTTAGCTAGGGTAAAAACTAAAAAAGCTTTGGTTTTTATGGTTTATTATAATTTAATTTTTTCTTATGGTTTGGAAAAATTTGTGAAAAAAGCAAAATCTTTAGGGATTTGTGCTTTGATTATACCTGAATTAAGTTTTGAAGAAAGTGATGATTTAATTAAAGAGTGTGAAAAATATAATATAGCTTTAATTACACTTGTAAGTGTTACAACCCCTAAAGAAAGGGTTAAAAAGTTAGTAAAACATGCTAAAGGTTTTATTTATTTATTAGCAAGCATAGGTATTACAGGTACTAAAAGTGTCGAAGAAGCAGTCTTACAAGATAAAGTAAAAGAAATCAGATCTTTTACAAATTTGCCTATTTTTGTAGGTTTTGGCATTCAAAATAATCAAGATGTAAAAAGAATGAGAAAAGTTGCTGATGGAGTGATTGTGGGAACTAGCATAGTAAAGTGTTTTAAACAAGGAAATTTGGATATAATAATGAAAGATATTGAAGAAATTTTCAAAAAATAAAATTTTAAAACATATTTTTATTTTATATTTACTATAATTTTAAATTAAGTTTTTTATAAAGGTGGTAGCTATGTTAAAGATTCTTGAGTATTCCATCACTCATTTTTGCGAGCATATCTTAAGACTTCGCATTGAAGCAGCTCAAGATATAAGCGGTGAACTTTATGGAGCGAGTATTTCTATCATGGGCAAAAGCGAAGGAGAAAGTAATTTTTATTTATTTTTTCCAAAAGAATTTTTAAAAAAAATTGCAGAAATTTTAATTAATGATGAAAAATTTAAAGAAGATGACTGGTGCGATTTAACTAAAGAATGTGCCAATCAGATTATAGGTTATGCTAAAAATTTGTTAAATGATGCCAAGGGTGATGACGAGTATAAACTCGGAATTCCGGAATATTTAGGAAAAGTTGATTTTTCTGAAATAGTTCTAGATGAAGCTTTAACTTATAAATTTGAAAATTGTTATTTTAGAATAGGATATTGCAAATAATGAGCGATGATATAGAGTTTAACATTCATCATGGGCTTTTACAATCTTATGAAGATATCTTAGATATTACAGTAGATTTTGTAAGCGAGCTTGGAACTACAAATATGAGTGTAGCGGAGCTTTTAAAACTTGAAGTAGGCTCGGTTATTGATCTTGAAAAGCCTGCTGGAGAAAGCGTTGAGCTTTATATCAATAAAAGAATTTTTGGCAAAGGCGAGGTTATGGTTTATGAAAAAAATCTCGCTATAAGAATTAATGAAATTTTGGATTCTAAGACTGTGCTTCAATACTTTAAAAAAGAAATTTAAATGAGATTACTAGTATTATTTTTTTTAATTTTACCTTTATATAGTGTTGAGTTGATTAGTTATAATATCTATGATAGAAATGACCGAGTAGATTTAATGCTTTCTTTTGATAATGCTTATAATGGCAAGATTTCTCAAAAAAAAGAAAAAAATTTAACTCTTTTAACTTTTAGTGATTTAACGTATTCTAAAGATGAATTAAAAGAACTTAACTCTCAACTTGTAGATAAAATTAGTATTAGTTCTAAAAATAATAATACCTATATTATGCTACAAAACAAACAAAATATTAATTTAGAACTTAGTTCTATCAATGATAAATTTGGAGTAAGAATACGAGCTATAGAGCAAGGAAAAGCAAATATCGAATCTGTACCTACAACTACTGTGAATAATTCTCAAGAATTAATGCCTAAACCAAAAAGTACAAGTTTAGAAGGGTATGATTATACAAATTATATCTTGGTAATGCTGATTTTAGTTATTTTGTTAATAGTGCTTTGGTGGTTTAAAAAGACTATGGTTTATAAAAATAACAATGTTTCTAGAGATTTTACTATGATTTTCCAAAGATTTTTAGATAAAAATAATCAACTTGTTGTTTTTGATCACGCTAATAAACGTTATACAATGATAATAGGTAATTCCAATGTGCTTTTAGAAAGTGTTGAAATTCCAGAGGAACAAATAATAAAACATACAGAAAAAACAGAGAAAAATTTTGATTCTTTTTTTGAAGAGAATAAAAAAAGAATTCAAAATCTTATAGAGCAGCGTCAAAAAGGTAAAAAATCTTAAATTTTTTGATTGATTGCTAATGCTATGGTAGCTGGTTTTGCAATTTTTTTGAGCTCATCTTTGGGTAAATTAAGAATTTTGTTTTCTTGATATATATAAAGAGTATTGTTTGCAAAAGCAAAATCAATCTTATCTTCATTTGTGCTTAAAGTTTTAGCTAGGCACAAAATAAAATTAAGCCATGAAATGGTATGAATATTGGGTAAAAGTTGTTTATAGGGTTCAAGATTATAAGGATTAACTTTTTTTCCATTAAGCTTAATAATGCTAGCAATTAAAGCTTTTTCTTTATGTGAAAATCCATAATTTAATCCACCTAGTACAAAATGAGCAGAGTGTTCATTAGCAAAATAGAAATTTAAATATTCTCCAATATGGCATAATTTAGCAGCATTTAGTAAAGTATGCTTATAGTTATCGTTAAGTTTATGAAGATTTTTAAGGGTTGTAAAAATTTGCAGAGCAAAATGTGGAGTTTTATTTTTTTGTTTTGATTGTAAAAATTTATCTTGTAAACATTTTAAACTGGGATTGAAATTTGGTGGAAAAGTGATTTTAGGACGAAGCAAATCTTGTAAATAAACTCCTTCTCTGATTCCAACCCCACTCGTGATAACTTGTTTGGCTTTTATTTTTTCCGCAATCTTTAAAAAAATAAATATACCCTCTTTAATGGTATCAAAACGATCCTTTTTTATGCCAAAATTGATTAAAGAGTCTAAGTTTGAATTAAAAATTTTTAAAATATGTCCTTTTTCTTCATCTAGCATATAGCGAAAATCATGTAAATTTTTCAGTGGATAGGAATTTTTTTGCATAATGGAATTAGATATTGCTCTTAAGCTTCCACCTATTGCAATAAGGTTTTGATTGCAAAATTCTTTAGGAATTTGTTCTAAAATTGGTTTTATAAATTCTTCTAAAGAATCCATTTTTCCAGTATCATAGAACAATTCTTTTAGCCTAACAGTGCCAATATCAAGAGATATACAAGAAATAATTCTATTATTTTTTATTAAACACAATTCACTAGAACCACCACCTATGTCTAAAGTGGTTCCATCCTTAAAAGGACTTAATAAATTTAAAGCCGCAAGACCACCTAAGTAACTTTCGCTTTTTCCATCTATACAGCGTATATTTAAAGACAGATTATCTTTGATTCTTTTAATGAAATTTTTTGAATTTGGGGCATCTCTTAAGGCCGATGTGCCTACTATAAATATTTTTTTGCACTTATGCTTTAAAGCACATTGTTTGAAAAAAGCTAAGGCATTTTCGGCTCTTTGCATGGCTTCTTCTTGGAGAATTTTGCCATTATTATAAGCATTTTCTCCAAGTCTTACTTTGCGTTTGTATTCGCAAGTTGTATAAAAACCATATCTAGAAGTTTTTTCAAAAATCACCATTCTAATGGAGTTTGAGCCAAGATCAACAACGGCTGTTTTTTTTGCCATTAAAATTCTCTATCTCTATGTTTGAGTTTTAATTCTTCTATAGTTTCTACATTATCAGGATCAGGAATGATACATTCATATGGGCAAGCAACAATACAGGCAGGCTCTGAAAAATCATTAACGCACTCTGAACAAAGATCAGGGTCTATTACATAAATTGGACTATTTTCATAAATAGCTTCATCAGGACATTCTTCTCTGCAAGCATCACAACATACGCAGTCTTTTGTAATTAAAAGAGACATCATAACCTTTCAAAAATTTAAAAAATAATTTTAGTTTATACAATAACAAAACTTAAATAAAATATAAAAATAGAAATAAAGATAAATTTTTTGCACCGAAGGTGCAAAATTGTTAAGATTTTTTAGGGAAGCAGAAACGGTATCCTCTACGACGAACTGTTTCTATGGTAGATATGTTTAACGGTTTATCCATTTTTTGACGAATTTGATTGATAGCTACTTCGATAACATTTGGAGTTACTAACTCAGGTTCTTCCCAGATAGCATCTAAAAGTTGTTCTTTGGATACAATTTGATCCGAATGTCTTGCTAAGTGCGTTAAAACTTCAAAAGGTTTTCCTTTAAGTTCTATATCTTGACCTTTATAAGTAATTTTTTCCTCATCTGGATCAATAACTAAGTCTTCAATTTTAATAACATTGGTTCCGCCAAGTCTTAGTCTTGCTTCAATTCTTGCGAGTAGAATATCAAAATCTAAAGGTTTTTTAACAAAATCATCAGCTCCAGCTTTCAAAGCTTTGATTTCTGTTTCTTTGTCTGTTTTTGAAGACATAATCATAACTGAAGTTCTTGGAGATTTATGCTTAATAGTGTTAACAAGTTCAGCTCCATCTCCATCAGGTAAAGTCCAGTTTGCTAAAACTAAATCATAATGTCTAATGCCGATAAAGTATTCTCCATCTTTAAAATTTTCAGAAGAATCGGTTTGATAACCAAATTCATTAAGATTGTCTATAATTGTTTTATTTAGGCTAATCTCATCTTCTATAACTAAAATTCTCATTTGTTCTATCCTTATTAAGAAAAATTTAAAGAATTATATCATAGCTTAAGTAAATGTTTAGATATCTTTAAAAAAAAATTAATATTTTTTTTTCAATTTAACCCCAACTGTAGCATTTTTTATTATATGGGGTTTGAAAATTTTTATGTTAAGATTGGTTAAATTAGGAAAATCTTTTTTTAAATTTAAGCTTACAAAGTCTAAAGACTCTTCAAGGGTGTAAAATTCTTCTTTTTTATACCATTTTTTAATTTTGGTAATTACCTCTGCATAATTTAAAAATTCATTTGCTTTAGCTTTAAGCTTGATAATAATTTTTTGTTTTTTCCTTCTTTCGAAATCTAATATACCGATGATACACTTAAAGTGAAATTTTATTTTTATATGACTTTGCATTCTTCTTTAAAAATCAATCTTTTAATATTAGGTAGATGTTTATATACTATAATAAAAGCGATAATGAAAACGGGTGCATGTGTATGAATTTCTAAGTCATAATTAAATATAAAAGAACTTGCAACAAAAGCAAGTAACGCTGCTAAAGAAGCTAGCGAAGATATTTTGAAAATTTTTCCAATAACTGCCCACACAATAAATGCTGTAAGCACTTCCAATGGAAGCAAAACTATCATAGCACCTGCTCCTGTTGCTATGCCTTTCCCTCCTTCAAATAACAAGTAAATTGAAAAACAGTGTCCAAAAATAGCCAAAACTGCCACGCTCCAAAGCAAAGCTTGATCATAATGAAGAAATTTTAAGATTAGTAAAGGAATAGCTGCTTTTGCAAAATCTAAAATTATTGTAGCAATGGCAAGTTTTTTTGCTAGTTTGGGATTTTTTTCTTTTACTACTCTTAAAACATTGGTTGCCCCTATACTTTTTGAACCTTCTTTTTTGATATCAGTTTTAGCAAAAAATTTAGCTAGGATTAGCCCAAAAGGGATTGAACCTAAAAGATATATAAAAGCGTAAATTATTAAATTTTCCATAATATCCTTTTCAAATCATCTTAAAATTTTAAGATTTATAACTAAAAATTATATCTTGTGAAAATAAATAAACAAAAAATAATTTTTTAAGATAAAAATAGTATTAATTAATTATAAATATTTTTTAATAATATTTATTTTTATTTAAGCTCTAAATGATTATTATTTTATTTTAATTTATCTTTAATAGGAGTTTGTAAATGAAAGTAAAATCATTGCTAATTGCATCCTTAGTTGCTTTTTCAAGCTTAAATGCTGCAAGTCTTATAGATGAAGCTAAAAATTCAGGTCTTGTTGCCTTACCAAAAGATCAAAAAGGCGTTGATGAAATTTTAAAACAAAATGGAGTAAAGGCTAGTGAATTTACTCTTGAAAAAGCAGAGCTTGGTAAAAAGCTTTATTTTGAACCACGCCTTTCAAAAAGTGGTATCATTTCTTGTAATACCTGTCATAATGTAGGACTTGGTGGAACAGATGGAGTCAGTACTGCAATAGGTCATAAATGGACAGCAAATCCTCATCATTTAAATTCACCAACAGTTTATAATGCAGTTTTAAATAATACTCAATTTTGGGATGGTCGTGCAGGAACATTAGCCGATCAAGCTAAAGGTCCAATCCAAGCTGATCCTGAAATGGCAACTCCTGCTAAACTTGCAGTAGAAAAAATTTCATCTTTGCCTGAATACGTTAGTGAGTTTAAAAAAATCTATGGTAAAAGCGGTGTAAATTTTGACAATATTGCTGATGCAATTGCAAATTTTGAAAGAACTTTGATCACTCCATCTCGTTTTGATAAATTTTTAGAAGGCGATGAAAAAGCTTTAACAAAAGAAGAACAAAAAGGCTTAAAGCTTTTTATAGACAAGGGTTGTGTAGCTTGTCATAATGGTGTGAATTTAGGTGGCAATATGCAAGCGTTTGAAGTTGCTGGTAAATATAAATTTGCAAATTTAGGTGATTTTAAAGGTGATGCAAATGGCATGGTAAAAACTCCAACTTTAAGAAATGTTGCTGAAACTGCTCCATATTTTCATAATGGCGCTATTTGGAATCTAAAAGATGCTATTAAGGAAATGGGTAGTGTGCAACTTGGCATTAAAATTTCTGATAAAGAAGCAAAAAGTATTGAAACTTTCTTAAAATCTTTAACAGGAACAAAACCAGCAATTGTTTATCCACAACTTCCTATTTCTACTGAAAAAACTCCTAAACCTGAACTATAAGGTTCCAAACAAGCTCTATTTTTAGAGCTTGTTTAAATTTCTTTATCTTAGCTTTGTTATAATTGTCTTTAAATTTTGCTAGAAAGGTTTGCAATGAAACTTTTTGGAACCGATGGAGTTCGTGGAAAAGCGGGTGAATTTTTAGATAGTTTTTTGGCTATGCGTTTAGCAATGGCTGCGGGTATTTATTTTAAAGATAAAAGTATTACTAATAATATCTTAGTAGGAAAAGATACAAGAAGAAGCGGCTATATGATAGAAAATGCTATTGTTTCAGGGCTTACTTCTATAGGATATAATGTTATACAAATTGGTCCTATGCCAACTCCTGCGATTGCATTCTTAACTGAAGATATGCGTTGTGATGCAGGGATTATGATTTCAGCTTCTCACAATCCTTATTATGATAATGGTATTAAATTTTTTGATGCTCATGGAAATAAACTCAGTGAAGATATAGAGAAAAGAATAGAAGAAATTTATTTTGATGATAAGCTTATACAAGCCTCTAAGGTGGATATGGAAAAAATTGGTCAAGCAAAAAGAATTGATGATGTTATAGGAAGGTATATTGTTTCTATTAAAAATTCTTTTCCAAAAGATCTTACTTTAAAGTCTTTGCGTGTGGTTTTAGATGTGGCTCATGGGGCAGCTTATAAGGTAGCACCTACTGTTTTTAAGGAATTAGGTGCTGAAGTTATAGTAATGAGCGATAAACCTAATGGACTTAATATCAATGAAAATTGTGGAGCTTTACATCCTGCAAATTTAGCTGCTGAGGTAAAGCGTTTGCGTGCAGATGTGGGCTTTGCTTTTGATGGTGATGCAGATCGTTTGGTGGTTGTAGATGAAAAAGGAGAAGTGGCTAATGGAGATAGTTTATTAGGGGTTTTAGCGCTTTATCTTAAAGAACAAGGTAAATTACAATCAAGTGTTGTGGCTACTATAATGAGTAATGGTGCTTTAAAAGAGTTTTTAAATAAACATGGCATAGAACTTGATACTTGTAATGTGGGCGATAAATATGTGCTTGAAAAATTAAAAGCTAATGGTGGAAATTTTGGCGGAGAGCAAAGCGGACATATTATTTTTAGCGATTATGCAAAAACTGGAGATGGTTTGATAGCTGCTTTGCAATTTAGCGCTTTAATGCTTTCTAAGAAAAAATCTGCAAGCTCTATTTTGGGTCAAGTTAAACCTTATCCTCAGCTTTTAATCAATCTTAAAATTGCAGAAAAAAAAGATTTAGATAAAATTAAAGGTTTAAAAGAATTAAAAAAAGATTTAGAAAATAAAAATATTAATACCTTATTTCGCTATTCTGGAACAGAAAATTTGATAAGACTTTTGCTAGAAGCTAAAGATATTAAGCTCTTAGAAAAAGAAATGAAAAATGTTGTGGAGTTTTTTAAGAAAGCTTTAAATGGCTAAAACTTTTAAATTTATTTTTTATTTTTGGGGTGCCTTTGTTTTGGTTTTTACTCTTGATCAATGGGTAAAATCCTTAACTTTAGCAGGACTTAGATGGCAGAGTGAATACTTAGATTTAACTTATGCTCTAAATACAGGCGTAGCTTTTTCAATGTTGAGTTTTTTAGAACATAATTTAAAATATTTACATCTTGTTTTAATTGGCGTGCTTTTTATTTATCTTTTTTGGCAAAAAACACTTTTAAAAACTCATAGTATAGCTTTTGGAATGATGCTTGGTGCTGGTGTTTCAAATTTATTGGATCGTTTTATACATGGAGGTGTAGTGGATATGTTTTTTTGGCATAAATGGTTTAATTTTGCTATTTTTAATGTTGCAGATGTCATGATAAATATAAGTGTGGCTTTGATTTTAATACAAGAAATATTTAAAAAAAGGAAAAAAGATGACAGAATGGATTAATGATTATTATTTTTGGATTAAATGGGTGCATTATTTGGCATTTGTTTCTTGGATGGCGGGTCTTTTTTATTTACCTCGTCTTTTTGTGTATCATGCTGAACATAAAGACAATAAAGGTTTTGTCGAGATTGTAAAAATTCAAGAAAGAAAACTTTATTTTTATATACAAACTCCTGCAATGATTGTGACTTTAATCACAGGAAGTTTAATGTTGCATGCTCATAAGGAAGTTTTAATGGTAGGTTCGGGTTTTATGCATGTTAAACTTACCTGTGTTACACTTTTGATTATTTTCCATATACATAATTATTATTGTTTAAAAGCTTTAGCAAATGATACTTCTGCTAAAAGTGGGAAATATTTTAGAATTTATAATGAATTTCCAACCATAATGTTTATTATTATCACTCTAATGATGGTTGTTCGTCCCTTTTAGTTTGCCTCCGCTTTAAATTCCATGCTAGCGGAGTTAAGCGGATCAATATTTTCTTTCATGATATCGATATAATCTTTATTTTTAAGACGCTTATCATCTCTAAATACTGCACGCACAAGATCCATTCCTGTGTAAAAATCTTTCATTAAAACCACAAAAAGATATTGACCAAATTCGGTTGCGATTAAAGCATTTTGATCTTTTATGATGGCACCGCTTGTTTTAAGCCCTAAAAGTTCTATGAAAAGTTCTTTTTCGAGATTGCAATTTAGAGTTTTATTAAATTTATCAATTTCTATTTTTCCTGAAAAAATTTCAGTTAAAAAGACATATTTGATAATCTCTTTTTTATCAAAACAAGCTTTGGCTATATTAGCATTTTGTTTTTCTTGTATAAATTTAGCATAATCATTTAGATTAAATGCATTAATTAAAAGCTCCCCATCTAAAAAGCTAAAAGCCCCACTGCCCACTCCTAGGTATTCATGATGAGAACTGACATATTCGTCATTAAGCTTGTTTTTTTCTAAAGAAAAACTCCAACCATTGTTTTGGGTATAGTCTTTAAAAAATTCGCGTATGATTTGATAATAAGTAAATTCATTATCTTTAATGCTCACTCCTAGACTTTTAGCGATATTATCTTTGGTAAGATTTGATTTCATTAAAGGATAGGTTGTGATTTGTTGCGGGGTTAAATTTTTAGCAATTTCTAAGTCATTTAAAAGTTCTTTTTCACTTTGTCCTGGAAGATTGAAAATAAGATCTATACTAAAAATAGGTAAAATTCCTAAAGCTTTTGAAATTTTTTCTTGAAGTTCTTTGGATGAACCAAATTTATTATATCTTGCCACTTTTTTTAAAGTTTCATCATCAAAACTTTGAATTCCGCAACTTAAACGATCAATTATACCTTTAAACATAGAAAGCTTATTTGGATCAATATGATTTGGATCGCTTTCGCATGAAATTTCTTTTATATTAAATAATTTTTTACAAAGTTCTAAGGTTTTTAATAATTCCTCTTCGTTAATCAGTGTTGTACCACCACCCACATACATGGAAGTAAAATCAAAACCTTTATCTTTCATGATTTTAATTTCTTCTCTAAGATTTTGAAAATACACTTTGGCTAAATTTTCATCATAATAATATTTATGAAAGCTACAATAAGGACAAAAAGTATGGCAAAAAGGTACATGGGCATAAAGCATATAGCTTTTGTCTTGTTTTGGAATTTTTTCTTTGGGTTGTTTTAAAAGTTCAACATTGAAACCTTTTTGGAGGGATTTTTCCATCATAGTATGAGAGTATTTTAAAGCTAAATTTTGAAATAAATTCATAAGTGGCCTATATATTAAAATATTTAAGATATAACTTTATCAATTTTTAGCTAAAATAGGAGTAAATTTTTTATTTCTTAAATAAAAAATGGGATTAAGTTTTTAAATTATTTAAAAAGGATATAAAATGGATAAAGCCAAAATTGTTCAAAATTTAAATGTTTTGTTTAAACAAAGAGCAAAGTTTTACTCTTATTTTGATGAAAATATTGCCAAAATCAATAATACTGAAGTATTTGATTTTAAGAATGCTAAAAATTTAAATCCAGAAGAGGTATATAAGCAATTTTATCATTTTGATTATGCTATAAGAAAATTATTGCCTGCTATTTACAAGGCTTATGAAATTACAGATGCAGATTTAGACAAAGATTTTTAATTTATTTAGAGAATAGAATAAACTATTCTCTAAAAGACATATCTAAATTTTTTGATTCTTCTTTTATATTTTTACTCATATCTTCGCTTTGCTCAAATCCTCCACCAAATGCTTTGATTACATCTACTATGGAATTGGCATAAGAATATTTAGCATTATTAAAAGCAACCGCAGCATTAAGCCAATTTTGACGTGCCTCTAAATAATCTTGTAAAGACATTTCTCCTATATCATAGCGTTTTTTAGCAATTTCATAGATTCTTTTGTAAGATTGTTCGCTTGCTTGTGCATTATCGTATTGTAAGCGTATAGTTTTTCTAGCTACTAAAGCATAGCGAATTTCTCCAAAAGCAGTAATCAAAGTATTTTGATAATTTACAAAAGCTTCATCTTTATTAAGCTTGGCTAAATTTACATTTTGGTAAATTTCACCCCAATGAAAAATAGGCAGAGTAAAGTTTCCACCTATATTCCAAGTCTTAGAACCTCCTTTAACCAAGGTATCTAAATCCCCACTTTCAAATCCCAATAATCCCGTTAAAGAAAGGCTAGGTAAGAAAGCCGTGCGAGCTACTCCAACAAGATAATTTTGCTGAGTTAATTTTTCTAAAGAGGAGCCAATATCTGGACGTTGAAGCAAGATGGTGCTTGAAATTCCAGTTGGAATGTCAAATTCTTTAAGATTAAAAACTTGATAGCTTTGATTTTTGTAAAGTATGTCATTTAAATCATTTGAAGTTAAAATTTTTAAAGCTTTAAGGTAATTTTCTTTATTTAATTTTGCTTCATTATATTGCAAAGCCATACTTTCTAAGTTGGCTCTTGCTTGAGCAAGTTCATATTCACCTACAGCACCAACTTGAAATTTTTCATCATTAATCCTATAAATTTCTTTTGCCGATTCATAGGTTTCTTTAAGAGCATTTTCATTTTCATAAGCATTTACAAGATTAAAATAAGTTTGAACTGTATTTGAAATAACAGAAAGTCTTGCAGCTTCATAATCATACTCACTTGCTTTAAAGCCTGATTTTGAGGCGCGATATGTATCGCGATATTTTCCCCAAAGATCGATTTCATAGCTTAAATTAAGTCCCATTTTAAAATCATTACCGTAACTTACTTCCCCAGTTCGATTGCTTGGAGCATTTATAGCTGTTTTTGCACGACTTCCGCTTGCACTACCATCAAATTTTGGCAACAAACTGCTAAAATCTATACCTAATTGAGCAGCAGCTTGTTCCATGTGTATGAAGGCAAGTTTTAAATCATTATTATTTTTAAGTGCTAAATCAACCACTTTATTTAAATTTTCATCATCAAAGTCTTTCCACCAATTTTTTGTGATAGAGCTATTGTTTTCTTTTTCCCAAGATAAGGCTCCAAGCTTATTATCAATGCTATAGTTTGCTTCGGGAATATTTAAATTTGGACTTAAAGAGCAAGCTGAAATCAAAAGAGTAAAACTTGCTATAGCGCTAATTGAAATTATTTTATTCATGAACCTTACCTCTTTTTTTATCTAGCCATTCATTAAAATTTTCTAAAAGATAGAAAAATAAAGGCACAAAGAATATCGCTAAAGTTGATGCTGCGATCATTCCACCAATAAGCCCTGTTCCTAAAGAGTGTCTTGAAGCACTTCCTGCTCCTGTTGCGAAAATCATTGGCAAGACCCCAAAAGTAAATGCCAAAGAAGTCATTATGATAGGACGAAAACGAAGTTTTGCTGCTGCAACAGCTGCTTCAAAAACTCCTTTGCCTTTTTTAAAGCGCTCTTCCATTGCAAATTCTACGATCAAGATAGCATTTTTAGCTGAAAGTCCAATCAAGAGCAAAAGTCCTGTTTGAAAATATATATCATTGCTAAATCCTCTTAAATATACCAATAAAAATGATCCAAATACTGCAAAAGGCACAGCTGTTACAACTGCTAAAGGTATAAGCCATCTTTCATATTGGGCAGCTAGAATTAAGAAGACAAATATCATCCCTAAAGCAAAAGCATAGCTTGCTGTTCCTTTGCTAGAAACTTCTTGATAGGCTGATCCACTCCAAGCTATGGAATAATCATCCCCTAAAGTTTCTTTTGCTACTTGAGCAATCGCTTCTATAGCTTGACCTGAAGTATAACCTGGTGCGGGTTGACCTTGAACTTGTGCCGCTGGGAAAAGGTTGAATCGTTTTACATCATCAGGCCCTGAACTTCTTTGTAAAGTTAAGAAAGAATCAAGTGGTATCATTTTTCCATCGTTTGATCTTACAAAAATATTTTTTAATGCATCTTGTGTATTTCTAAAATCACCTTTTGCACGGATATTTACTTGGAAGTTTTTACCTAACATAGAAAAATCATTAACATAATAAGTGCCTATAGTTGCATTCATTGTGTTAAAAACATCTTGCATGTTAAGATTGTAGTGTTTTAATTTATCTCTATCAATTATAAGCTTGTATTGAGGGAAAGTTGTATCAAGGGTTGTTCTTACTCTTGATAGTTCTTTTCTTTGGTTGGCTACAGCAACAAGTTTATTTACATCTTTTTGTATTTCATCATAACTTTTTCCACTTTTGTTTTGAACATACATTTCAAAGCCACCTGTGATACTTAATCCAGGTATAGGAGGTAGACCTATAAATATACTTGAAGCGTTGCGATCAAAAGCAAATTTTTTATTAAGTTCCATGGCGATTTCATCAGCACTCACATTTCTATCTTTCCAATCTTGCAAGCCTATAAACATTGCAGCAGCGTTTTCTTTTAATGAGCTTGTAAAAAGATCAAATCCTATCATAGCCATTGCATCTTTAATTCCATTGGTTTTTAAAACTTCTTGACTTATATGATCAACTTCTGAGATTGTTCTATGAAGTGCTGAAGCCGAAGGAAGATTAATAATGCCAATCATCAAACCTTGATCTTCTTCAGGAACTAAAGAGCTTGGTACAGCTTTATAAAGATAAAAAATTGCCCCAAGCATAATACAAAAAATTAAAACAAAGCGAATGGTTCTTTTTAAAATATATGCTACTCCTGTGCTAAATACAGAAGTACTCCAATCAAAAAAATCATTAAATTTCTTTACAAATTTAAATGGCTCTCCTTCATTACGTCGTAAAAATAGTGCGCATAAAGAAGGTGTTAAAGTAAGAGCAACAAAGCCTGATATGGCTACAGATATTGCTAAGGTAAGGGCAAATTGTCTTTGAATTTCTCCAACAAAACCTGATATAAAAGAAACGGGTATAAAAACAGCACAAAGTACAAGAACAATTGAAATAACCGGAGAGCTAACTTCTTGCATCGCTTGGATAGCAGCATCTTTTACGCTTATTTGTTCATTTTCGTGTAAAATCCTATCGATATTTTCCACAACTATAATCGCATCATCTACAACAATCCCTATAGCTAAAATCAAGGCAAAAAGCGTAAGCAAGTTAATACTAAAGCCTAAAACATAAAGTCCAGCAAAAGTTCCTAATAATGAAACAGGTACAGCTATCATAGGAATAAGCGTTGCACGGAAATTCTTTAAGAACATATACATAACAATGATAACTAAAATTAGAGCTTCAACAAAAGTTTTAATTACTTCTTTGATTGATTCTATCACAAATTTTGTTGTGTCGTAAGGAATTTTATATGTTAAACCTTTTGGGAAATTTTTTGAAAGTTCTTGCATTTTAGCCTGGACAAGTTCTGCTGTATGCAATGCGTTTGCCCCTGATTGAAGATTGATTATAATCGGAACTGCATCATTGCCATTTAATCGTCCTTGTGAGCTGTATTGTTGTGATCCTATTTCTACATCAGCTATATCCTTAAGTCTTAAAAATGATCCATCATCATTTGTTCTTAAAATAATATTTTCAAATTCGCTAGGATTTTGTAGTCTTCCTTGCATAGTGATTGAATAAACATAAGGGGATTTTTGAGTTACGGGCTCTTCGCCAATTTTACCAATTGCGTATTGAGCATTTTGATCATTAACCGCAGAAATTACATCAGTAGCTGTGATTCCAAATTTATTTAATAAATCAGGTTTTAGCCAAATTCTTAAAGAATAATTACGATTTCCTATAGCGTTTGCATCCCCAACTCCCGGAACTCTTTTTAACTCATCTAAAACATTTAAAGCGATGTAGTTGTATACATCCACTGCACTCATTGAACCATCATTTGAATACATAGAAATTGCAGCAAGTGTTGCTGAAGAAGTTTTTCTAACAGTTACTCCAAGTTTTTTAACTGCATCTGGCATTTTTGCAGTTGCAGCTGAAATTCTATTATTAACATCTATAGTGGCTTGATCGGGATCTGTGCCGATATCAAAATAGACAGTCAAACTCATAGTTCCTGAAGAACTTGAAGTTGAATCCATATAAATCATATTATCTGCACCATTGATTGCATCTTCGATAGGACTTGCAACCGTTGAAGCAATGGTTTGTGCATCAGCTCCTGTGTAAGTTGCGCTTACCTTAACTGTAGGAGGAGTTAAAGAAGGATATTGTTCTATGGGTAAATTTGTAAGACCGATGACTCCAGCTAAAGAAATGATAATTGCAACAACTGAAGCAAAAACAGGTCTTTCGATAAAAAATTTAGAAAACATTATTGTGCTCCAATTTCTTTAACTTCGCTACCAACTTGAATTTTTTTAAAGTTATCTAAAATGATTTTGTCGCCATTTTGTAATCCTTTGTCAATGATAGCGTATTCATTGTTTTGGTAGCTTATATGTACAGAAGATTTTTCTACTTTTCCATTTTTAACAAGAAGAACATAAACATCATTTTGATCTTGTTTAATAGCTATTTGAGGCACTTTAAAGCCATTTTTTTGTATAAAACCTTCTGAAGTAATTGTTGCAAAAGCACCCGGTAAAAGTGTTGAGTTGTTGTTATCAAATACAGCTTTGGCTTTTACTGTTCCACTATTAGCATCTATAACGGAATCAATAAAATAAAGTTTGCCTTGAACGGTTTCTCCATTAAGATTTAAATTTGCATGAATGCTGTCTAAATCCCATTTTCCGCTTTGAGTATTGCGGACTAAATTTAGTTTATCTGTATCTGAAATAAAGAAATCTGCGTAAATAGGATTTAAATTTGTAACTCTAACTAGTTCAGTTGTTGAAGCACTTACATAATCCCCTATATTAACTAAAGCATCTCCTATAGTACCATTAAAAGGAGCTTTTATTTCGGTATGATCTAGATCAATTCTTGCATTTGCAAGTTGTGCTCTAGCAGTTGTTAGACTAGCTTTTGCATTATTAAATGTAGCAAGAGAAGAGTCGTATTCTTTTTGAGAGATTGCATTTTTGCTAAAAAGAGCCTTCGAACGATTAAAATCCTTGCTCGCGTTTTCAAAAGTTGCCTTAGCCATTAAAGCTTGTCCGTAAGCTGAATCAACGCTAGCTTTAAATTTATCTTGCTCTACAATAAATAATGTCTGTCCTTTTTTTACCTTATCTCCAGCCTTAAAAAGTTTATTTACTATTACGCCACTAACTTGAGGTTTTATAATAACATCATAATCACTGACAAGTTTAGCAGGATAAGTAAAACTAAGTGGCAAATCTTCAGATTTAGCACTCATTGTCGTTACAGGTTGAGGCGGCATTTGTATTTTTGGTGCTTCTTCTTTGCTACAAGCAGTGAGTAAAAGCACAACACTTAAAGCTAAAATAGTATTGTTTTGAAATAATTTCATGGTTTTACCTTGAAAAATTAAATTAAAAATTGTAATATTTATTACAAAAATTTTTGGCTAATTATATCTTAATTTTGGTTAATAAAATTATTTTTTAAGCTTTGGAGCCATTGATCCCATTTAGAAAAACGTTTACAACAAATTCAACATGTTCTTTTTGTTCTTTTTTATTTTTCAAAGGAGCATTAATTAAAACATTAAGATGATGATAAGGTTCTTTTAACATAGTGCAAAAAAGAACAGCAAGTTTTTCTGCGTTTTTTTTCATATAAGAATTATTTTGTTGCTTAAAAAAATCCATAAGTATGTTATAGGAAAAATTTTGTTGATTGTTTTCTATCCAATTAGCAAGGTGTCTATCTTTATCATAAACTTGAGAATAAACAATTTTACCAAAAGCTACAGCTTCTGGTTGATTAAAAATTTCTATAAAAGTTAAACCAAAAGAAGTTAAAATTTCTTTTAAAGTACCATTTTCAATTTCTTGTGTTTTGGAATAAATAAGATGAAAATGTTTTTTACATATGTCATCTAAAATTTCAAAGAATAATCCTTCTTTGCTTTTAAAACTATTATAAATATTAGAATAAGATCCTCCGGATAATTTAATAATATCACTCAAACTTGTTTCTTGGTAACCTTTTGTTAAAAAAAGCTCTAAGGCCACTGCTTTGATTTTCTCTTGTCTAGCTAAAACTTTTTGTGATGGTGTTCTATTTGAGTTCATTTTTTATCCTTTGTAAGAGTGTTTTTGGGGTATACAAATATACTTTTTCTAAAAACCGAAATTTTTTCATTATCTTTTGCATAAGCTTTTATATGTAAAGGAAAGATTACATCTTTTTTATCGTTGTTTGCTAAATTTTTTGTAGCTTTGATAACAACTATTTTTTTAACTTGTTCTCCTGCTTTTAATTTAAAAGGTTTGTTTGGTCTTATGATTTCAATTCCATCATTTATTCCTTCTAAATTTGCTGTAAAATAATATTCATGAGGTTTAGAATCTGTATTTTGAAACAAAAAGGTATAAGCATTTGAAATGACTAATTTACCTTTAACATTTGAAATATTATATAATTCACTACTACGATTGATATTTAAAAGCATGCTTTCTTTTTTGCTTCCCATGATAATTAAAGCCAATAAAGCAATTAAAAGAACTATAAAATATGCTATCGTTCTAAATCTTAAATAATGAACCTTAGAACGCGTTTCAATAGCTTTTGCACTTGTCCAATTGATCAAACTTGGACGATTAAATTTGCTTTGTACCTTAGAACAAGCATCGGCACATTCAAGACAATTAATACATTCAAGTTGCATTCCTTTGCGTATGTCAATATGAGTTGGACAGATGCTAACACAGGCTTCACAACCTATGCATTCTCCTTCAGGCGGTTTTTTATGAAGTTTGATGTGTCCATCATAAATCAAACCCCCGCGTTTTTCATCGTAGATCACTTGCATTGTATCATGATCAAACATTACAGATTGTATTCTTGCATAAGGACAGACATAAATACAAAATTTTTCTTGTAAATAGGTAATATCCAAAGTAAAAAGTAAGCTAGCACAAAATAAAACTCCAAGTAAAAGTAGATGCTCACCAGGATTTTGAATATAATTGAAAAAATCTTCAGGAGGAATAAAGTACCAAAGTAAATTACTAACAGCAACTAAAGATATAAAATAAAAAATTATTACTCCAAGAAATTTTTTAAAATATTGTCCCTCATATTCTTTTTGTTTATTATTAATATTTTTGCGAATTTTAAGAAATTTAGTTTGCATAATATCCCTATATATAACTCTAAAAATCGTTTGTGGACAACTCCAAGCACACCAAATTCTTCCGCCTAAAGTTGTAATAAAAAAAATAAATAAAAAAAGAAATATAAGAATAAAAGGCATGAGATAAAATTCTTGTGTTGAAAAAGAAATAAAAAATAGGTTTAATTTAGAGTGATCAAAACTTAAAAGAAAAAAATGATTTTCATTAATTCTTATGAAAGGTAGAGCAAATATGACAATACTTGCAATTAAATATATAAAATATCGTTTTTTTGTATAGTTTGTAATGTGTCCTTGCATTTTTAGACCTTAATTATAATTTTTAGCACTTTGTAACTAAAGATTATAGCCGATAAAAACTAAAACAATTTTTAAATGCTTTCTAAGTTAGAATTAATAAGAAGTGTTTTATAATTATATTTCACAACAAAAATTTACACATGAAAGGTGGTGAGGACTGTGCCAGGAATCAAGGTGCATCCTAACGAGTCTTTTGATGAAGCGTATCGTAAATTCAAAAAGCAAGTAGATAGAAATCTAGTTGTAACTGAAGTAAGAGCAAGAAGATTTTTCGAGCCTATGACTGAAATTCGCAAAAAACAAAAAATTTCAGCACGCAAAAAAATGCTTAAAAGACTTTATATGCTTAGACGCTACGAGTCAAGACTCTAACCCAAAAGCCCGAAAGGGCTTTTTTTATACCTACAAATCTTCATTCGGTATTAAAAAGTATTTATTATTTTTTGTTAAAATTTCTAATTTAAATTTTCTGTTTTTAGGATAAACTTATGAAAAAAATCAAAAAAATCATTCAAATTGGTATGATAGGTGGTTTAGCAGCTGTTGCTGGAGGTGCTTTAGCAGGTTGTGGAAGTAATAATGACAATGCAGATACTTTAAATCAAGCAGCTAATGTTCAAGGAGCTTTTGTAATTATCGAAGAAACAGCTCCAGGGCAGTATAAAATCAAAGATCAATATCCAAGTGATGAAACAAGGGTAGTTTTAAAAGATCTTAATGGTACAGAAAGAATTTTATCCAAAGAAGAAATGGATGCTTTGATTAAAGAAGAAGCAGCTAAAATTGATAATGGAACTTCAAATTTAACTAAAGACAATGGACAAATCAGTAGTGGAGGATTGAGTTTGGGAGAAACTTTACTCGCAAGTGCTGCAGGCGCTATTTTGGGAAGTTGGATAGGTTCAAAACTTTTCAATAATCAAAATTTTGCCAACCAACAACGCGGTGCTTTTTCAAATCAAAGTGCTTATCAAAGGAGTGTTAATAGTTTTAATAAAGCAGGTACAACAAGCTCCGCTTCAAGTGCTAAAAAATCAGGTTTTTTTAGTGGAGGCTCTAAAGCCACAAGTTCTAGTTCTTCTTTTGGTTCTTAAGGATAAATAATGCAATTATTACAAGTAGACAAACTTCAAAAAGATTATTTAGAAAATATAGGTTTTTCTTGGCATACAGATGAAGATGGAAGTGATTATATTAGCAATAAGTTAGTTTGTGTTAAGGAAAGTGAAGTTAATGCTTATTATGAAGCGGTAAATGAGCTTTATGATATGTTTATTGCTGCAGCGCAAGAAGTGATTGACAATGATCGTTTTGATGAGCTTGGAATCCCTTTTAATCTTATTGATGCGATTAAAATGAGTTGGGAAAATGAGGTTCATTGGCATTTATATGGGCGTTTTGATTTAGCGGGTGGGCTTGATGGTAAGCCTATAAAACTTATAGAATTTAATGCTGATACCCCTACTGCTCTTTTTGAAAGTGCGATTTTACAATGGGCACTTTTAAAACAAAATGGAATGGATGAAAGCGCACAATTTAATAGCATTTATGAAAGTTTGATGGATAATTTTAAAAGACTTATTACCCTTGATGAAAGTGTTGAAGAGTTTGAAGAGCATTACCAAGGGTGGAAAATTCTTTTTTCAAGTGTTGCAGGAAGCAAAGAAGAAGAAATCACTACAAAATTACTTTCCCATATAGCCAATGAAGCAGGTTTTCAAACTAATTTTTCCTTTGTAGATGAGGTAGAATTTAGTGAAGAAGGAATTTTTAAAGAGGGTGAAAATTATGAGTATTGGTTTAAGCTTATTCCTTGGGAGGATATAGCTATAGAAGAGGGTGAACTTGCTATGCTTTTAACTCAGATCATGCGTAATCAAAGAGCGATTATTTTAAATCCTGCTTATACGCTTTTATTTCAATCTAAGGGAATTTTAAAAATTTTATGGGAGCTTTATCCAAATCATCCATTACTTTTAGAAACAAAAGATACTCCTTTAGAGGGTAAAAATTATGTTAAAAAACCTGTTTTTGGTAGAGAAGGTGCAAATATCAGTATAATTAAAGATGGAAAAACTTTGCATGAGAATGTAGGTCCTTACGGGAATAATAAGGCTATTTATCAAGAATATGTAGAGTTTAATTCATGTGAAAACGAATACTATCAAGCAGGTGTTTTCTTTGCTTATGAAGGGTGTGGCTTAGGATTTAGAAAAGGAGGACTTGTGCTTGATAATTATTCTAAATTTGTAGGACATATTATAAAGGATTGAAAAATGAAAATTGTTTGTTTAGATGCGGCAACTTTAGGGGATTATGATTTAAGTGTTTTTGAAAAATTTGGTTCTTTGCAAATTTATACTACAACAAATAAAGAGCAAACCATAGAGCGTTTAAAAGATGCTAATGTCGCCATGACAAACAAGGTTGTAATTGATAAAGATGTGATTGATGCTTGTAAAAATTTAAAACTCATTTTAGAAACTGCTACAGGGGTTAATAATATCGATATTGAGTATGCTAAAGAAAAAGGTATTATTGTAAAAAATGCTGCTGGGTATTCTACCATGAGTGTTGTACAACATACTTTTGCGTTTATGTTTACTTTTTTAAATCAAGTGCTTTATTATGACAAATGGAGCAAAGAGGGTAAATGGTGTGAAAGTTCTATTTTTACAGATTATAGTAGAATTTTAAACACCTTAAGCGGTAAAAAACATGGTATTATAGGTTTAGGAGCTATAGGTAAAGAAGTGGCAAAAATTTCAAAGGCTTTTGGAGCCGAAATTTATTATTATTCTACGAGTGGAGCTAATAAAAACGCAGATTTTGTACATTTGGAATTAAAAGATTTATTGAAAACTTGCGATATTATAAGTATCCATGCACCTTTAAATGAAAAAACTAAAAATTTACTCACCTTTGAAGAATTAAAGCTTTTAAAAGATAATGCGATTTTGATTAATGTAGGAAGAGGTGGGATTATCAATGAAAATGATTTAGCTAAAATCATAGATGAAAAAAATATTCGTGTAGGGCTTGATGTTTTAGAAATTGAACCTATGATGAAAAATCATCCGCTTTTAAGCATTAAAAATAAAGAAAATCTTATTATCACCCCTCATGTTGCATGGGCGAGTAAGGAAGCTTTAAATGCTTTAATGGATATAGTTTATAATAATTTAAAAGAATGGATAGAAAATGGCAAGTGAACATAGTTTTGATATTTCAGCAGCTTTAGATAAGCAAGAGTTAAAAAATGCTTTTGAACAAGCTAAAAAAGAACTTGATAGTCGTTATGATTTAAAAGGAATTAAGTGTGAGATTGATTTAAGCGAAAAAGAGAGTATTTTTAAACTCAGTTCTTCTAGTGAAGGAAAACTTGATGTTCTAAAAGATATAGTGATTTCTAAACTTATCAAAAGAGGAATTAATCCTAATGCTATTAAAGAGCTTTCTCGTGAAAGTGGAGCAATGTTTCGTTTAAATTTGAAAGCAAACGATGCTATTGATAGTGAAAATGCTAAAAAAATCAATAAAGCTATTAAAGATAGCAAGCTTAAAGTTAACTCTTCGATTCGTGGTGAAGAAATTCGTGTTGTAGCAAAACAAATCGATGATTTACAAGCTGTGATGAAGCTTGTAAAAGAGCTTGATTTAGAGTTAAATATCAGTTTTAAAAATCTCAAATAAGGTTAAATTTGAAACATTGTTTAGCTCTATGTTTTGTTTTTTTTCTTTGTGCTTGTAGTGTGAAAAATCAAAATTTTTCAAGTCAAAGCTTGATGGTTTTGATTGCTTCTCCTATGATAAAAATCAATGATGCAGCTTTTTTAAAAAAAGAAAATAATGCTTTAAATTTGGAAGTTTATAAACTAGGGCAAGCTTTTTTTGAACTCAAAATCAAGGATAAAATTTGCATCAATGCAGTGTGTTATGATAAAAAAGTGTTTAATCAAAAATTTTTTAAAAATGTATATTATGATGATATTTTAAGTGATATTTTAAAGGCAAATGCTTTATGGCGGGGTAAAAATTTAGAAAAAACTGATTGTGGTTTTGAGCAAAATTTAAAAGCAAAAAATTATGAAATTTTTTATCAAGTTTGTGATAATAAAGTAAGTTTTTTTGATAAAATTTCACATACTAAAATTATCTTAACGCATATTCAAAATTGAAGGATAGAGTTTGAAATTTTTTTTACTGGTATTTTGCTTTGTCAATCTAGCTTTAGCACAAGTTTATAAAGGTGAATTGTATTTTTATCATTTGCAGGATAAAGAAATTTTTGCCATAGTTTATGATAATGCACCTATGACTCCACTTTTTGACAGGGATAAAAATCAAACAAGTTCTAGTTTTTTAATTATTGATGATATAAATGGAAATTTAGAGATTCCGCTCGTTAAGACAAATGATTTTTGGCAGGATGAGCGTAAAAAATATAAAATCAATTCTTCTAAAATGCTTACATATGATAATAAAAATTTTCAAGGAGAAAATTTAGGAACAACTACTTTAGAACTTGTTGAAACGCAAGATGGCATTCGTATAAAGCGTAGTCTTGATTTTATAGGTTTTAATGATGATTTTAAAGAATTTCATCCTGTTCATAAGGGTGTATTTAGTTTTGAACAAATTCGCCAAAAACCTATTTTTTTACAAGATGGAAAAATTAGTTTTGAAGAATGGTATTATTTTTATGAAGATGGTATGAGTCGTGCTATTTTAGAGTTAAATAATTTTGTTTATGATATTAATGCTCACGCATTTGTAAAACTAAATGATTTGTATAATACTGAAAATAAAAAATTTCAAAATCTTTTACATGAGAAGCTTAAAAATACATGTGATGAGTGTTTTGAAGATCTGCAAAATTTACAATTTAATAATAATTTTTTGCTTAATAATGGAAAACTAAAAATTTGTTATCTACCTTTTGAAGGTCATTTTTTAGATGAAAATATTTGCGTAGAATTTAACGAAGATGAGCTTAAGGAATTTAAAAAATAATGGAAAAATTAAAAAATTTTTTAAGTTTGAAAAATATAGAAGATACCCAAATTTATAAAGAGCTTAAGTGTGCTAAAAATGAGGCTTTGATTCTTAGAGAGCTCTGTAGAAATTATGTCGTTTCTATTTCTTCTATCAATGCCTTTACTTTATTATCGACAGTTTTTGGAAATGATAAGTATCTTTATCTTGATGCTTTGGAGGATTTAAAAAAACTTATCGAAAGAGGTTTTGTAAATCAAAATTCGAGTTTTTTTAAAAGTTTAGAAAATAATAAAACTCAAACATTAACTCTTGCCTTATTGCAAAGCGAGCTTAGTCTAAGTGAATATTTTTTAGAATTTTTAGAAGCAAAACCTCGTTTAAACTTTGAGAAACAAGAGGCTTATGCAGATTATTTAGAATATTTAAAAGATGAATTTGTGCGTATTCAATTATACGAAAGATTAAGTTTTATACAAAAAAGTGCTTATAATAGTGAAATAAAAAATCAAATTAAACTTTATGAAAAACATATCAAAGAAAGACTAAAAAAAAGTAAATTTTATAATGTATTGGCTGATATTTTTAAAGAATACAATCTTGAACATAAAGAACAAATTATTTTTCTAGCACTTTTAAAAGAAGAATACGCCTTAAGTAATGAAAGTTCGATTTCTAGAGAAATGAATTCTTTACTTTCTTTAATCAGTGAAAATGATTTAGAAAGGCATAAAAATAAAAAACTATTACAAGAAAATGCTCCTCTTTTAAACTTAATCGAGTATGATGAATATTTAAATGCTTTTGGAGATATTTCTAAAAGTTTTTTTATTATTGATGAAATTTTACAAAGAATTATAAATTTTGAACCAAAACAAAGTAAAAAAATCAAAATTGAAAGTGTTTTAAAAGATCAGGATATTTTTGAGCTTATAGAACCAAGCACTGATATCAATGATATTATTATGCCTGAAAATACAAAAGAGCTTTTAGAAAATATTTTAAAACAACAAGATAAAAAAGTCCTAGAAAGACTTCATTCTTGGGGTATAAAGAGTAATAAAAATATAGAAGCTAAAATTATTTTTTATGGTCCTGCTGGTACTGGAAAAACTATGTCAGCTTTAGCTATGGCTAAATCAATGAAAAAATCTGTTCTTAGTTTTGACTGTTCTAAAATTTTGAGCAAATGGGTTGGAGAGAGTGAGCAAAATGTAAGAAAAATTTTTGATACCTATAAAAATATCGTGCAAACTTGCAAACAAAGTCCTATTTTACTTCTCAATGAAGCCGATCAGTTTTTAAGTACGCGTGTAGATGGAAGTAGTGGTAGCGATAAAATGCATAATCAAATGCAAAATATATTCTTAGAGCAAATTGAGCGTTTTAGCGGTGTGATTATCGCTACGACAAATTTTTTAGAAAGCTTAGATAGTGCATTTTCAAGAAGATTTGATTATAAGATAGAATTTAAAAAACCTGATTTTAAAGATAGGCTTAAAATTTGGGAAAAATTTCTACCTAAAAAAGCATTATTTGAAAAAGATTTTGATATAAATATTTTATCAAATTATGAATTAAGTGGAGCACAAATTTTAATGGTGGTGAAGAATACAGCTTTGAAAGTAGCTGTATCACAAGATGGGGTTTTTAAAATGCAAGATTTTATAGAAAGCATACAAAAAGAATTAAATTCAAGTTTTGATAAAAGTAAGATTGTTGGATTTTAACTTTTTTAATGTTTTTGTATAGCGAACTATAAAATAAAACAAAGCTACAATTAAAGTACTCCATTCCCAAAACATAGGAACTTTTGGAGTTAAAAAATAATGATAACTTGCCAAAACTAAGCTTAAATATCCTAGTTTTCTAATTTTACTAAGTTTTTTAAAGATTTTAAAAGAACTTAAAAGCATTAAAAATATGATTAAAAATGCGATAAATCCACTTACTTCTAATAAACGATGTGAAATATCATCAAAAAGCCTTAAAATTTGAGCATTTCTATCAAAAATAAAATAATTTAAAAAGTGTAAAATCGCCCAAAAAGTTGCAAAAATACCTAAAATTTTAGGATAATTTTTTGTTTTTTTAAATTTAAGCAAAGAAAATAAAAGACTTAAATTTAAAAAGATCAAAGCAAATATTCCGGTGTAAATATAGGCTTCTTTTACAAAATCAAAGGCTTTTATGATATGATAAAAGCCATAGATTAAACTTATGATAAAGCTAAAATAAGCAAGAAATTTAAAGTATTTTGTCTGCATTAAAAATTCACTTTCAAGTCCATGTTTTTATATAAACTTGCTACTTCTTTTTCATAGCCATTAAACATTAAAGTAGGCTTGGTAAAGAAATCTCCTAAAGTCCTCTCGTTAGCTTGAGACCATCTAGGATGAGAGACATTAGGATTGACATTGGCATAAAAACCATATTCGTTTGGAGCGTAACTTTCCCAAGTGGATTTAGGCTGTTCTTTGGTAAATTCTATTTTAACTATGGATTTAATACTTTTAAAGCCATATTTCCAAGGAACAACAAGGCGTATTGGAGCGCCATTTTGAGGCTTTAAGGCTTTTTTATACATTCCTACTGCAAGCAAGGTAAGAGGATGCATAGCTTCATCCATGCGAAGTCCTTCTACATAAGGATAGTCTATAGTTGGAAATAAAGCGTCTTGATCGGGAAATTGACTCTTATCTAAAAGAGTGGTAAATTTAACAAATTTTGCTTTGCTTGTAGGCTTTGCCATTTCAATCAAACGACGCAATTCAAAGCCTACCCAAGGTACCACCATAGACCAAGTTTCAACACAGCGAAAACGATAAATTCTTTCTTCTAGAGGGAATTTTAAAATATCTTCCATGCTTAGAGTTAAAGGTTTTTCTATTTCTCCACTGATATCGATTTTCCAATTTTGAGTGTTGAAATTTTGTGCTAATGATACAGCCTTTTTTTTGTCTGTTGAAAATTCATAAAAATTAACATAATTTGTAGCCAGTTCTTCATCGCTGATTTCAAGTTTGTTTGGATTAGTATCGTTTGTGAAATTTAAAGCAGATAGTTTAGAAGTAAGCACGCTTGAACTTATTAAAGCACCTGCTCCAAGTTTTAAAAAATCTCTTCTTTTTTTATATAAATTCTCAGGAGTTATAATCATAATTTTTCCTTATTAAAAATTTTTATTATTAAAATATAACAAGGATAATGATTATTAAATTTCTTGTAGAATTTTTTCACAAATTTTTCTAGGGTTATTATCTTTATAAATAGGGCGTCCAACTACTATAAAATCGCTTAAATTTTCTCTAGCCATTGTTAAATTAGCGACGCGTTTTTGATCATCATTTTTCTCTCCAAATGGACGAATTCCTGGAGTGAGAGTTAAGAAATTTCTTTGGGTGTGTTCTTTGATGATTTTACTTTCAAAAACAGAGCATACCATACCATCAAGTCTATTTTCATAGGATATTTTTGAAAAATTAATTACAGCTTCTTCGATTTTTTGTCTATAAATACTAAAGAAATTTTCTTCATCAAAACTCGTAAGAGCAGAAACTGCTAAAACTAATGGTCTTTTTGAAAATTTGCTAAGCCGTGTCATAACTTCTTGCATGGCTATTTTTCCAGCACTTGCGTGGATATTGATCATATCAACACCAAGTTTTGATATTTCTTCGCAAGCATCTGCCATAGTGTTGGGAATATCATGAATTTTAAGATCAAGAAATATTTTAAAATCATCAACTTTTTTAAGTTCTTCTATGAATTTAAAACCATCTCTTAAATATGCTCTTAAACCTACTTTTAACCATATGTCTAAATTTTTTAATTCTTTAGCAAGTTGTAAGCATTCTTCTTTTGTAGAAAGATCAAGTGCGACACAAAGCTTCATTTTTTAGCCTTTATTAAGGCATCTAAAACTCCATTTATAAATTTTGGAGAATTGTCATTAGCAAGTTCTTTGGCAAGTTCTATAGCTTCATTGATAACAATGGCACTAGGAGTATCGGTAAAAAGTAACTCATAAGCTCCAAGTCTTAGTATAGCTCTTTCTACATGTCCTAAAGCTGTAATTTGATTATCATTTAGAAATGAATTTAAGGTTTCATCAATATTGTTTAAATTATCTAAAATTCCATGATATAAATTTAAAGTAAAATTTTTTTGTTCATTGCGTATTTTTTTTTCATCTAAAATTTCATCTACAAAAACGTTGTTTTGAGAATTTAATTCAAAAGCATAAAGTAAGGAGATGACGCTTTGGCGAACTTGATGACGCGTTGCCATTAAAGCTCCTTGCTTAAATTTAACATCTCAATTACAGTTGCCATAGCTTCAAAGCCTTTATTACCTGCCTTGCTTCCAGCTCTTTCTATGGCTTGTTCTATTGTATCTGTAGTTAAAACACCAAAGCTTACAGGGATATTATGATTTAAACTCACATTGGCTATGCCTTTGGTAGTTTCTGCTGAAACATAGTCAAAATGCGGAGTTGAGCCACGAATTACTGCACCTACGCAACAAATTGCATCAAATTTTTTGCTTTCTATAGCTTTTTTTAACGCATACGGAAGCTCAAAAGCACCAGGAACAAGTATAAGGCTTAGATTTTCCTCTTTGCCTCCGTGTCTTAAAAAAGCATCTTTTGCTCCTTCTACAAGGCGATCTGTGATGATATGGTTAAATCTTGCATTAATGATAGCAATTTTTGTATTTGAGTCTAAATTTAATTTTCCTTCAATAATATTCATTTGTTTTCCTTTATGATATTTTGTATTTCTAGTAATATATTAACGCAATTTTTAAGGTGTGTAAGATTAAGCATATTAGGTCCATCGCATAAAGCCTCGCAAGGATTAATATGTGTTTCAAAGAAAAAGCCATCTATGCCTACGGCTGCTGCCGCTCTTGCTAAAGGTTCTACAAATTCGCTTTTTCCCCCGCTACTTCCACCTGCAGCCCCTGGCATTTGTACACTATGGGTAGCATCAAAAATAACTGGAGCAAATTCACGCATAATAACTAAAGAACGCATATCTACTACTAGATTTCCATAGCCAAAGCTAGCTCCTCTTTCAGCTACAAAAATACCATTTTTTTGAGCAGCTTCATAGCCTTCATCTTCTATGCCACGGGTTTGTAGAATTTTTTTAACGCTGTATTTGATATCGCTTGGGTTTAAAAATTGTCCTTTTTTGATATTAACTTTTGCCTTAGTTTTTGCTGCGGCTACAAGTAAATCGGTTTGACGACATAAAAAAGCAGGAATTTGCAAGACATTAGCTACTTCACTTACAGGGTTTGCTTGATTGCTTTCGTGTATATCGGTTAAGATTTTCATGCCAAATTCATCTTTTACGCTTTGTAAAATTTTTAATCCTTCTTCAAGACCAGGACCTCTAAAAGAATTAATACTTGTGCGATTGGCCTTATCAAAACTTGATTTGAAATAAAATTCTATATTTGGGTTTTCATTAAAATTTTTTAATTGTTCGGCAACTTTAAAAATCAAATCTTTGCTTTCTATCACACAAGGACCAGCAATGAGTATCATTTTTTTCATTTTTTTCCTTTGTTCTTAACTAAAATTAATCCACCAAAAATAATGCCTATTATACCTAAAAAAACCATAGTACTTGGTAAATTATCTCCTAAAATTATCCCAACTATCATACTAAATACTACATCAAGATAACTAACTCCAGCAACTACTCCTGCTTGTTTAGCGATACCATAAGCTTTAGTGACATGAATTTGATAAATGGTGCCTAAAGTTCCCATAATGGCAATGATAAGCCAAGCTGTAAGACTTGGCATCACAAAAGGTGCTAGAATGAAATCTAAATGTAAAGAATCAAGATGCTGTGGTTCAAAAAATTCAGCACTGATCATAGAAATTAAAGGCATTAAGGTTCCTAAAAGGATAAAAGAAAAGGCAATTTGTTCTGTAGTGTAAGATTTTCTAAGTTCTCTTACACTTGTAAGAGCTAAAGCGGCTAAAAATCCACTCGTGATGCCTATAACTGAATTTTTTAAATCAAAGCCTGAATGATTTAAATTATGAGCCCAAGGCTGAGCGATTAAAAGCACTCCACCAAATGCTATTAAAATTCCTATCCAGCCTTTGATGCCAATATTTTCTTTAAAAACAACAAAAGCTATTAAAGTAATAAAAATAGGAGCGGTTTTTTGAAAAGCAAAAGCTCCGCCTAGTGTAATATTTGAAACATTATAGAAAAACATATATAGTGAAAGCGTGCCTACTACTCCACGAAATACCAAGAGCCAAAAATGTCCCCCTTCTTTATGTGCCTTAGATCGTTTTAAAAGATAGACTATGAAAAAAATTCCTATGATATTTCTAAAAAACATAATTTCTATAGAACTCATTTCCTTGCTAAGAATTTTTGCACAAGCTCCCATAAGTGCAAAATCCAAACATGCTAAAATCATGAAATAAATTCCTAAATTATGCTTGATTACTTTTAGCATTTTTTTTCCTTGACTAAAATCTGGGTTAATTCTAGTCTTTTTTTGCTTAATATTAAGCCAAATTTTATATAATTTTAAAAATATAATTTTCTAGGAAAAAAATGCAAAGCATCATACTTATAGGCAAGCCAAATGTGGGAAAATCAAGTCTTTTTAATAGAATGGCAAGACAAAGAATAGCTATTACAAGTGATATTTCAGGCACAACTAGAGATACAAATAAAACAGAAATTCATATTCATTCAAAAAAAGCCATGCTTATTGATAGTGGGGGGCTTGATGAAAGTGATGAACTTTTTAAAAATGTGAAAAAAAACACTTTAAAAGTAGCTAAAGAAAGCGATATCATACTTTATCTAGTTGATGGGAAATTAGCGCCTGATGATGAGGATAGACAGTTTTTTTATTCTTTAAAAAAACTTGGAAAACCTATAGCCTTAGTGATTAATAAAGTAGATAATAAAAAAGATGAAGAAAGGGCTTGGGAGTTTGCAAATTTTGGCGTAAAGGAAATCTTTAATCTTTCAGCAACTCATAATGTAGGCTTAGATGAACTTTATGAATGGCTTGGAAAATTTTTACATGAAGAGTTTTTAATCCCCGATGAAGAAGAAAATTTAGAAGATTTTTTAGAGCATTATGAAGAAGGAAAAGAATTTCAATTTAAAGAAGTTGATCAAAATCATATCAGAGTGGGTATTGTAGGGCGTGTAAATGTTGGAAAATCAAGTCTTTTAAATGCTTTGGTTAAGCAAGAACGCAGTGTTGTAAGTTCTATCGCAGGAACTACTATAGATCCTGTTAATGAAAGTGTAGTTCATAAAGATAAAGTGATAGAATTTGTTGATACTGCAGGTATTAGAAAAAGGGGTAAAATTCAAGGACTAGAACGCTTTGCACTAAATCGCACGGAAAAAATTTTATCTCATTCTCAAATAGCACTTTTGGTTTTAGATGCGCATGAGGGCTTTAACGAGCTTGATGAACGCATTGCTGGGCTTGTGGCTAAGCATTGTTTGGGTGTGATTATTGTTTTAAATAAATGGGATAAAAGTGAGATGGATTTTGATAAGACTGTAAAAGAATTGCGTCTTGATCGTTTTAAATTTCTAGCTTACGCACCCGTGATTAGTGTATCAGCTTTAAGTGGAAAAAGGGTGCATGTTTTACTCGATAAAATTTTGCAAATTTTTGAAAATTTTACTCAAAAAATCCAAACTTCTAAGCTTAATACCTTGATAGAAAATGCCACAAGAGCACATCCTTTGCCGCATGATTATGGGAAATTGGTTAAAATTTATTATGCAGTACAATATGACTTAGCACCGCCAAAAATTGCACTTATTATGAATCGTCCTAAGGCCTTGCATTTTAGCTACAAGCGTTATTTGCAAAATCAAATCAGAAAAGAATTTAATTTCGAAGGTGTGCCTTTAGTGATCGCTTCGCGTAAAAAGGGCAGTAAAGAAAATGATGAAAGTTAAAAATATCGTTTTTATAGGATTTATGGGTTCTGGAAAAAGCACTTTAGCAAGAGCTTTAGCTAAGGATTTAGATCTTGTTTTTTTAGATAGTGATTTTTTAATAGAACAAAAATTTAATCAAAAAGTCAGTGAAATTTTTGCGCAAAAAGGTGAGAATTTTTTTAGAGAACAAGAGCAAAAAATGGCTGATTTTTTTAGTTCTTGTGAGAAAACTTGTATTGCTACAGGTGGGGGCTTTGTTAATGTTTCAAATTTAGAAAAAGCAGGTTTTTGTATTTATTTAAAAGCAGATTTTGAATATTTAAAAAAGCGTTTAGATGAAAATGAAATTTCTAAAAGACCTTTATTTTATGATGAAATTAAAGCAAAAAAATTATATAATGAGCGTTTAAGCAAGTATGAACAAAAGGCAAATTTTATTTTAAATATAGAAAATAAAAATATAGATGAGCTTTTAAGCGAGATTAAAAAGGTGATAAAATGAGAGTATTAACAGGCCTTCAGCCAAGTGGCGATTTGCATATAGGTAATTATTTTGGTGCGATTAAACAAATGGTAGATGCGCAAGAAAAAAACCAAATGTTTATGTTTATTGCTAATTATCATGCCATGACTTCTTCTCAAGATGGAGAAAAAATTCAACAAAATTCCTTAAAAGCTGCTGCGGCTTTTTTAAGCCTTGGTATAGATCCACAAAAGAGCGTTTTTTGGTTGCAAAGTGATGTTAAGGAAGTTATGGAGCTTTATTGGATTTTATCGCAATTTACTCCTATGGGTTTATTAGAGCGTGCGCATAGTTATAAGGATAAAGTTGCTAAGGGGCTTAGTGCTTCACACGGACTTTTTTCTTATCCTGTTTTAATGGCAGCTGATATTTTACTTTTTGATACACAAATTGTTCCTGTGGGAAAAGATCAAATCCAACATGTTGAAATCGCACGTGATATTGCTTTAAAAGTTAATAATGAATGGGGTGAAATTTTTACCCTTCCAGAGGCTAAAGTTAATGAAGAAGTAGCTGTAGTTGTAGGCACCGATGGGGCAAAAATGAGTAAATCTTATCAAAATACTATAGATATTTTTAGCAGTGAAAAAACCTTAAAAAAACAAATTTCTTCTATAGTTACAGATAGCACCGCTTTAGAAGATCCAAAAGATCATGAAAACTGCAATATTTTTAAAATCGCAAAGCTTTTTTTAGATGAATCAGGGCAAAAAGAATTACAAATACGCTATGAAAAAGGTGGTGAGGGTTATGGACATTTTAAAATGTATTTAAACGAGCTTGTAAATGCTTATTTTAAAGAAGCAAGAGAAAAATATAATGAGCTTTTAGAAAAGCCTTCGCATTTGAAAGAAATTTTGGATTTTGGTGCGACAAAAGCAAGAAAAATCGCCCAAGAAAAAATGCAAAAAATTTATGAAAAAATCGGACTTTAAGGAGTAGAAAATGCTAGATTTAAAAAATTTGCAAAATAATTTTGATGAAGTGGCTAAAAAGTTAAAAAATAAAAAAGTTGATGAAAATATCTTAAAAAAACTTGCTGAACTTTTTGCAAGTTTAAAAAAAGAAAAAACAGCTTTAGAAGAATTTCAAGCTTTTCAAAATAAATTCAGTAAAGAACTTGCTACAACCGAAGATAAAGAAAGTTTAAAAGCAAAATTAAGCGAAAATAAAAGTAAAATTAATGAGCAAAGCGCTAAAGTAAATGCTTTAGAAAATGAGCTTGAAGAAATCGCTCATGCCATCCCAAATATCCCTGATGAATGTGTGCCTGTGGGTGAAGACGAAGATGAAAATGTGGAGCTTAAAGAAGTTTTAAATCCACCTAGCTTTGATTTTACTCCAAAAGAACATTTTGAATTAGGTGAGAGTTTAAATTGGCTTGATTTTGTGCGTGGGGTAAAAATTTCACAAAGTCGTTTTTGTGTGCTTAAAAACGAAGGAGCTTTATTAAGCCGCGCTTTGGTAAATTATATGATAGATTTTAATAGAAGTCGTGGATTTGAATTTGTTAATGTGCCTTTTTTGGTAAATGGTGCTACTATGTTTGGGACAGGTCAGTTGCCAAAATTTAAAGAAGATATGTATAAGGTAGATGATGAGGATTTGTATTTGATCTCAACTTCTGAAATTCCAGTAACCAATCTTTATAGTGGAGAAATTTTAGCGAGTGAAACTTTACCGATAAAAATGACTTGTTATAGCGCTTGTTTTAGAAAAGAAGCAGGCAGTGCAGGGCGTGATACAAGAGGTATTATAAGACAACACCAGTTTGAAAAAGTAGAGCTTGTAAGTATTACTAAACCTGAGCAAAGTGATAGCGTGTTTAATGAAATGCTTGAGTGTGCAAGTGATTTGCTGAGTTCTTTAGGTTTAGCGCATAGACATTTGATGCTTTGCACTGGAGATTTGGGTTTTAGTGCAGCAAAAACTGTGGATCTTGAAGTGTGGCTTCCAGGACAAAATAAATATCGTGAGATCAGCTCGGTTTCAAATTGTCGTGATTTTCAAGCAAGACGTGCTAAAATTCGCTATAAAAATGAACAAGGAAAAAATGAACTCGTTCACACTCTTAATGGCTCATCTTTGGCAGTAGGAAGAACCTTGGTAGCGATTATGGAAAATTATCAAGACAAAGAAGGAAAAATTCATATTCCTGATGCTTTGAAAAAATATTTTTAAAGAGTATAGATGGCTGAACAAGAAGATATAATACTAGAAAAACCCGAAGATGGCTTAAATCAACCAAGACTTGATGAGAGTTTAGAGGGATTTAAAGGGCAAGAGGGGCAAGCTCCAGAAGATGAAGAATTTGCATCATTGCCAGAAGAATTACCTCAAGAAAATAGTGATAGTGGTTTTAAATTTACAAGAGAAAGTGCGCCTGAAGATGTATTAACTTTTGAAGAAGTTGAAAGTCAAGAGCCTACGCCTTGGTATAAAGATCGTAAGTTTATGTCTCTTGTGGGTTTATCTTTGGGGATTATTTGTATTTTAGTTTTTACACTTTTTTATTTAACTTTTAGTGAAGGAAAAATTAAACCAGATATTATAGCTTCTAAGCCTTTAGAACAACCTGTTGTTATGCCTGATGAATCATATAAATACAATGATATGCAAAGAATTGATGGTATGATCCAAAAAGCAAATGCTTTATATTTAAAGGGTGAGGTTGAACAGGCTTTAAAAGTTTATGAGCAAGTTGCCGTATATAACGAATCTTTATCTAATTATAATTTAGGCGTTTCTCAAATGAATGAGAATAAATTCCAAGAAGCTTTTGAAAGCTTCAAGAAAGCTATAGCCAATGGAGAAAATCAAAGTGTAGCTGCTATCAATGCTGCTGTTTGTGCTTTAAAGCTTAATGATAAGGAAAAATTTAGATATTATATTGATTTAGCTCAAGTGTATCTTCCAAAAGAAGGAAAATCAAAATTATATGATTATTATTTAAGCTTGATTAATTATTACAAAGGATATTACCCTGAGGCTTTACAAATGTTACAAAGAACAGATGTGGAGCCGTATTCTGATGTTGCAAAGTATTTGTCTGCTAAAATTTATGCAAAAATGGACTTTGATTCCAAGGCTATACAGCAATTAAATTCTCAAGGCAATTTTGAATCTAGTTTATCTTTAGGTCTTTTATACGCTAGAATAGGAGAATATGCTAAAGCTAAAGTCGCTTTAAGTACAGCGATGAAAATTGAAAGAGATTTTAATCAAAGTTTGGCGGCTTTAACATTGGTTGATATTAAAACAGGAAATTATCAAGATATGTTAGCGCGCTTGCAAAATTCTTATGATAATGATAAAGATAGATATAAGATTTTAGATGCTTATAAAATTCAAGTTCGTTTAAATAAGGATCTTTTTAATATAGCAGTTGCTCAAAATTCTTTTTCAAAAGATTTGTTAAAAAAACAAAAAGATCAATTCGATTTGCTTTTTTATTTTGCGCCTTATCAAGTTTTTGATAGTAAGCAGGCTGCTTTATATATTAAAAAAGCTAATGTTACAGATTTCGTTGATGATAGTGCTGATGCGGGAGTTTATCTTAATACAAGCAAGGCTCTTTCATCTACCAATGTAAAAATTGCCAATATTATTAACTATGCATTAAATCAGAAGTTACGCCTTGCTAACCAAGAATTTCAAAAACTTATCAAGGATTATCCAGAACATAGTATTTTACATTATAATTTGGCTTTAACTTATGCCCAAATGCAAAATTATGAACTTGCTTATAAGCATTTTTCAAGTTCATATCATCTTAATCCTAAAAATTACTTAGCAGGTGCTTTTGCTATGTTTTGTGCAAAATTAATTGATATTGATACAACTAAACTTTACAATGAAATTCTTGATAATATAGCTGCTGATTCTAATTTTAAAGCTAATATGCAAAAAAGTATGTTATTTTTAGTTAATAATAATTATATTTCTATGCTTCCTTATTTAGATGAAGCAAAAAAAGATACGCCTTTGAGTTTGATTTTTGAAGCTATTGTTGCTAAAAATAATAACCTTAATAATCAAGTAGATGTGAAAATTGCTAAATTGCGTTCAGAGTTGCCTGAAGATATTTTGACAAATATTTTGTATTTTAATTCTTTAAATTCAAATTTAAATATTAAAGAATATGCTCAAAATGCTCAAATTCATTTTAAAAATTTAAAACTTGATTATCGTAGTGTTTTTGGTGGGCCAAATATAGCTAGGGAATTTTATGTTAATTTAATGCATATTGCAGGGCTTTTAAATTTAGAAAGACAGAAATTTAAAGAGTTGATTAATGTTTCAGGAGCAAAAGATGAGGGTATTTTGCAAACTTTAGCTTATTTGGATATTTTTGCACAGCAATACGAGGAGGCTTATGCGCTTTACAATTCTTTGATTGATGATTATGGAGCTAAAGATACTAAAACTTTATTTTTAGCAGCCGTAGCAGCCGTAGGTGCAAATAATCCAAATTCAGCTATAGCGCTTTTGCAGCTTTCTAAACTTACAGATAAAAATAACAAAGAAAGTAAAGCAGCTCTTGGTATGTTGTATCAAGAAGTAAAGAACTATGAAGCTGCGATATCTCAGTATAAAACTTTACCTAATAATTTTAAGAGTGAATTTTTTACTTTTGATATTAATAACAACTAAAAATGCTTAGAACTTTCTAAGCATTTTTAGTTAAGCTTGAAGATCTAGAGTTTTTCCGCCTAGTTCATCAATGCGATCGCTAACTTTTTTAAGTGCCGCATCTATTGTATCTTGACTGATTTGAGGAAGTTCTCCACCCCACATTTTTTCTGCTTGCTCAAATCCTTTTTTCATACCTTCAAGACCTTTTTTCAATTTTTCAACATCGTCGCCACCGCCTTTAATAACAAAATCCGCGATGCGATTGGCTGTATTTTCCACTCCAAAAAAACCATCTTCACTTACAAGTTGTTGAAGTTCATCTGTATTCATATCAAGTGGATTTTTGCCACTGTAGCCTAAGGATGCAAAATCAATATTTGTAAGTATAGATTTCGCAGTATCTAAATTGGTACCATTTAAAAGACTATCTAGTCCAGTTTGGGCATTGCTCGAACCTATTACAGCATTCATTGTTTGCTGTTGAAACTGAACTAGGTAAATTTGTGTAATGCCCTTTCCATCAAGTGCATTTAATTTTTCAAGGGTATTTTTATCTACATCCTTGCTAGAATTAGCACTTTGAACATTTTTGTCTTTTGTGTTTTCCTTAGCATCATCTGCCTTCTTATTGCTAACTTGTGTTTGTGCCATGCTAGCGATATTTGAAAAAGTATTCACTTGCATATTTGCTCCTTTGTGTGAGGCTTTAATTTATATCGACTTTTGACTTAAAAAATTTATAAGGACATTAAATTCCTTATTTTCAAAGGAATTTAATGTTTTATTGTAGATAATAAGCAATTTGCTCTTTATTGAGAATGCGGATAAGATTGCTAGTACCTTCTACTCCTGTTGGAAAGCCTGCAGTTAGAAGATAGCATTTGTCTTCATCCATAAAACCTTTTTCAACACTTGATCTTACAGAGTCTTTTAATAATTCTGTAAGTTCATTACTTTTGTTAACCAAGATCGCAGGATTAACTCCCCAAACTATACTTAAAGAGTTTAAGGTTTTTTCAGAATGCCCTACTGCTATGATTTCTATATTTGGACGATATCTTGCAATCTTAATAGCAGATTTTCCGCTACTTGTTAAAGAAAAAATAGCATCAGCGTTAAGATCTGTTGCAAGATGAGCTGAAGAACGCATGATTTTATCTGTATTGTCTAAATCATTAAAATCATTAAATTTGTTATATGGATAGCGTTTTTCTGTTTCTATTATAGTTTGGCACATTATATCAACAGCGTTTGCAGGATCTATACCAACGGCGCTTTCTTCACTTAGCATTACTGCATCTGTTCCATCTAAAACAGCATTTGCAACATCTGAAATTTCAGCTCTTGTGGCGGTTTTGCTTTTGGCTAATGAAAAAAGCATCTGAGTTGCAGTAATAACAGGCTTAGAGGCATTGTTTGCTTTTTGTATAATTTCTTTTTGGATATTAGGAACTTTATAATAAGGTACCTCAATACCTAAGTCTCCTCTTGCAACCATTATACCATCGCTAGATTTAATAATCTCATCAATATTTTCTACTGCATCAAATTTTTCAATTTTTGCAAAAATAGATATTTTTGCGTTATTTTGTGCTAAAATTTCACGAACTTCATCAATATCGTGTGCATTTTGTACGAAAGATATTGCTAAAAAATCTACTTCATTTTTTATACCCCAAAGTAAATCATTTTTATCTTTTTGTGTAATAACATCAATATTGATTTTAGTATTCGGAAAATTAATACCTTTATTTGAGTTTAAAAAACCATCATTTTCTATAATGGTTTCAATTTTTTGATTATCTATGCTTACTACTTTAGCACGAATTGATCCATCATATAGATAAATATATTCATCAATTTTTAACATATCTAAAATGGATTTTTGATTGATGCTGATTTTATAATGATTTTGAGCAATCTTCTCCCCTAAAATTGTTTCACGATAAAAATCAAGTCTATCACCCTTTTTTAATTCAAATGGTTCTTTAAGTTCGCCTGTACGAATTTTAGGACCACTAATGTCTTGTAAAATTCCAATACGAGTATGCAATTCTTTAGCTACTCTTCTTATGGTATCTAAGTTTTTTTTATGATACTCATGTGTTCCATGAGAAAAGTTTAAACGGAAAACATTTACACCATTGATAATCATTTGGCGTAGAATTTCTTCCTTTTCACTTGCTGGACCTACTGTGGCTACAATTTTTGTTTTTTTAAGCATGGTAAACTCCTTTTGAAATTATTGTAGCTAAAAATAGAAACAAAATGATTACAATAATTCTGAAGAAAATTTATCTTCGTTAAATTCCATTCCTAGGTAATTACACACAAGCTTTGCATCTCTTTCAGCATTTCCTAAACAACTTGTTGCTCCAGGACTTGGAGTCATATTGAAAATAATACCAGGGGTTTCTGTGATGCTTGCTTCACCTAGCATTAATTCTCCTTTAGTTTTATCAATAACTTGCGGTCTTACGCCTCCAAAACCTTTCGCATAATAAATATCGCTTGCTTTAAGACTTGGGACTATTTTTTTGGCATCTTTAACAAATAAGCTTTTATCAACAAAAGGTAGTTCAAAAAGATAATTATAAAAGATGTAATTTCTAATTGTTGCATCTTTAAACATATTAAAAGTTACTTTTAAAACAGTTTTATCAAGTTTTAGCGCTTCAAAAAATTCTGGAACTGATTTTAGACCATGATAACGTTCTAGTTTTGGAATAACAAGTGCGGTAGGTCCAAAGCGAGTGTTCATATCAGCAAGTAAATCAGGATCTCCATGAAGAGCTGCAAATGGAAGTTTAGGATTTTGCACCATATAAACCTTACCATTTAAAAGTTTTTGTTTGGTTAAATAAAAACTTCCTGCAACAGGCCAACAAGACTTATCCATACCTAAGTTCATTTTATGTGCTAAATATAAAGAGTGCGCTCCAGCATTGACAACTACGCTTTTGGCATGGTATTCTTGATGATTTGAGGTTTTTAATATAAAAATATCATCCTTTTTTTCTATGTGAATAATTTCTTGATTAAAAGTAACGAAAGTATTTTTATTTTGTTTTTGGGCTTGTTCTATTAGATTTATACTCATTTTCCCAAAATCTACAGTTGTAAAAACCTCGCCGCTTTCAACACCCATGGCACAGATATTTTCAGGTCTATCTTGATTGCAATCTTCTCCTAAAACAACCTTGGGTTCAATTTGTTTGATTTTTGCTTTATCGAAAAATTTTATATAAGGATAAAGTTCTTTAAATTCTTCATAGCGTTTTTTCATATAATCACATTCTATATCTCCAACAGCTAGAGCCATTTTTTGATGAGAAAACATGAAATTATTTTGCGCATTTTGCATGAGTCCATATTTAACTATCATATCAGCTGTTCTTTTTACTTTTCGCGCTTTTTCTAAAGTATAATTGGTTTCAATATCTCCACAATGAATGGTTTGAGAATTACTCGTTCCCTTAGAATTTAATGTTGCAGCTGTATTATATTTTTCTATCAAAGCAATATTTTTAATATTTGTATATCTTGCAAGCTCGTAAAATAATGCTGCTCCTGAAATTCCAGCTCCGATGATAAGCACATCAAATTCTTGTTGGCTCATTGTTTTTCCTTTTTTTATTTTAATAAACTTTTTTCTAAATAGAAGTTTAATTGAATTTGTTTTACAAAAAGTTAAATTTCATTAAGGTTTGATATCAATGAGAATTTTTGTAACATTTTTAATAAAGTAAATTGGGATTTTCTTTTATAATCTTTTTCATTCCTCGAAAGATTAAAAGTTTATCATAAATTGCGTGATCGAAATAATTTGCTAAAAATTGCCCATCTCCACCAGTGAAATAAAGCTTTTTATTTTGAGCGGCATCTTTTATCAGTAGGTAAATTCCTTTAAAAACACCATAACTTAAAGCATCCATGGTTTTTTGTGGGAATGCATCAAGACTAACTTGAGTGTTAAATTCACTTTTTAATCGTGGTGAAATATGGCTATAAATTTTTTTATAATTTGCAATACCTGGCAAGATAAAACCACCAAGATGTATAGAATTAGAAATAATATCAATTGTAATAGCACTACCTGCATCTACAACAACTCCATCTTCAATAGTATAACAAGCTGCTATGCGATCGATTCCTAATCCTTGATAAATAGTATCAAATAAAAAATAAGGTTCAAGATTGATAAAATTTTTTTGATTTTTTAAATGTTCTTTGAGATGTTCATTGACATTGATATAAAAAATTTTTTGTTCATTTTTAAATTCTAAAAACTGATCTATACTAAGAGTAAAATATTTGTTATCATCTAGGAAATTAGCATTTGAATTCCCAATATCACAGAGTAGCATAGATATTAAATCCTTTCATTTCTAGATGATTTTTTGCTTTAGAGCAAAGAGAAGCCATGCTAAAAAAATATTTGTTATTTATGTTAATTTGCTGTGCTAGATTTTCTAAAAATAAGGCATCTTTCATTAAAAATTTTGTTTTTCCTGTATACATAAAAAGAATGTTATTTTGATCTTTAGCACAAATATAACTTTTTTTTCTAGTCAACATACTTAAGTCATAGGGCTTTAAATTTAATTTTAAAGCCTTTATTGTTTGTTCTAAAATTTTTATCATAGCAAATCTAAAATTTTATCTCCGTAGTAAAATTTACCATTTCCCATGAAAGAAATTTTATCAACAGCTTCTGAAAGTTTAAATACTTGTGCATTATCTAAATTTAGATTCATTTTGATAAGATAGCCTGTTTTTTCAAAAATATATAAATAATTATTGTATATATTGCTTTTTACAAAAATAGCAAATTCAAATTTTTTTTCCGCAATTTTTCTTAAGTTATAATCAGTTTTAATAATAGTGCCATCTTTTTCTAGTATAAAAATACCATCATCGCTAAGTGCAACATCTTTTATGTCAGCGTCAAGATAAAGAGTTCTAGCAGGGCTTACAACAATGATTTTTTTAGCTGTTGCTGCTATAAGTTTATCTCCGATTACACTTAGATGGATTACATTGTTGAAAAAATTTTCTGCTGAAATAACCACATCTTTAATGATTTGAAGATTGTTTCTTGAAAGAATTAAAATTTTACCATCTAGTGTTGGATAAACGATGATATTGTCTAAAAATATAGGATTAGCGGTACGACTGTCTTGGGCTGGAGCTGAGGTTAGGGTTTGACTGAATTTAATACCCAAAGAACGATTTGCAAGAACTATGGTATTGTTTGCAAGTACAAGGGCTAAATCATCTCCATTAGAAGCTACTCCTACAACACTAGCGTCAAATTGAAAATTATAAATTTCATTATAAGAATTGTCAAAAATTTTTAAATTTCCATTGTTATCTGCAGTAAAATATTCCCCATCTTGATAAGCTAGAAGCATATAATTTTTAGGAAGTTTAAACTTGTCTATGGAGATATTATTTTTTAAGATAGCTGTATTATTGCTAAGTTTTGCAGAAACTAGATTCCAATCAACGATTTTACTTTTTAAATTGCTATTATGACTTAAATCTCCATCGGTTTGTTTTGGTTCAAAATATTGTCTTTTGGTGCCACAAGCACATAGAAATATTAAACAAAATAGTGTTAAAAATATTTTTTTCATTGTGTAATGCCTTGATAATGTTTGAGGTTTTTAGCTATTTGATTTAAACTTGAATTTTCTTTTATCTGAGAAAGTAAAACATTAGCTTCTTCGATTTTATTTTGCTCTAAAAGTTTGTAAGCTTCTAATAATTTATCATAATTTTTTAAAAATATCGATTTATCCCCTAAAGATAATGCGATAATATTTTTAAGTAAAGTGTTTGTTTGAGCATTATTATAAATTTGTTTTAGTTCATTTTGGAGAGTTGTATTATTAAAATCATTAATATTTTCTTTTAGTAAAAAGATAGCGTAAAGATTAGTATTTTTATTTTTAAGTTGTTCTAAAAGATTTTTATTGCTAGGATCTTGTATTAGATTGGCATAAATTTCATTTGCTTCTTTTGTTTTATAATCGTTTATTTTTGAGATTATAAAATTTCCAGCAAACCAAGCAACTAAAATTATCACAACAGCAGATATATAAAATTTATACTTGCGTATAAATCTCTCTCCTTTGATAAAATTTTCTATAAATTGTTCTTCTGTGTTAAGTTCATTTTTAACAGCTTTTAAATTATCTTTTAGTCCCAAAATTTATCCTTGAAAAAATATTTTTATTTTTGTATAGAAAAATTATGGTATTGTATCATATAAATTGCAAAATATCCTAAACAATTTAAAGCTTTTTATGATATAATTTTCAAAATTTTAACTTTTTTATTAAGGTTTAAGAAATGCAAATAGATGAGAAATTATTAAGCAAGCTTGAAAAATTAAGTGCTTTACAAATAACAAAAAACAGAAATGAAACCATTGTACAGTTAAGTGAAATTGTGAATTTTGTTGAAAAATTAAACGAACTTGATTTAGATTCCCAAGAGATTACTGTGAGTACTATAAAAGGTGGAGCTCCTTTGAGGATTGATGAGATAAGAAATAGCAATGTTATTGATGAGGTTTTGGATTGTGCTCCAAAAAAACAAGAACATTTTTTTGTTGTTCCTAAAATCATAGAATGATTAACTTAGCATTTAGTGCTTATTTGTAGAATAAATTTAAAACAAAAAAAATCAGAGAGTGATTGAAATGAATTTTTATTGGTTTGATGCTTTTATTTTAGGATTTACCTTGCTTTTAGGGCTTAAGGGTATTATCAATGGTTTGATAAAAGAAATTTTTGGGCTTTTGGGTATTATTGGTGGTGTTTTTATTGCTTCAAAATATGCAACTCAAGCAGCTGAATTTATACAAAGTACTTTTTATAAGATAGAAAATCAAAGCTTAGCTGGATTTGCTGGATTTTTGGCCATATTAATTATTTTTTGGATAGTTTGTTTATTGGTGGGTAATTTTCTTTCTAAGTTGATCAAATTAAGTGGCCTAGGTTTTTTAGATCGTATTGGTGGCTTTATATTTGGTGGGGCAAAAATCTTTTTAATTTTTGCAATTTTGGTTTTTTGTGTAGCAAGAATCGATTTTTTAAATGATAAATTAGATAATTTTGCTAAAAATAGCTATACTTTAAATTTACTTAAAGAAACGGGATCTTTTATTATGAATCAACCTTTAACAGAAAATAGTCTAGATCATGCTAGTGAAAAGTTGCAAGATATTGTAAGTGATTTAAACAATACTCAAAAAGGGGAGTGATATGCTGATAGAAAATGTGGAATATGATGTTTTACTTGAGAGATTTAAAAAAATATTAAGACAAGGCGGACTTAAATATACCAAGCAAAGAGAAGTGCTTTTAAAAACTCTTTATCACAGTGATACTCATTACACACCCGAAAGTTTATATATGGAAATCAAACAAGCTGAACCTGATTTAAATGTAGGAATTGCAACTGTTTATCGTACTTTAAATTTGCTTGAAGAAGCAGAAATGGTAACTTCCATTTCTTTTGGTTCGGCAGGTAAAAAATACGAGCTTGCCAATAAACCTCACCATGATCATATGATATGTAAAAATTGCGGAAAAATTATAGAGTTTGAAAATCCTATTATAGAAAGACAGCAAGCCTTGATTGCAAAAGAACATGGTTTTAAACTTACAGGGCATTTGATGCAGCTTTATGGTGTTTGTGGTGATTGTAATAATCAAAAAGCAAAGGTAAAAATATAAATGTTTGATAATATTTTAGAGCAGCAAAGAATAGAAAAAGCTAAGGAATTAAAAAATTTAGGGATCAATCCTTATCCTCATTTTTTAGAAAAAGAAATGTCTTTAAAGACTTTTAAGGATAAATTTTCTTATATTTTAGAGCAAGTTGAAAAAAGGGATGAAAATATCAATGCTGTTGTTGCAGGACGTTTGAAACTTTTGCGTATAGCTGGGAAATCGATTTTTGCAAACATTGAAGATGAGGATACAAATTTACAAATTTATTTTAGTAAAGATAGCGTAGGCGAAGAACTTTATACGATTTTAAAAAAGAATTTAGAGGTGGGTGATATTGTTTTGATTAAAGGTTTTCCTTTTGTAACTAAAACAGGTGAGTTTAGTTTGCATGCAAGTGAAGTAAAACTCGCTACAAAAGCTATTGTTCCTTTACCTGAAAAATATCATGGATTAACAGATATTGAGCAAAGATATCGCAAACGTTATGTTGATATGATAATGAATGCCGAAGTTAGAAAAGATTTTTTAGTGCGTTCTAAGGTGGTGAGTTTGATTCGTCATTTTTTTGAAAATAAAGGCTTTTTAGAAGTAGAAACTCCTATGATGCATCCGATTGCAGGTGGAGCAAACGCTAAGCCTTTTGTAACTTTTCATAATTCTTTAGGTGTAGAAAGATTTTTAAGAATTGCTCCAGAACTTTATCTTAAAAGACTTATAGTGGGTGGTTTTGAGGCGGTTTTTGAAATCAATCGTTGTTTTAGAAACGAAGGTATGGATTTAACTCATAATCCCGAATTTACAACTATAGAATTTTATTGGGCTTATCATAATTATAAAGATTTAATGGATTTAACTGAAGAACTTTTTGCTTTACTTTTGGATAAACTTAATTTGGGAAAAACAATAGAATTTGATGGAAAAATGATAGATTTTTCCAAACCTTTTGAAAGAATAACCTATAAAGATGCACTTTGTAAATATGGTGGTTTAGATGGGGATTTAATCGAAGATAAGGAAAAAATTCTTACTAAATTAAAAGCTGATGGTTTTGAAGCGAATGAAAAGCTTGAACTTGGACATTTACAAGCTGAACTTTTTGATAATTATGTGGAAGAAAAATTGATCAATCCTACTTTTGTGATCGATTTTCCTATTTCCATAAGTCCTTTATCAAGACGTAGTGATGAGGATTCTCAGATTGCTGAGAGATTTGAGCTGTTTATTTGCGGAAGAGAATTGGCAAATGGTTTTAATGAGCTTAATGATCCGCTTGATCAATATGAGAGATTTTTAAAACAAATTGAAGCTAAAAATGCAGGCGATGAAGAGGCTTGTGAAATGGATGAAGATTTTGTAAATGCTTTGGGTTATGGAATGCCTCCAACGGCAGGGCAAGGTATAGGCATAGATAGACTTGTTATGCTTTTGACAAATAAAAAATCTATTCGAGATGTGATATTGTTTCCTGCAATGCGTCCATTAAAATCAGAACTAAAGGAGAAAGAATGAGTTTAGAAATGTTTGATAAAGAAATTTTTGATTTGACAAACAAAGAGTTAGAGCGTCAATGTGAAGGTCTTGAAATGATAGCGAGTGAAAATTTCACTTTACCTGAAGTAATGGAAGTTATGGGAAGTATCTTGACAAACAAATACGCAGAAGGTTATCCAGGTAAAAGATATTATGGTGGTTGCGAATTTGTTGATGAGATTGAAACTTTAGCTATTGAAAGATGTAAAAAACTTTTTAATTGTAAATTTGCTAATGTTCAGCCTAATTCAGGTTCTCAAGCTAATCAAGGTGTTTATGCGGCTTTGATTAATCCAGGTGATAAAATTTTAGGAATGGATTTAAGTCATGGTGGACATTTGACTCATGGTGCAAAAGTAAGTTCTTCAGGTAAAATGTACGAAAGTTGTTTTTACGGCGTAGAACTTGATGGAAGAATTGATTATGAAAAAGTAAGAGAAATTGCTAAAAAAGAAAAACCAAAACTTATAGTTTGTGGAGCTAGTGCTTATGCAAGAGTGATTGATTTTGCTAAATTTAGAGAAATCGCTGATGAAGTAGGCGCCTATCTTTTTGCTGATATAGCACATATTGCAGGTCTTGTTGTGGCAGGTGAGCATCCAAGTCCTTTTCCACACGCTCATGTAGTAAGCTCAACTACGCATAAAACTTTGCGTGGCCCAAGAGGTGGTATTATTATGACAAATGATGAAGAGCTTGCTAAAAAAATTAATTCTGCCATTTTTCCAGGTATTCAAGGTGGTCCTTTGATGCATGTAATTGCTGCAAAAGCAGTAGGATTTAAATTTAATCTTAGCGATGAGTGGAAAGTTTATGCAAAACAAGTAAGAACCAATGCTCAAGTTTTAGCTAATGTTTTAATGGATAGAAAATTTAAACTTGTTAGCGATGGAACGGATAATCACCTTGTTTTAATGAGTTTTTTAGATCGTGAATTTAGTGGAAAAGATGCAGATTTAGCTCTTGGAAATGCAGGAATTACCGCAAATAAAAATACCGTTCCAGGAGAGATTAGAAGTCCTTTTATCACAAGTGGATTAAGACTTGGAACTCCAGCCCTTACTGCCAGAGGTTTTAAAGAAAAAGAAATGGAAATTGTGTCAAATTATATTGCAGATATTTTAGATGATATTAATAATGAAAAATTACAAAAGAATATTAAACAAGAATTAAAAAAACTTGCAAGTAATTTTATTATTTATGAAAGGGCTATGTTTTGATTTCACCAATGGATATGTCGCTAATTAAAATAATTGGCGATCATTATTATATAAGACGCGATAAAATTGTAAATAAAATTACACATAGAGGTCGCTTATTTTTTGATAAATTTGAAAGAGTTGATGCTCCTTTAAATTTAAATGTCATGAGAGAACACGCTGCTAAAAAAATTGTTGTCGCTCATGATTTAATAACAAAAGATAATAAAGTAGAAAATATTGTCTTTGATTATAATGGTTTTAATGCTGAAAGATTTTATCACCGTGCACAACTTATTTTAAGAGAGGAAGGTTTTATAAATTTCACAGCCTATAAGACTAAAACTCCAGGACATTTACATCTTTATATTCACAAAGGACACACGGCGTTAAACGAAGGTTATTCTTTAGCATCTAAACTTTCAATGATGTTTGCAAGTAAAATGCCAGTAGAATGGAAGGTGTTTCCTAGTATGGATGTACCTAGGGAATTTAATATTTTAATATTGCCTTATGAGGTTTATCAAAAAGAACGAGGAAGTTCTTGGTCTAAGCACATGTAAGAAAGGACAAATTATGGAAAATCAAAAAAATGAATTTGATGATATTATTTTAGAAAAAAGTAATAAAAGTGAAAAAGTAAAAAAAATTCTTTTACGAGTTATTGCTTTAGTTATTTTGTTTTTAGCTATCATGATAGTTATGAAACTTATTAATGGTAGTGGTGATGAAAATACGCAAAATCAAAGTGTATTACCAAGTGAACCTATAGCAACTCAAGACAATAACAATGATACTTCTTTTGAAAGTATGCCAATTACAGATAATACTTCAGCAGAAGATCAATTTGAGGCATTAAGAAAACAATTTCAAGATGAACAAAATACAACTCAAAATACAACAACCTCTAGTTCAAATAACAATGATAGTACAAATTTTGCTATGCCTGATCAAGAAGTTCCAGCAGAACCAACAGCAACTACTTCAGAAAATACTACTCCGCAAGCAAGTGCTCCCAAACAAGAAGTAAAACAAACTGCAAAACCTAAAGAAGAAGCAAAAAAACAAACAGCTGTAAAAAAAGAAAGTGCAAAACAAACCCCTAAAAAAGAACAAAATGCAAATGATTTATTTAAAAATGTTGATGCTAAACCTGTACATCCAAGTGGTTTAGCATCGGGTATTTATGTGCAAATTTTCTCAGTAAGTAATTTGGATCAAAAATCAAAAGAACTTGCTTCTGTAAAACAAAAAGGTTATGATTATAAACTTTATAAAACTACAGTTGGAGGTAAAGAAATTACTAAGGTTTTAATAGGACCATTTGAAAAGGCAGATATTGCAGCAGAACTTGCTAAAATCCGTAAGGATATTGCAAAAGATGCTTTTTCTTTTACTTTAAAATGAAATTTTTAGCAGTTATAGGCGATCCTATTTCTCACTCTAAATCGCCTAGAATGCATAATAATGCTATCAAAGCCTTAGGACTTGATAGCATTTATACACGCTATCATTTAAGAAATGCTAACTGTTTAAGAGAAGATTTTTTTAAATTAGGACTTAGTGGAGCTAATATTACTTTGCCTTTTAAGGAAAAAGCTTTAGATATTGCTGATGTGAAGGATGATTTTGCTAGAAATATTGGCTCTGCAAATACTTTATGCTTAAAAGAAGATAAAATTTACGCTTATAATACTGATGCTTTAGGTTTTTTAGAAGCTATTAAGGATTTTGATAATATAAAAAAAGCTTTGATTTTAGGTGCTGGAGGTACAGCTTTGGCGCTTGCTTATGCATTAAAACAAAAAGGCGTAGAAGTGTATATAGCTAATCGTAGTAAAGAAAGATTTAAAGATTTTTTAGCTTATCCAACTTATCTTTATAAAAACTTGCAAGATTTTGACTTTGATTTGGTTATAAATTCAACTTCTGCTGGATTAAAAGATGAAAATTTACCTTGTGATAGAGAGCTTTTAGATAGAATTTTACCTAAAGCTAAATTTGCTTTTGAGGTAATTTATGGCAGAGAAACACCTTTTTATAGATTGTGTAAAGAGTATCATTTAAAAATTAAAGATGGACTTGATATGCTTTTATGGCAAGGGGTTTTTGCTTTTGAGCTTTTTTTTGAAATACGAGATAAAAGAGAGATGATAAAAAATGCAATGCAACAGGCATTGATTTTAAAGTAGAATGATAGTTATTTTTTTGTATAAGAAAATCTTATTTTTTGTGTGAGAAAGTTTAATTTTCTCACAAGTTTTATCATTCAAATATTTCTACCCCATCTTGATTTTTACTTTGATTATTTTGATTTGTTGAAGATGGATTTGTAGGAATATTTTGTGTAGGCGTGTTTTCAATTGTATTATTTTGATTAGAATTTGTTTGAGGTAAGCTTTCTTCAAAGGTAGCATCGCCATCAAAACTATTAAAACCACTGTTTGTATTAGGTATAGTTTTGCCTATGTCTGTTGCTTTTGGTAGATTGTTATAAAGTGTATTTAATGTATTTTTATAAAAAGCTAAAAAACTTTTATCAATTTCAAAAGCAGGTTGCTCTAAACCTTTATTAAGTTGAGTTGGTACGGTGGAGATAGTAGTTTTAAACATATTAACCCCATCATCATTTTTAATAGGATAGTTAAGCGCAACTAAAGAATCTAGTTTAGTACTACTTGAAAGATTGGTTGAATTTTGTGGATTGTGTGCATCTATAAAATCTATTTTACCTTTAAAATTTATACCTAAATTGGATTTTACATAATCTCCACTCATAAAATTGCTTGTTTTTTGTGCATTTTTTTCTTCCGTATAAATACTGATTGAACTTTTAAGAGTGTAGTCTGGATTAGTAGTAACTATTTTATAGCCTTTTAGTTGAGCGATGGTTTTGATCTGCTCTTCTAAATTTCGTTTTAAAAGATCAATTTCTTTTTCTATGCGAATTTTAAGCACTGAATTTTCAAAATAATCAGAATAATTGTTATTTTGTTCTATATTAATAGGCTCAAGAGCAATGCTTACTCCAGAATCAATAGGTTCAACCTTTGTTGGAACTTGGGGTTTAAAATTTGGCATAGAAACATTGACAAAATTACTGCTTGTACCCCCACAAGCTGCTAAAATTAACATACTACTAGCAAGTAAAATATATTTTTTCATTTTTTACCTTTATTTAATGTGTTTGTGTTAATTATAGCAAGTTAAAGTTTTTTTGTTATATTTTTATAAAAGAAAATTAGGAAAGATATATGGAATTTTGGCAGCATATTTATTCAAATTTTAATGTTATAGCTTTTAGCATCTTTGGTTTAAAGGTGCATTGGTATGGCATTATGTATGTTATAGCTTTGCTTTTGGCTTTGCTTTTGGCTAAATTTTTTGTAAGAAAATTTCAACTAGACATTAATGAAAAACATTTGGATAGTTATTTTATATGGGTTGAAATAGGGGTTATTTTAGGTGCAAGGCTTGGATATATTTTGATTTATGATGCAAATACTATGTATTATATTACTCATCCTTGGCAAATTTTTAATCCTTATATTAATGGTGAATTTGTAGGTATTCGAGGTATGAGTTATCATGGAGCAATTATAGGATTTTTGATAGCTACTTTATTGTTTTGTAAAAAATATAAAACAAATCCTTGGATTTTTCTTGATTTGGTTGCTTTAAGTGTTCCATTGGCTTATGTTTTTGGTCGTATAGGAAATTTTTTAAATCAAGAGCTTTTTGGTCGCATTACAAATGTGCCTTGGGGAATTTATGTTGATGGAGTATTGCGCCATCCATCGCAACTTTATGAAGCATTTTTAGAAGGTATTGTTGTTTTTATTATAGTTTATTTAGCAAGATTTAAGCAAAGCTTTCAAGGGGAATTGATTCTTGTGTATGCTGGTGCTTATTCATTGGCAAGATTTATATGTGAATTTTATCGCGAGCCTGATTTTGGTATAGGTTTTGTTTTATGGGGTATGAGTATGGGACAAATTTTAAGTTTTATAATGTTTATAACAGCTTTGTTAGTTTATATTTGTATAAAGTTTAAAAAAGTAAATATTTAATCTATCTTAAAGACTTTTGTAATATAATGAAATGGATTTTTTTAATTTCTTTTTACAAAGGAGTAAAGATGCGTGAGCTTATCGAAGGTTATTTGGGTAAGAGCATTGAGGGCAAAAAAAGTAAAATGCCTGCGAAATTAGACTTTATCCAAAGTGCTTCAGGGCTTTTTTTAGGTCTTTTTATGTGGGTGCATATGCTTTTTGTTTCTACAATTTTAGTCAGTGAGGATTTTTTTAATTCTGTAGTGCATTTTTTAGAATTAAAATTTGTTTACGATAATCCTGTTATGAGTTATCTTACTTCATTTTTAGCCGCCTGTGTTTTAGTGGTTTTTTTCGTTCATGCTTTACTTGCAATGAGAAAATTTCCTATTAATTACCGTCAGTATCAAATACTAAGAACACACAGTAAAAAAATGAATCACAGCGATACTTCGTTATGGTGGGTTCAAGCTTTTACAGGTTTTATTATGTTTTTCTTAGGTTCTGCTCATCTTATTTTTATTGTAACCAATGCAGATAAAATCAGCGGCGATATGTCAGGAGATAGGGTTGTAAGTCATTTTATGTGGCTTTTTTATGCTGTTCTTTTAGTCTGTGTTGAACTTCATGGAAGTATAGGGCTTTATAGACTTTGTGTTAAATGGGGTTGGTTTGAAGGAAAAAATGTAAAAGAAAGTCGCAAAAAGCTTAAAACTGCTAAATGGATAATCAGTATTTTCTTCCTAGTTTTAGGTGTGTTAAGTCTTGCAGCATTTATAAAAATAGGTTATGAAAACTACCAAAATCAAACCCAAACTACTGCGATGATAAAAAACTACAATGGAGCAAATTATGAATATACAATATAGTGATGCTTTAGTAATAGGCGGAGGATTAGCAGGTCTTAGAGCGGCTATTGAAGTAGCAAAGAGTGGTCAAAGTGTAACACTTTTAAGTATTTGTCCAGTGAAGCGTTCTCACTCTGCAGCGGTGCAAGGAGGTATGCAGGCAAGTTTAGCAAATGGGGCAAAAGGTGAGGGTGATAATGAAGATCTTCACTTTGCAGATACAGTAAAAGGAAGTGATTGGGGCTGTGATCAAGAAGTAGCAAGAATGTTTGCTCAAACTGCGCCAAAAGCAGTGCGTGAGCTTGCGGCTTGGGGTGTGCCTTGGACTAGAGTTACTAAAGGTCCAAGAACTGTTGTAATCAATGCACAAAAAACTGTGATTGAAGAAAAAGAAGAAGCGCACGGGCTTATTAATGCTAGAGATTTTGGTGGAACTAAAAAATGGAGAACTTGCTATATCGCAGATGCAACAGGGCATTGTATGCTTTATGGTGTAGCAAATGAAGCCATTAAGCACCAAGTAAAGATCATCGATAGAATGGAAGCGGTAAGAATCATCCATGATGGTAAAAAATGCTTAGGTGTAATTGCTAGAGATTTAACTAATGGACAACTCATTGCTTATATTGCAAGAGGAACCATGATAGCAACAGGGGGCTATGGTAGAATTTATAAACAAACTACAAATGCGGTAATTTGCGAAGGAACGGGTGCAGCCATCGCTCTTGAAACAGGGCTTTGCAGACTTTCAAATATGGAAGCAGTGCAATTTCATCCAACTCCTATTGTGCCAAGCGGTATTTTGCTTACTGAGGGCTGTCGTGGTGATGGTGGAATTTTACGCGATGTGGATGGATATCGTTTTATGCCTGATTATGAACCAGAGAAAAAAGAACTTGCAAGCCGTGATGTGGTAAGTCGTAGAATGATGGAACATATTCGTAAAGGCAAAGGTGTAAAAAGCCCTTATGGGGATCATTTATGGCTTGATATTTCTATACTTGGAAGAGCTCATGTGGAAAAAAATCTCCGCGATGTACAAGATATTTGTAAAACTTTTAATGGTATTGATCCAGCAGATGAGGGTCCAAAAGGTTGGGCGCCAGTTCTTCCAATGCAGCATTATTCTATGGGTGGAATTAGAACTAAACCAACGGGTGAAAGTCAATGGTTAAACGGACTTTTTGCTTGTGGAGAAGCAGCTTGCTGGGATATGCACGGATTTAATCGTTTAGGTGGAAATTCATGTGCTGAAACTGTTGTAGCAGGTATGATAGTGGGAGATTATTTTGCAGATTATTGTAAAAATAATGGTGAAGTAATTGACACAAATGTAGTAAAAGACTTCTTAACTAAAGAGTATCAATATTTAAAATCTTTAGTAGATAAAGAAGGTAAACATAATGTTTTTGAAATCAAAAACAGAATGAAAGAAATCATGTGGGATAAGGTGGCCATCTTTAGAACAGGTGAAGGTTTGAAAGAAGCAGTAGATGAACTTGAAAAACTTTATAAAGATTCTCAAGACGTTAAAGTACATTGTAAAGAACTTGATTGTGCAAATCCAGAGCTTGAAGAAGCGTATAGAGTGCCAAGAATGTTAAAAATAGCACTTTGCGTAGCTTATGGAGCGCTTTTAAGAACAGAAAGTCGTGGGGCGCATTATAGGGAAGATTATCCAAAAAGAGATGATTTAAATTGGATGAAAAGAACCAATACTTTTTGGGTAGAAGGCGAAACCTTACCACGCATAGAATACGAAGAGCTTGATATTATGAAAATGGAAATTCCACCAGCATTCCGTGGATATGGAGCTAAAGGAAATATTATAGAAAATCCTTTAAGTGAAAAACGCCAAGCTGAAGTGGATGCTATCCGTGAAAAAATGGAAGCTGAAGGCAAAGGTCGTTATGAAATTCAAAACGCTTTAATGCCTTATGAATTGCAAGCTAAATATAAAGCACCAAACCAAAGAATAGGAGTTGATTATGAGTAGAAAATTGACAATAAAGGCATTTAAATATAATCCTTTAAGCAAAATTTCTAAACCACATTTTGTGACTTATGAGCTTGAAGAAACTCCTTTTATGACAGTTTTTGTATGTTTGACTTTGATCCGTGAAAAAATGGATGCGGATCTGAGTTTTGACTTTGTTTGTCGTGCAGGGATTTGCGGATCTTGTGCAATGATGATTAATGGAGTGCCAAAACTTGCTTGCAAAACTTTAACTAAAGATTATCCTGATGGAGTGATAGAGCTTATGCCTATGCCTGCATTTAGACATATTAAAGATTTAAGCGTGAATACAGGCGAGTGGTTTGAAGACATGTGTAAGCGTGTTGAAAGCTGGGTGCATAATGAAAAAGAAACTGATATTTCTAAACTTGAAGAACGCATTGAGCCAGAGGTTGCGGATGAAACTTTTGAACTTGATCGTTGTATAGAGTGTGGAATTTGTGTAGCTTCTTGTGCAACTAAACTTATGCGTCCAAATTTCATAGCTGCTACAGGACTTTTAAGAACAGCTAGATATTTACAAGATCCGCATGACCATAGAAGTGTGGAAGATTTTTATGAATTAGTGGGCGATGATGATGGTGTTTTTGGTTGTATGTCATTGCTTGCTTGTGAAGATAATTGCCCTAAAGAATTACCTTTGCAAAGTAAAATTGCTTATATGAGAAGACAACTTGTGGCTCAAAGAAATAAATAAATCTTTCCCCTTTTTAAGGGGAAGATTATGAAAGAATTATTCCAAAAAATTTGGCAAAATGAACTCCAATTTTTAAATTTTGATGCTAAATTTCAAAATAAAAGCAAACTTGATACGGCCGAGTGTGCGATTATTTTAAGTGTCAATAAAGACAATTATGAAAGATATTTTCTCTTAAAAGAATTTCAAGAGCTTTGCAAAAAAATTGATTTAAGAGTGGATATTTTTAGTATACAAAATGCTCAAATTTGTATTTTAAATCTTTTTAAATCAGGTTTTATTTCAAAGCAAGATTTGCTTAAGGCTCTAAAAATTTTAGAAAAAATTTCAAAAAATACTGAAATATTTGATTTTATTTCACAAGAAAAAGTTCAAAGTATAGATCAAAAAGCTTTATTTCAAAATGATTTTAAAGAATTAAACGCCATTAATTTGGAGCTTCAAAAGCTAAGTTTTGATGAAAATTTAAAATCAAGACTTCAAAAAACTTTGGAAAAAATTCAAAATTTAGAGTTTAATATAGCCATCACTGGCGTGATGAATGCAGGAAAATCAAGTCTTTTAAATGCTCTTTTAAAAGAAGATTTTTTAGGGGTTTCAAACATACCTGAAACAGCTAATTTAACAGTATTAAGCTATGGTAAGAGTGAAGAAGCAAGGATATATTTTTGGGATAAAAAAGAATGGCAAAATATACTTGAAAGTTCGCACTTTAATGCAGATTTAAAAGAATTTATTGACAAGCTGGATAAGAGTGTAAATATAGAGGATTTTATCAAAGATAAACCTTTAATACAAAATATCGCACTTTGTGAGCTTAAAAATTTCAGTTCAGCTAAAAATAAAATTTCAGCTTTAATTAAAAAAATAGAAATTAAAAGTCATTTAGATTTTTTAAAAAATAATATTTCTATAGTTGATACTCCAGGGCTTGATGATGTTGTAGTTCAAAGAGAAATTGTTACAAATGAGTATCTTAGAGAAAGTGATTTTTTAATTCATTTAATGAATGCTTCTCAAAGCTTGACTCAAAAGGATGCGGACTTTTTGGTGCATTGTCTTTTAAACTCAAGGCTGAGTAAGTTTTTAATTGTTTTAACTAAAGCGGATTTGTTAAGCAAAAAGGATTTAGAAGAAGTCATTGTTTATACCAAAGAAAGCTTAAAATCAAGACTTGTGGATTTAGATGAAAATTTGGTGGAAAAGATTGATTTTTTATGTGTGAGTGCTAAAATGGCAAGTGATTTTTATAAGGGTTTAGCGCCTAAGGAAAGTTTGCAAAAAAGTGGTATGCAAGAATTTGAAAACTATCTTTTTAACGAGCTTTATGCAGGAGAAAAAAGTAAGATTGCCTTAAGAGCTTACAAAAAAGAATTACATTTAGAGCTTAAAAATATTCTAAGCGAATATGAAATGCAAAATCGTCTTATTAAGGAGAATAAACAAGGTGTAAGTGAAGAAAATCAAAAGCTTTTACTTGAACTTCAAAAGCAAAATACCTTGTTAAAAGAAGCACAAGATGAAATTTCAAATTCCATTGCAAAACTTAAAAATATAGATAGTGGCATAGATAATCTTGTTTTACTTTTGGCTAAAAAATTAAAAGAACGCTTGATAGATGAGTTTAAATATCTGAAAAATAATGCACAAAAGCTTAATCTTTCTCGTATTTTAAATATAGTTGATATTACTACAAAAGATGGAATTAATGATATTTTAAGAGAAATTAAATTTGAAAATATTAAAAAAATCGAGGAGCTTAAAACAAATTTATCTTTAAAATATGATTTTTTAAAAGATGATTTTGATAATGGTTTTGAAGGTTTTAAAGATGGAATTTCAAAAAATATAGATAGTATTTTTCAAAGCGAAAAATTTGCACTTTTAAGATTGAAAATTGAAAAATTAAGCAATCTAAAATCAGATTTATATGAGCTTGAAACGAATTTAGATACGGTTATTTTTGATACTTTTAAAGAATTTAAAATGAGCGAAATTTTAAACTCTTTAAATATCAATGAAGCATTTTTTGAGTTTTTAAATGATAAATTAAAACATTATGAAAAAAATCAAAAATCAAAATTAGAAAGTCTTGAAAAAGTTTTACAGAGTCTGAAAAATCAAGATATTAATATTTTAAATTCTTTTGAAGAAAATTTAGAAAAAATTGAAAAATTAAAACAACTTGAAATGGGGCTTTTAAATGCAGATTAATCTTTTAAATGATTTTATAAAAGCCTATGAAAATACTTATAGTGTGAGTTTTGATGATAGCTTTAAAGGGCGTATTCAAGAGCTTTGCAAGGAACTTAACGAGCCTTTTATGCACGCAAGTTATGCTTTAGAAAATGAATTAAAAGAGCTTGTGTTTTCTTTGGATAAGAATGTTAATATCGCTATTATAGGGCAGTTTTCAAGTGGTAAATCAAGTTTGCTAAATTTGATCTTAGGGTGTGATTGTTTGCCTACGGGTGTTGTTCCTGTTACTTTTAAACCTACTTTTTTACGCTATGCAAAAGAATATTTTTTAAGAGTAGAATTTGAAGATGGAAGTGATATTATCACAAATATAGAAAAATTAGCCTTTTATACGGATCAAAGAAATGAAGTAAAACACGCAAAAAGTTTGCATATTTTTGCACCCATTCCTTTACTTGAAAAAATCACTCTTGTAGATACTCCAGGTTTAAATGCAAATGAAAATGATACTTTAACAACTCTTGATGAGCTTAAAAATATTCATGGGGCGATTTGGTTAAGTTTGATTGATAATGCGGGTAAAAAAAGTGAAGAAGATGCCATAAAAGCAAATTTAGAACTTTTAGGAGAAAATAGCATTTGTGTATTAAATCAAAAAGATAAATTAAACACAGAAGAGCTAGATAATGTTTTAAATTATGCAAAAAGTGTGTTTTTAAAATATTTTAATGAGCTTATTGCTATTTCTTGCAAAGAAGCCAAAGATGAGCAAAGCTATGAAAAATCTAATTTTCAATCTTTGCTTGATTTTTTAACTCAGCTAGATACAACAGCTTTAAAAGAAAAATTTGTTAAAAGAAAAATTTTAAATTTATGCGAAATTTTAGAAGATGAAAACCAACTTTTTGTAGGTATTTTTGATCGTTTATTAAATCAATTTCAAAGTTATGAAAAGCATTTACTTTTAGCGTATGAAAATTTTTTAAAAGAGATTGAAATTTTAAACCATCAGATTTTAGAACAGCTTAAAAGCATTAGCGAAAGAATTTCTAGTGAAATTTTTGCAAGTGTTAAGGAAAAAGATGCTTATTTTTACAAAGAAAGCAAAGGATTTTTAAAGAAAGATTTATACACAAGATATGATTATAAAGCGCCTTATATTTCAAGCGACGATGCTTTTTTGGCGATGTTTTATAATAGTGATGTGATGAGTAAAGAGTTTAAAAAAATCAAAAATGAACTTTATAAATCTTTTGAAGAAATCAAGATGAAATTAAAAGATTTTATAAACATACTTGAAAGAGAAATTTTGCTTTTTAAAGCAGAATTTTCAAACATACAAAAAGATCACATTTTCCAAAGTGATAAAAATTTTAGTGAATTAAGAGCTTTTTGTAATGCAAGCGATGAGTACTTTTTGAAAGATTTTAAAGAGCTTTTATTTAAAAGTATTTTAGAGCTTGATTTATTTTTTGAAAAATTAAATCTTAAGGCTTTTACAAATTATGAAAATGCTACAAAACTAAGCCTTGCATTTTTTAGTCGTAAAATCAATGAAAGCCGTGTTCTTTATGAGCTTGATAGTTCTGAATTTGTACTTTTTTATCCTAAAAAAAGCGAAATTTATGAAAGAGTTTTAAATGAATTAAATGTTTATGAGTTTGAAGCTTTGCTTATTAATAAGCCTATTCTGATAAAAATTGCAAAAAATTTCTTAGAACAAAGTCAAAATTTAATCCAAGAAAAAAATAAATTTTTAGATCTTAAAAAAGCAGAACTTCAAAAAAGAAGAGCACAGATTTTAAATGTTAGAGAAAATATAAAGGAAGATTGATGAGAATATTTTTAGCTTTATTTTTATTTTTTAATTCATTATTTGCATTAAGTGAGCTAGAAGAGGGTTTAAAACTTTACGAGGCAAATAAATTTGATAAAGCTTATGAAATTTTTAAGAATCTTTGCGAAAAAGATATTTCTAAAGCTTGTTTTTCTTTAGCTTTTATGCATGAGAGTGCTAAGGGTGTGAGTAAGGATTTAAATCAAGCTTATAAATTTTATGATAAAGCTTGTAAATTGGGTTTAGCAAATGCGTGTTCTAATATGGCTTTGCTTTTGCAAAATCAAGGTTATAAAAATGAAGCTCTTTTGGCTTTTAATAAAGCTTGTGCTTTAGGAGAATCGTTAAGTTGTAATAATATAGCTTTATTTTATGAAAAAGAAAAAGATGGACAAATGGCTTCAAGTTTTTATAAAAGATCTTGTGATTTAAAAAATGCAAGAGCTTGTTATCAGTTAGGATCTTTATATGATAAAGGAGAGCTTGTTAAGGCAAGTGTAAAATCTGCCCTTGCTTTTTATTCTAAATCTTGCACTTTAGGTTTTAGTGAGGCTTGTTATTTGTTAGGACGCTATAATCAACTAGAAAAACAAGATCTAACAAAGGCAAAAAGATATTTTGGTATGGCTTGTGATCAAAAACATCAAGAAGCTTGTGCAACTTATAAAGAACTTAATTCTAAAGATATAGAGCTTTATTAAAAGTTCTATTTTCATTACTTTCAAAGATATACTTAAATAAAATTAAGAATAACACAAAATTTATCGCTTTTTAAAGTTAAATTTATATTAATAGGACTAATATAGTCTTGTTTAAATTATTATCAAGGAGAAGTAATGCAAGACAATATTATTGATCGCAGAAGCTTTTTTAAACTAGGGCTTCTAGGTGGTTCTGTAGTAGCAGCTAGCACTATAGGTGGCGGTGCTGTTTTAAAGGCAGCAGAACTTACGCATTCGCATCAAGCTTCACAAGGAAAATCAAATAAAATTAGAGGTAGAATGTTTTTTCAAACTCAAACTGAATTTGATACCTTAAGTGCAGCTGTAAGGGGTATTTTAAAAAGAACATGTAACTATCCCTAAATAATTTTAGCAAAAATCCCAAATAATAGGATTTTAAAGCTTACAAAAATGACTTTTTATCTTTCCTAATCTAAAGCGTAAAATATCCCAAATATCCCAAAATGTCCGTTTTGTCCCAAAAAAGTGATTAAATGCTGTTTAAAAGATGGATAAACACGAGCTTTGATTTTAAATTTTATATCCCAAAAGTGTTTTTTACCCTCTAGGATAGTTACATTTTTGCTTAAAGTATTTTTATATTTTCTTATTGATGTAACTATCCCCATAAAACACTATATAATCATAGTTTAACCACTTTTTATATAAAAATAGCATGTAACTATCTATGGCATTAAGCTTTGGAAGATAGTTACATAGAAAACTTAAAAAGTAATGAAGCAATTTTTTATGAAATCTTGTTAAAAAATAGCTTAGTAAGATGTTTTTAAATATCAATTTAGAGAGCTTGAAGTTATATTTTTCAAGCTCTTATATTAAAAATCTTTCAAATCAAAAGTTTTTAATTGCTTTTTGAAATTTTATGTTTAAATTCTTTGAAATTAAAATCAAAGGATTTAAAATGCAAATGCAAGAAGTGATTGAAAAATTAAAAGATATACTTGCAAGTGAAGGTAAGCGTGATTTAAAAACCAAAGATATAGCTAAAGAATTAGGCATCCATCCTGATACTTTTAATTCCATGAAGTTTAGAAACTCCATTCCTTATCCACAAATACTCAATTTTTTACAAGAAAGAAATATAAGCATTAATTATTTCTTCTATGGAAGTTCCCCAAAAGATCAATTAGAATGTGAGAATAAATATAAAATTTTAAAGCTTTATAAAACAAATGCGAGTTTAGGCGGAGGTGGAATAAATGATTTAATAGATTGCTCTGAGCTTATTATGGATGAAAAACTATTAAACTTTTTTGGTAGTAAAGAGTGTGAGTTTATCACTTGCTATGGAGAAAGCATGGAGCCACTTATAAAAGATGGAAGTATTTGTGTAATAGATAGAAATAAAACTTTTAAGAATAAAAGCATTTGTGTGATTAATACTAGAGATGGACTTTTTATAAAACAAGTTTTAAAACAAGATGATGGAGTGATTTTACACTCTTTAAATCCTTTATATGAAGATATATTTTATAAAAATGGAGATTTTTTGCTAATTGGTGTGGTAATTGGAGAACTTTCTAAGATGTAACAGTACACAATAAGCTAAGCCAAGCTAATCTTGTCTCATCAATACAAAAGGATATAAAGATGGATAGAGTATCAGCAGACATAAGACAAGGTGTTAACAAAAGATTTATAAACGCAATTTGCAACCATAACAATGAACTTGTTTTAGAATATCTTAAAAATGGTATGAGTGCAACTAAAGAATGCATGGGCGAAGAACCTATGTTTTATGCAATAACTCATAATAATTTTGGAGCGATTTTACTTTTATTAAAATACGGTGCTATTTTAGATAAAGAGTATCTAGAAGAAAGCAATAAAGATTTTAGCAAAGAAGCT
>NZ_MJXN01000017.1:0-69762 GCF_001762815.1 Campylobacter sp. BCW_6465
ATCAACGAAAACATCCTTGCTACTAAAAAAGGTTTAGAACAAGACAATCAAGCTGTTAAAGAATCAGTTCAAACCGTATCAGTTGTAGAAGGTGGTAATTTAACAGCAAGAATTACTGCTAATCCAAGAAACCCACAACTTATTGAACTTAAAAATGTTCTAAATAAACTTCTTGATGTTTTACAAGCTAGAGTAGGTTCTGATATGAATGTTATTCATAAAATATTTGAAGAATACAAAAGCTTAGATTTTAGAAATAAAATCTCTAATGCTTCAGGAAGTGTTGAATTAACTACTAATGCTTTAGGTGATGAAATAGTTAAAATGCTAAAACAAAGTTCAGACTTTGCTAATGCTTTAGCTAATGAAAGTGGAAAATTACAAACTGCTGTTCAAAGCTTAACCACTTCTTCAAATTCTCAAGCTCAATCTTTAGAAGAAACTGCAGCAGCTTTAGAAGAGATCACTTCTTCTATGCAAAATGTTTCAGTTAAAACTAGTGATGTTATCACTCAATCTGAAGAGATTAAAAATGTTACAGGTATCATAGGTGATATTGCAGATCAAATCAATCTTTTAGCTTTAAATGCAGCTATTGAAGCGGCTCGTGCTGGAGAACATGGTAGAGGCTTTGCTGTTGTGGCTGATGAAGTTAGAAAGCTAGCTGAGAGAACTCAAAAGTCTTTATCTGAAATAGAAGCTAATACTAATTTACTTGTTCAATCTATCAATGATATGGCAGAAAGTATTAAAGAACAAACTGCAGGTATTACTCAAATCAATGATAGCGTAGCACAAATTGATCAAACTACTAAAGATAATGTTGAAATTGCTAATGAATCAGCTATTATTTCTAGTACAGTAAGTGATATAGCTAATAATATCTTAGAAGATGTTAAGAAGAAGAGGTTTTAATCTTAGATGACTAGCTAAAAAGCTAGTTATCTCTAAATTTACTTATTGATTTAAAATTTGATTTTTACTCTTACATAAATTCTGCCAATTTGAAACACTTTTGATTTCAAGACATTGTTTTAAATTTTAAATGGAGTAAAAATAAATGGAAAGAATATTGTTTTTAAAAGGTTCAGCTTTAGGTTCTGTGGTGGCTTTTTTTTTAAGTTCAAATTTAAGTGCTGCTATGCTTAAGGATAAGGATTTTCTAGGTTTTAAAGTTGTTGATGCAAGCACACAAGATAAAGTTATAGCACCACAAGGTTATGAAGCAAGGGTTTTAATTTCTTGAGATGATCCACTTTTTAGCAAAGCAAAACCTTATGATAAAAATAAAATCATCGATATGAATGCGGTTAAAAATGCTCATTTGGTTTTTTGGAGATAATGATGATGGTATGAATTTTTTCCACTTTCAAAAAACAGAGGAATTTTAGCCGTTAATAATGAATATATAAATCCTGAAATCATATTTAATCATCATGGTAAAAATTAAGCAAAGAAGATATTTTTTTATATGAGCAAGCTAGTGTGGGTGTGAGTATCTTAGAAATCGAAAAAAAGATGATGATTGGACTGTTTTTAGACTCTAAGTATAACCACAGAATCGATGTAAACACTAAAATGCAAGTAAGTGAGCAGCTAAAAAAGAAGTTTTAAAAAATGAAAAATTTATTCATGGAACTTTTGCAAATTATGCAAATGGACAAATACCTTAGGGAGCTTATATCACCTGTGAAGAAAATTTTGACGATTTTTTTGGAAGTTCAGATGAAAATCTAGAATTTAATGATGCCTTTAAGCGCTATGGATTTAACAAAACTAGTCTTTATGGATGGGAAAAATTTGATGAAAGATTCGATTGAGCTAAAAATATCGATGAAGCCAATCGTTTTGGTTGGATAGTGGAAATCAATCCTTTTGATGCAAAAAGCACACCTGTTAAAAGAACTTCTTTAGGGCGTTTTAAACATGAAAATGCAGAAATTATCGTAGAAAAAGATGGTTCTGTTATAGTTTATATGGGTGATGATGAGATGAATGAATTTATTTATAAATTTGTTAGCAAACATAAATACAAAAAAGGTGCTGATACAAGTAAAATTTTAGATGAAGGCACTTTGTATGTAGGACAGTTTAACGGCAATGTGGGAGATTTTAAAGGACAGAGAAAATGGATAGCCTTAGAATATGGCAAAAACGACCTAGATGAAAAAAATGGTTTTAAGTCTCAAGCTCAAGTACTCATCAATACGCGTCTTGCCGCAAGCATTGTAGGTGCAACTCCCATGGATAGATGTGAATGGATAGCAAGCTATAGACAAAGTGGTTCTAAAGAGGTATTTGCAACACTAACGAACAACAAAAATCGCCAAAAACCTAATGCAGCAAATCCAAGAACTAAAAATGTTTATGGACAAATTTTAAAATGGATGCCAAGAAATTCTCATAAAGACGATGATTTTACTTGGGAAATTTTTGCTCTTGCTGGAAATCCTGATAACCAACAAGGCTTATATAAAGGCTCAAATAATATTACAAGTGAAAATAAATTTAATTCTCCTGATGGACTTAAATTTGATAGAGATGGAAGACTTTGGATACAAATAGATGGATCTTATTCTAATAAAGATGAATACGAAGGCATGGGAAATCAGACGCTTTTTAACAGGACCTATTGCTTGTGAATTAACAGGGATTGCTTTTAGTGAGGATTATACTACAATGTTTGTAGGCATACAACATCCAGGAGAAGGTTTAAAAGGTAGTACTTTTCCTTATGGAAAAACGCCAAGATCGAGTGTAATGATGATAAGAAAACTTGATGGTGGAGTGATAGGAAGCTAAATAAAAATAAAGTTGCTTTTAGCAACTTTATAAAATCTTAATGCAAGCTTTCTATATAAGCCATAGCACTTAATGCAGCTACAGCTCCATCACCTGCAGCACAAATCACTTGCTTAGGTGCATCTTTTCTAAGATCTCCTGCGGCAAAAAGTCCAGCAACACTAGTTTGCATTTTAAGATCAACACTTACTTGCCCACCTTCTTCCATATTGCATAAAAACTTACCATCGTCTTGTTTTAAAATTTCATTTCTTACATTAAGACCAACAAAAGTAAAAATTCCTGGAACATTTAAATCTCTAATACTACCATCTTTTAATTTTACTTTTATACCAGTAACACCCATTTTATCACCATATACTTCATCTACACTTGCACTAGTAATGAGTTCTATTTTTTCATTTTTCTTAACTTTTTCTACTGTAGATGGAGCTGCTCTAAACTCATCTCTGCGGTGGATAAGATAAACCTTAGAACAAATATTTGCTAGATACAAAGCTTCTTCTAAAGCCGTATCTCCACCACCTAAAACTGCAACTTCTTTATTTTTATAAAAAAATCCATCACAAGTTGCACAAGTGCTTACACCTTTTCCAAAAAATTCATCTTCGCCTTTAAAACCTGCTCTTTTTGGAGCTGAACCTGTACAAACTATCACAGCTTTAGTAAGTTCTGTTTTACCACCTTCTAATTTGATGGTAAAACTTCCATCACTATTTTTTAAAATTTGTTCTACTCCAACCATTTCATGTTTTAAACCAAAGCGCATACATTGTTCATTCCAAGGAGCCATAAAAGAAATTCCATCCATAACTTGGGCTACACCTGGATAATTTTCTATTTCAGAACTTGAGGTAATTTGTCCGCCAGGCATACCTTTTTCAAACATTACTACATTCTTAAGACCACCTCTAGTTGCATAAAGTCCGGCACTAAGTCCAGCAGGACCTCCACCTATGATTGCTACATCTAACATTTACATTTCCTTTATATTGAATTTTATTATTAATAATGATATAAAAATTATTCTTAATAGTAGTTAATAAAAATTATTATTTAGTATAAATTTGAAATTTTTAAGAAGAAGGCTAGTTATACTAGCCTTTAGTTTATAGTAAAGAGTTTAGTTTATCACTAATTGCTTGTTTAGATTGTGCACCAACGAGTTGATCTACAACTTCACCATTTTTAAAGAAAATAAGCGTAGGAATAGAGCGAACACCAAATTCAGCTGCTAAATCACCTTGTTCATCTGTGTTTACTTTGCAAATTTTAGCTTTACCATCAAAGTCGTTTGCAAGTTCATCAATAACTGGAGCAAGCATTCTACAAGGTCCGCACCATGGAGCCCAAAAATCAACTAAAGCTACACCTTCTTTTGCTTGAGCAAAATTATCACTTGTTAATTCAATATATTTTCCCATAATTTTTCCTTTCTTTAATTTTTGTCTAATTGTATTTTATTTTTTTAAATATCAGCTTAAAAACTTATATTTTCGCAAAATTGTATCACATCATTTTTAATGCAAATCAGATCAATCTGAAAATCCGATGAAATTCCATTTTTAAGATGATAAAATTCTATAGTTTTTAAAATTTTTTCAAGTTTTTTTCTATCCAAACGCTCAGAAACTTCATAATCATTTTGAGTAAATTTAACCTCTATAAAATGTAAAATTTCATCTTTTTTGGCTATTATATCGATTTCTCCAAATTTAGAATGGAAATTTCTTTTTAAAATTTCAAAGCCTTGTTTTTTTAAAAATTTACAAGCCTTATCTTCACCTAAAATTCCATCTAAATAAGCTTTTACACCCATTATTCTATACGCATCATAAAAGGCTTGGTTTTTATAAAATCTTGTTTGCGCAAAATTTCAAGCAAATTTTGTATGCTTTTTTCATAAGTTAAATGCGTAGTAAAAAATAAAGTGCTGTAATTTTCATCATTTTTTTTAGGTTTTTGTAAAAAACTATCGATAGAAATATTATTTTCACTCATCAATTGTGTGATTTTAGATAAAACCCCTATTTTATCTTCAACTTTCACCCTTAAATAATATTTTGTATAAATTTCATCTTTGCTTAAAAGCTCGTATTCTAAAGTATTCACAAAACCAAGCATTGGTGCTTTTACCTGATCTCTTGCTATATCCATAAGATCTGAAATCACAGCACTTGCAGTGGCCTCTCCTCCTGCTCCTGCTCCATAATACAAACTTTCACCCAACAAATCTCCATTAATACTTATAGCATTCATCACTCCATCGACTTTTGCAAGCATTTTTTCTTTATCTATCATAGTAGGATGCACTCTTAATTCTACTTTATCTTCACGCACCTTGGCTATACCTAAAAGTTTTATGGTAAATTCAAACTCATTAGCAAAATACATGTCTTCAGGCGCAATTTCGCTAATACCCTCGATCAAAATATCTTCAGGTTTAGCTTTAAGATTATAAGCGATACTTGATAAAACAAGCAGTTTATGAGCTGCATCTTGTCCTTCTATGTCAAAAGTTGGATCAGCTTCTGCATAGCCTAAATTTTGAGCTATTTGTAAGGCTTGTTTAAAACTCATATTTTTTTGACTCATAGAACTTAAAATATAATTACTCGTACCATTTAAAATCCCTTTTATAGCCAAAATATTATTTGCACTTAAACCTTCTTTTAAAACCTTTATAATAGGAATTCCCCCAGCCACACTTGCTTCATAACCAAAGGCTAAATTTTTAGCCAAATTTTCAAGTTCATAACGATGATAAGCAAGCATAGCTTTATTTGCAGTAACAACAGCTTTTTTCTTTTTTAAAATTTCACTCACTATTTTAAAAGCTTCATCCACTCCACCCATTAACTCTACAAAAACATCTACATCAGCATTTAAAATTTCTTCAACGCTATGAGTAATTGGAATTAAAGCGTTTTTTTTAGGACTTCTAGCAAGAGCGATCACAGGAGTTATGCTTTGCCCACATCTCGCACGAATAAGTTTATTGTTTTCTAAAAGAAATTTAACCACTGCACTTCCAACAGTGCCATAACCAAGAATTGCTACTTTCATAACTTACTCTTTTAAATATTTTTTGATATTGCGTGCAGCTTGGCGTATGCGATTTTCATTTTCAATTAAAGCAATTCTTACATACTCATCACCTGCTTCGCCAAAACCTACCCCAGGACTTACTGCAACACTAGCACGTTGTAAAAGTTGCTTTGAAAATTCTAAACTTTTTAAATGTCTTTTGCTTTCAGGGAGTTTTGCCCAAACAAACATACTTGCTCTTGGTTTTTGAAGTTTCCAGCCTGCGTTTTCAAAAGCTTCAAGTAAAATGTGCATTCTTTTATCATAAGTTGCACGGATTTCATCCACACAAGTTTGATCTCCATCTAAAGCTATGGTAGCTGATACTTGAATAGGCGTATACATACCATAATCAAACCAAGATTTTATTTTTTTAAGCGCACTGACTAAGCGTTTATTTCCTACTACAAAACCTACACGCCAGCCTGCCATATTGTAAGATTTTGAAAGAGTGTAAGTTTCTACCGCTACATCTTTTGCACCTTCAATTTCCAAAATAGAAGGAGTTTTATAGTCATCATAAGTTAAATCTGCATATGCAATATCTGAAATAATATAAAATCTTTCTTTTTTTGCCGTTGCTATCAATCTTTCATAAAAACTTTTCTCACAAGTTACTGTTGTTGGATTATGCGGGAAATTAACAACGACATATTTTGGACGCGGGATGCTTTCATTTAAAGTTTTATGTAAATTTTCAAAAAATTGATTTTCATCAAGCTCAAATTTTTCATTATAAGCTAAAGGCATTTTTGCTACATTGCCTCCTGCTATAATAAAAGCTTGAGTATGTATAGGATAAGCAGGAGTTGGCACAATAGCAACATCTCCAGGATTTATAATCGCTCTTGCAAGATTTACAAAACCCTCTTTTGAACCCATGGTAGCTACAACTTCATTTTCAGGATCTAGATTGACATTATATTTTCTTTTATACCAATTACAAATTGCTAAGCGAAGTTTATAAATCCCCATGGATGTAGAATATCCCGAGGTTTTATCTTTGTTAGCACTTTCACAAAGTTTATCTATAATGTGTTGTGGAGTTTTACCATCGGGATTTCCCATTGAAAAGTCGATGATATCCTCTCCAGCACGTCTTGCTGCCATTTTTATCGCATTTACTTCTGCGAAAACATAATTTGGAAGTCTTTCTATGGTATTAAAACGGATTTCATCAAACATTTCTTAATCCTTTATTTTTTAAGTGTGATTTTTAAACCCCTGCGTATATTATCTAAACTATACATATCGCTTACAATAGCATATATAGCACCATTTGGAATAAGTTCTGAAAAATGATTATTTTTATTTTCACTTTTTACTGCTTTAATTAGATTTAGATTTTTATCTAAAAAGAAGATTTTAGGAAACCAATTGTCTAAATCATTTGCATCAATAATCAAATTTGTAGCATTTTTTAAATCAAGCACATAGTCTTTAAGGGGTTTTTCTAATGATTTTGGAGTATTTAAATTAACATTTGTATTGGTTTTTAATACAGCATTGGAAAAATTTAAATCATATTCATAATCATATGCCCCAATACGCTTAATATTATTTATATAGACAGAATTTTCTTTTAAGAGATTGTAAAGCGTTCCAGGATCTAAAACATATTGAGATTCTACTTGTATGGTATAGTCAATATTTCCTTCTCTTAAAATCAAATCTGTAGGGATAAAATATATATATCCGGCATCTGTTAAAACATCGGATAAAATTTTAAAAAACATAACTTCATCAGCTTTTGCTTTAAAATTTAGTCTTAGACTTTGAGGATTTGATAGTGTTAAGGTAATTAAAGAGTTGGTTTTTAATATTTGAGATATTTTTGCAATATCACAATTTCTATTATTATCTATGTAAGAATTATTTGAAAATAATAATTCTAGTTGAGAATTTTTACTAGGATTGTTTATTAAATTTTTTGCCAAATCAAGACTTGAGATTGCAAAAGATATATTAACATAAAGAGTAAGAATAATAATTTTTTTTACCATTCTTTACCTTTATTTAATTTTGCAAATTCAGCAGCTGAAATACTTGTAATTTTTCCGTCTTTAATCAAGAAACGTTTTGAAATTCCTGCAGGAAATTTTTGTTCTTTATTTTCTTGATCAAATATTGTTAAAGCTGCAGCTCCTGTTAAAATTAACTGATCTTTATCTAAAGAAATATTAAAATCTTTTTCTTTAACAAAGCTTGTTTTTTTAAGGCTTTTTAAATCTATCAAACCTATCCAAATCTTGGTAGAGGTTTTAAAATGTGCTTCTTTTAAAGAATTAGTTTTTGGTGTATTTATGTCTTCTTGGATTTGGGTATTTTTTTCTTCATCGAGTAAGGTTGTGTTATTTTCACTGATATTATTTTCTATGCTTATGTTTTTATCATTTTCTTGTAACGAGATGTTTTGGCTTGGTAAAACGCTCTCTGTTTGATTTGTTTCTTGTGCTTTATTGTTGTCTATAACAACAACATTATTTCCACCTAAAGATTTTAAATTTTCTTGTGCTTGTCCTATGATATCTATAACTGTTGTGCTAGTATTATTTTGTTCATCTTTGAAAAAAGTTTTAAGTGTATCAAAATAATAAATTCCACTTCCTATAATCACTAAAACAATAAGAACAATCAAAAAAGGCCAAGCATTAGAGGATTTTTGACTATAAGCATCTAGTTTTGGGGTTATCATTTTTGATTTTGTTTGTGGAGTAGGATTGTTTTCGTTAAGATAAGCTTCATACTCTTCATTAAAATCACTAAAGTCGAGTTCGTATTCTCTGCTTAAAATTTTAACAAAACCTTTAACATTAAAACGACTTAAAACAGCAAAATTCTTTTCTGCTAAAGCTTCAAGAAAATCAAGTTCAATTTGCGTTTTTGCTGCAACTTCTTTTAAATTTAATTCTTGTATTTTTTTCCAATTAAGCATTTAACATCCTATCACAAAGTATTGCAAAAGCAGCGCTGACATTAAGACTATCAAAATTATTTTTCATCGCAATGCCCACACATTCATCGCATTTTTTTACAATTTTAGAGCTTAAACCAAAACCCTCACTACCCAAAACTAAAACTTTTTTACCATTGCTTATTTTTACACTGTGAATTTCTTTTCCCGAGCCATCGCTCGCATAAAAATAAAAACCCACTTGTTTTAGTTCATTTATTACACTTAAAGCATCGTTGCTTATCACAATAGGTAAATCAAGAGCCGCTCCGCTGCTTGTGCGAATTACTCCTTCCATGGCTAATTTTTCACCAATAAAAATTAAAGCCCCAACCCCTAAAGCATAAGCTGTACGCGTGATAGCCCCTATATTTCCTACATCGCTAATTCCATAAAGCATAACAATAAAATCATTTTTTTTAATCTCATTTAAATTTGCAAAAGAACTTTCTTTAATATCTAGCAAAAAACCTTGATGATTTCCACCTTTCGCATAAGCTTGAGCAGTTTTAAAATCAAGTTTTTTGATTTTAAAACCTGATTTTGCGATTTTTGAAAAAGTAGCTTTGTCACATTCTTTTGCTAAATAAAGCTTATTGATACAGTCTTTATGATATTCCAAAATATAAAAAAATATTTGCTTCCCATAAACTATCATATTAAAATTTTACCTAATCTTGACTTAAAAGCAGTTTTTGATAAATTTCTTTTGCATTTTTTCCATTGAACTTTGATAATAATTTTGCTTTTGCTTTTAAAGGCAGCTCTAAATCCATAATATCTTTTTCACAAAGAGTATTTTGCAAAAAATTTTGTTCTTTTGATTGCAGTACTACAACCCATTCGCCGTTTAAATTAGACTTTTTTAAAATTTCAAAAAGCTCTTTGGCATTGCCTTTAAATTTATTTTCAAATTTTTTACTGATTTCTTTAATCAAAAAAATTTCTCTTTGGCTGTCTAGAATCATAATTTGTTCTATCAAAGATAAAATACGCTTGGGGGATTCGTAAATAATACTTGGATAAGGAAAGTTTAAAATTTTTTCTATATCTTTTTGTCTTTCTTTGCCTTTATTGGCTAAAAAACCGATAAAGATAAATTCTTTTTGACAAAATGCCGAGCTTACAAGAGCAACTAAGGCTGCATTTGCACCTGGTAAAATTTCATAGGCGATATTATTTTCTTGTGCAAATTCTACCAAAGCCTTGCCAGGGTCACTAATCCCTGGCATTCCTGCATCGCTTAAATAAGCTACATTTTTTTCAAATATTTTTAAATCAATACTTGCTAAAACCTCTTTTTCATTATGGGAGTGTAAGGCTATAAATTTAGAAATATGTATATCAGTGTGAAATTTTGCATTTAATAATGAAATCAAAGACTTACTTACTCTCGTATCTTCGCAAAATACAAGATTGCAAGTCTTTAAAAGTTCTAAGGCTCTAAAAGAAATATCGCTTAAATTTCCTATGGGAGTAGGAATAAAATAAAGCATAATTATTGCATTGCGTATTTTTTCTTAAATTTCTCTACACGACCTGCAGCATCTACAATTTTTTCACTACCTGTAAAAAAAGGATGGCAGTTTGAACAAATATCTACTTTTAATTCTGCTTTGTTTGACTTTGTTGTAAAAGTATTTCCACAAGCACAACTTACTTTGCATTCTACATATTCTGGGTGAATTTCTTTTTTCATTAGTTTTCCTTAAAAATTAAAACAATAAGCCGTGATTATAAATTATTTAACATAAAAAAGAGATTAATTTAAGAAAATTTAAAGCAAAATTTTTGAAGCTATAGCTATAATAGCTGTTTGACTTTTTAGAATATTAGAGCTTTTAAGAGAGGTTTTCCGGTTAAACAACAATCTCTCATCATTGCTAAATCCACCTTCAGGGCCTATAAAATACAATTCTTTTTCATCGAAATGACTTTGTTGTTCTCCTTGAAAATCAACCATAATTGCATTTGGAAATTTTTGAACAAATTCTTGAGTGCTTTGATGGATAATTAAATCCATTTTAGTATTTCTACCGCATTGTTCACAAGAAGAAATAATGATTTTTTCAAATCTTTCTAAATCGATTTTAAAATTTCTTTGTGAAAAATTTGTAAAAACCAAATGTAACTTTTTTACTCCAAGTTCATTTAAGAAAGGTAGAGTTTTTTCTAAAATTTTAATATCTATAATGGCTAAGGCTAAGTTTAATTCACTTTGTTTTATATTTTGTGATTTTTTGTTTAACAATTTTAAAGTGCAAGAATTTCTTGTTAAATTTGTGATTGTATAGTTGTAAAGAAAATTATCTTGTAAATTTCTAAGATTTAGCTCCGAATTTTCCTTTACTCTTCTTACTTTTAAATGATTAAAATTTTCTCCTTGAAGTTGTATAAACTCTTCTCCAGCTTGCTTGTTATACAAAAATTGCATTTTATAGATATCTTTCTATTAAAAAAGGCAAAAACAATAAAAAAATTTCAAAAGGTAAAATCAAACAACTAATCCATCTAAAAGTGGCATATTTTCTAAATCTTCTTGCTTTTTTGAAACAAACAAAGTGAAAAATTGCTAAGGCAAAAATTAAGATCCAAGAAAAAATCATTACCCAGATATTGACATTCATTTGAAATTGTTTCATTGCTGATAACAAACAACCTGTAAAAATAATCAAAGCTAAAAATAAATAATAAATTGGTAAAAATAATCGTATTCTGCGAATAAAAATGAATTCGGTTTTAAAATTTCCTTGTGTTAGTATAAGATAAAAAAGCATTAAAAAACCGCTCGCATAAAGACTATAAAGATGTAAAGCTAAAAAGAATTCGTAACTTTGATCCATTATTTTCCTTTGTTTATAAAATCAGCTAAATTTTGAATTTGTTCATCACTTAAAAAACTATGGTTTTTATCTTTTATCGTTTTTATTTTTTGTATAAAAATTTTATTGCCCAAGGTTTTAATGGCTGTGCTGTTTTTAGGTTTTAATTCCCCTTTTTCTCCATGACAAGTGGCACATTTTTGTTTATATAAAGAGTTGATAATAGTAGGATTGGCTTCATGTTCATCATCTGAACTTTGTGCTTCATCATCTACAGGTAAAGGCAGGTTGGAGTCACTTAATTCTGTTTTTTCATCGTTTTGTTCTATTTGGACTACTTCTTGATCTGTATTTTGAGTCTTGGAAATATTTTTTTCATCATTAGAACAGGCAGATAAAACTAATAAAAAAAAACTTAAGGCAATTAAAATTTTGGCTTTTTGCATTAAATCTCCTTTGGATTTATAAAAATTTCTTCATTTTTTAATTTGTTATAAAAATCTATATCATTCCATTCTGCTTTAATGCCATTGGAAAATTCTATGTCTTGAAGTGAAATTTTTGGCATTAGCTCACTATAGGCATCTTCTCTAAAACCTTGTGCGTAGCCTGTTCTTGTTTCATGAACAATGATGCTTTGTAAAGTCACTCCTTGTTCTCCATTTACCATTTTTGTTTGTTTTAATAAAGCATCTATAAGTATGAAAAATACACGACAAAAATTTTCAGCACTTACATTAACAGGCAGGCAAATCCAACGACTTGAATATTTTTTCATTTCTTCTAAATATTTTGCGTCATCATATTTAAAAAGAGTGATAGCATGATCAAAACTATCAATAATTTGGCGTATATAGGTTTTTAAAAGTCCAAAATCATAGACCATTCCAGCATTATCTAAATATTTGCTTTCAAGTAAAACTTCAACTTTGTAAGAATGTCCATGAATGCTACTTTTGCAACGCTTAGAAGAACAAAACCTAACAATGTGTGCGTTTTCAAATTCAAATAATTTTCTTATAATCATACACCCTCTTTATTGTTCCAAAGACGAATATGAATTCTATCAGAATAATTATAACCATTCTTAATACAAAATTCAGCAATTTTTTGAGCATTTTTTTTAAGATTTTGCTCATTTTCACCCATAGGCATACAAAAAATTTGATTTGGAGCTTCTTTTAGAATTTCATTGATTTCTAAAAATGAATTATCAAGGGTATTGGCATCTAAGACAAATTTATAAAAACTATCTTTTGCGTAATTTTTAAATGCTTTTAAAGCTTTAAAATTTAATCGTTTATCTTTTTTTATCCCGCTATTTTGGAGTTTAACGCTTAAAGCAAAAATACATTCTTTGTAAAAAGGATATCTATCAAAATCAATTTCTATGCTTCCATTGCTTTCAAAGTGTATTTCGAATTTATTTTTTAATAACATTTGGATAAATTCTATAAATTCAGGATTTTCATAATGGATTAATGGCTCTCCACCCGTGATAACAACTATAGGATTAAAGTCTTGTTTTAATTTTATCACTCTTTTTAAAAGTTCATTAGCATTTAAAGTTTCATAACTTTCTTTAAAATCTTTTGTGAAAACAGCTCTTATCGTGTCACATCCGATGAGAGTTTTATTGTTTTTTGATATTTTTACATTAAAACCTAAACAGTTGAAATTACAGCCAGCAAAACGCATAAAAATAGCTAATTTTCCATTATATTTACCTTCTCCTTGAATACTTAAGAAACTTTCAACAAGTTGCAAAATTAACCTCCAGTTTGATAAAAAGCACGAGATGAGGTTTTATTATCAACAACACTCCATTTATTTTTTTCTGGTTTATTTCTTAATACTTCTTGTAATATTTCTACAGCGGCTTTAATATCACCTTTTCGAACTGCTTCTTTTATACTTAATGCTTCATCAAAATAAAGGCAAGGTATTAACAAGCCTTCAGCACTTAAGCGTATGCGATTGCAAGAATCGCAAAATTCATGGCTATGAGGATCTATAATTCCAAATTCATAATCATCTGCCTTGTAAATACTTACAGGTGCTTTTTCATCTTTTTTTATAAGTTGAATTTGATATTTTTGACTCAAAATTTGTATAATTTCATCTCTTTTTAATCCTTGTAATTTACCATAAGCATGAGTATTTTCCATAAATTCTATAAAGCGAATTTGAGCTTTTTTTGATTTTGCAAATTCCAAAAGAGATATCAGTTCATCATCGTTTAAATTTTTAAGAGCTACAGTATTAAGTTTTACTTTCAAATCTAGATTTAAAGCTTCATCAATTCCAGATAAAACACTATCTAATACATCTTTTTGCGCAAGAGTTTTTGCTTTTTTGTGATCTAGGGTATCAAGTGAAATATTAAGTCGTTTAAGTCCAGCATTTTTTAGGTCTTTAGCAAAGTCTTTTAGTAAAAATCCATTTGTAGTTATAGCAAGGTCAATATCGCTTTTATAATCGCTAATCATTTTTATAAAAATACTTAAATCTTTTCTTAATAAAGGTTCCCCACCTGTTATACGGATTTTTTCAATTCCTTCGTCTATAGCTGCTTTAACAAATAAAAAAAGTTCTTCGAAGCTTAATAAATTTTCTTTTGGCTGATAATCGAAAGGAATTTTTGGCATACAATAAAGGCAGCGAAAGTTACATCTTTGTGTAACTGAAATTCTAAGATAATTTATCTTTCTACCGAATTGATCTATAAGCATTTATTTTCCATTCTATTTTATTAATTTCTTAAATTTTAAGACAAGTTCTACATTTCCAGTGCCAATGCGTAAATCTTTAGCGATTTGTTCTATGCTTTTTCCTTCTTTGAAAAGATTTTCTATTTTTTGTTCTTCTGTATCGTAATTTGGCGTAAGTTTAGCCATGCTTTGTGCTTTTTGTTCCAAATTTAAAAGACGATTTTGTTGTTCATTTTGAAAATCTTCTATGATATGTTCCATAGTTTTTAGTGTTCTTAAAACAGGAGTGATTTTTGAACTGATTTGTTTATCAAGTTCAATCATAATTTCTTCTTTTAAAAGAGAGGTTTTATAGTCTTCATCCTCTTCGCTATCATCTTTAACTCCTAATTCTTTACGAAAATAATGAAGTTCTTTGGTAATATCTTCTATCACATTTTGAAGTTTTGCTATTTTTGCATTATTTTCTCTTTCTTTGATATTCATATAGGCTAGCATTGCAATTAAAAGCACAATTATAAAAACTAAATAAAGTACATCATCACTCATTCTTGGCCTTTCTTATTTCTTATCATATTTCTTTGAATTTCAACAACAAAAGCATCAAAAGCCATTTTGTCTTCAGGCTTAATTTTGATAATTTTTGCCAATGTTTGACTTTGAGCTTTGATAAAAATAGCTATTTTTTGATTATTTAAATCAAATCTTAAATAATATTCTTTATCTTCTTCTAAAATAGTATCCAAAAAATTTAGATATTCAAAATTCAAAGATTCTACTACCCCTTTTTGCTTAAGCGGTATAAGTTCTTTATTTTTATCTAAAGAATTTTCAAGCCTTAAAATATCTTCTTTTAGACTTAAAAGAAGATCAAAAATAATTTTTTCACCCTCGTCAAAATCAATGCGTAAAGCAAGTTTTTTCCATTTTAAAATTTGAGAAATTGCTCCAAGTTTTAGGTATTCTCCAAGAAAACGGTTATTTTCTATTTTACAACATTCTAAATGAGCTTCAAATCCTGCTTTAAAAAGTGTTAATTCCATAATAAATCAATCCAAATAAAAATAAAAAAGATAATACTTAAATAACCATTGAGAGTAAAAAATGCTCTATCAATATGAGCAAAATTCTTGTGAACAATTTTATGTTCCAAGGCTAAAATAATACCGCTTATAATTACCCCAGTAAGTGCTATTTTTCCAAGTGCTACACCCCAAACTTCCCACACAAAAAGAAGCCAAAATAATACCGCTAAAATATGGCAAAAAGCTGATATAAATAAAGTGGCCTTTGAGCCAAATTTAGCAGGGATAGAGTGAAGTCCTATTTTTTTATCATACTCCATATCTTGTAAAGAATAAAGCAGATCAAACCCAGCTGTCCAAAAAGTTACACCTAAACATAAAATAACGCTATAAATGTGAATTTCACCCATAATTATAACGCTTCCTGCAATAGGCGCAAGTCCTAAACAAAATCCTAAAACTAAATGCGCTAAAGAACTAAAGCGTTTAAAAGCTGAATAAATAGCCAATACAAAAAGCACAGGAAAAGACAAATAAAAAGCCAAGGTATTAATAAAATAAGAACATAATATAAAAATAAGTGCATTAATAATAATAAAAATCCATACGCTTTTTCTACCTATTTTTCCACTGACATTAGGACGATTTGCACAACGAGGATTATCCTTATCTATATCTTCATCCATTAAACGATTTGTAGCCATGGCAAAATTTCTTGCACTTACCGCACAAATAATGCCTAAAATCAATGCCTTAAAACCAAACCAAGTAGTGTCATTTGCAAGTTTTGATGCTACAATCATAGAGGAAAATAAAAAAGGCAAAGCAAAAATAGAATGCTTAAATACTACAAGTTCTAAAATATCTTTAAATTTTATCCAGAATGTGTTCATTTTTCTACTTTAAAATATTTTTTGCTATGATTTTACTAAAATTTTTATAAATTTTAGGATAAATATTAAAATGTTTTTTGAAATAGCATTAATAGGAACAACCGCGAGTGGAAAAACATACATAGCCAATACTTTAGCAAGAGAATTTGATGCTGTTGTTTTAAGTCTTGATAGTCTTTGTGTTTATAAAGAAATTAATATAGCAAGTGCCAAGCCTTCACAAGATGATCTTGCGAGTATAAAATACTTTGGGGTAAATTTATTGAGTGTGAATGAACATTTTAATGTTGAGCTATTCATAAGAGAATATCAAAAAGCAAAAGAATTTGCTTTAGCTAGAAATTTACCTCTAATTATAGTAGGTGGAACTGGATTTTATTTAAAAACTATGATAGATGGTTTGAGTGAAAAAACCTTAGAGTCAAAGAGTTCTTTAAATAATGATGAAATTTATGCTCTTTTATTAAATATTGATCCAAACTATAAAATAGAAAAAAATGATACTTATAGATTAAAAAAATGGCTGGGTATTTATGAGCAAACAAGAGAAATTCCTAGTGAATTTTTAAAAAGAACACAAAAAACTGGGGTGCTTAAAGATATAGAAATTTATGAGCTTGAGTGGGATAAAGAAATTTTAAAAAAACGTATTCAAACTAGAACAAAAGAAATGCTTGATAATGGACTTTTAGATGAAGCAAAAATTCTTTTTTCTAAATTTGATCATAAGCTTAAAGCATTAAATTCTATAGGTTTGAAAGAGTGTAAAGAATATTTAGATGGAGAAATTTCCTTTAAAGAGCTTGAAAATTTAATCACGATACATACTACGCAACTTGCCAAAAGACAAAGAACTTTTAATAAAAAATTTCAAAGTAAAGCCTTGGAATTTGATAAAGCTTTAGCTACTTTAAGAATGAAATTTTCAATCGAAAAATAAATGTTCTACTAGAATTTTTACTCCTAATATAATTAAAACCAATCCGCCTAAAAGTTCAGCTTTATTTTTAAGATAAATTCCAAATTTATTTCCTATTTTTAGAGCAATGATACATAAAATGAAGGTGATAATACCTATTAAAAATATGGCTAATAATAAATTTACATTTAAAAATGCAAAACTCACACCAACTGCTAGTGCATCGATACTCGTAGCAATTGCTAAAGCTAGCATGGTTTTAAAGCCAAATTGGTTGGCATTACTATCGCAATTTTCATTTTCCAATGACTCTTTGATCATTTTTAATCCTATTAAAGAAAGTAAAATAAAAGCTATCCAATGATCAATACTTGCAATAAAAGATGCAAAAGTTATGCCTATAAAATAACCAATAGTTGGCATCAAGGCTTGAAATCCACCAAAATAAATTCCAACAATAAAATAATGTTTTAAATGTAGTTTTTTAACACTAAAACCTTTGCATAGTGATACAGCAAAAGCATCCATTCCTAAAGCACAGGATAAAAAAATAAGACTATAAAAATCCATAATAAATCCTAAAATTTTATAAAAAATTGAAGATGAAATTATAATCAAACAAAGATAAAAATCACATAATTTTGATATATTTAATTAAATTTTAAGAAATAAATATATATAATTCAATTTTATTTTTTACTCCTTAAAAGTGGCCCATTCGTCTAGCGGTTAGGACATCGCCCTTTCACGGCGGTAACACGAGTTCGAGTCTCGTATGGGTCACCACTTTTTAATTTTTCTTTTAAAATAACTATTTTTTCATTTTTCTATTAAAATTTAATAAATATTAATAATTTATTTTGTAGAATACGAATAGTTTTTGATATAAGTCTATTATAGGCTTATATCAAGGCTGGGCATTATTGAGCTGGTGTTTGCTCTTTTGTTTTTTTGTGAGTTTTAGCTTCATGTTTTTTATCAGCTTTAGCTTTTGAATGATGAGCTTTTGTATGTGTTTGATTCACATCGCTTGGAGTATTAGCTGCAAAAACATTAGCTGCGAGAGCACCTAGTAATGCTGAGATTAGTACAACTTTTTTCATATTTTCCTCCTTATGAATAATTTTTAGTTGCAAATTAATTGTAATTATTAAAAACCAACAAATAGATATTTTTTGTAAAAATATTTCAAAAAAATATAATTTTTTATATACATTTAAATTATTATTAAAATATATTATAAATATATCTTATTTTATTTAGATTAAATAAATAGAAATTTTACCCACTAAGCTTTTAAGATATTTTTACTCTTTTTAATATTATTATGGTAATATTTTCAATATCAAACTAAAAATAAAGGAGAAATTATGTTTGAATTAAGAAAATTACCTTATGATACCAATGCTTTTGGTGATTTTTTGAGTGCTGAAACTTTTAGCTATCATCATGGAAAACATCACAATACTTATGTTACAAATCTAAATAATCTTATCAAAGATACTGAATTTGCAGGTAAAGATCTTGTAAGTATTATCAAAACTTCAAATGGGGGCGTATTTAATAACGCAGCTCAAGTTTATAATCATGATTTTTATTTTGATTGCATTAAGCCAAGTACAGGCTGTGGTTGTGGCGGTTCATGTCAAAGTATAGATGCTAATTTACAAGCGGCGCTAGAAAAAGAATTTGGATCTTTAGAAAATTTCAAAGCTGAATTCATCAAAGGTGCTACAGGAGTTTTTGGTTCAGGATGGTTTTGGTTAGTTTATAATACTAAAAATCAAAAGCTAGAATTTGTAGGCACTTCAAACGCAGCTACACCGATTACTGAAGATAAAGTTCCTTTACTTGTTGTAGATGTTTGGGAACATGCTTATTATGTAGATCATCGTAATGCACGCCCTGCTTATTTAGAGAAATTCTATGCTCATATCAATTGGGAATTTGTTGCAAAAGCTTATGAATGGGCTTTAAAAGAAGGTATGGGATCAGTTAGTTTTTATGCAAATGAACTTCACCCTGTAAAATAATTTTAATCCTTTTTGTGTTAGAATGAATTTTGGCTTAATGTCAAAATTCTATACGAAAAGGAGCAAAAAATGGATAATTCTTTATCTGCATATACTCAAAAATATGACAAAGAAGGTTATGGACTTCAATATCCTGATGGTCATGTTATAAGATTTTACGAGAGAATCTTAAAATACAAACTAAGCAAAACAAGTGGAAAATTACTTGATTTTGGTTGCGGAAATGGAGTGCATTCTAAGTATTTTAAAAATATAACTGGGGGGGGGTATAGAGCCTTATGGCATTGATATAGTTCCTAGTTTAAAAAAAGTTTGGGAAAAAGATCCTTGCTTAGATTCTAAAAATTTTCACATCATATCTCCTAATTCTAGCTTTAAAAAACTCTTCAATACAAAAATGGATTTTATATTTGCAAATCAAAGCTTATATTATCTTACAAAACAAGCTTTTAAAGAAGCTGTGCAAGAATTTTATGAACTATGCAATGAAGGAGCTATTATATTTGCAACTATGATGAGTGATAAAGGCTATAGTATGTATGAAAGAGGAGAACTTATGGATAATGGCTTACGTGAAGTAAAAGGATGTCCAAGTGGTAGATTGAGCGGTTCTTCATATATACGCTTTACTAAAGACATAGAAGAATTAAAAGAAGATTTTAAACCTTTTAAACCTTTATTTTGGGGAGATTATGAATTAATTAATCTATATAATTTTGAAGGCAGTGTGGAGCACTTTATTTATATAGGACAAAAGTAAGTGCTCTAGCACTTACTCTCCTAAGCTTGGAGTCATTTCGATAATCTTCCAAGGAAGTCCTTGAGAATTCAGCTCTTCCATAAAAGGCTTAGCGTCAAATTCTTCCATATTAAACACGCCTTTTCCTTGCCAAATCCCTTTAGCGATTAATTTCGTACCTATCATAGCAGGAACACCTGTAGTATAGCTCACAGCTTGTGCACCAGTTTCTTTATAACATTCTTCATGATTGCAAACATTATAAATATAAACTTGCTTGTCTTTTCCATCTTTTTTACCACGAATCACACAACCTATATTGGTATAACCTTTAGTGCGTGGTCCCAAACTTGCAGGATCAGGAAGTAAGGTTTTTAAAAATTCTATAGGAATGATTTCTTTTCTTTGGTGCATCACAGGTTTAATCCCTAGCATTCCAACATTTTCAAGGCATTTCATATGAGTTAAATAACTTTGTCCAAAAGTCATAAAAAAGCGTATTCTTTTTAAACCTTTGATATTTTTTACCAAGCTTTCAAGTTCTTCATGATAAAGCAAATAGCTATCTTTCACACCTACTTCTGGATAATCCCACTCCATTTTTATTTCCATAGGCTCTGTTTCTATCCACTTGCCATTTTCCCAATAACGCCCTTTAGCAGAAACCTCACGTAGATTGATTTCAGGGTTGAAATTGGTCGCAAAAGCATAGCCATGATCACCCGCATTGCAATCTAAAATATCTATATAAGAAATTTCATCAAATAAATTTTGCTGTGCATAAGCACAAAAAACATTAGTTACACCAGGATCAAATCCACTTCCTAAAAGTCCTAAAATTCCTGCTTGTTTAAACTCATCATTTCTCGCCCATTGCTCTTTGTATTCAAATTTAGCTAAATCAGGATGTTCATAATTTGCCGTATCTATATAATCAATCCCTGCTTTTATACAAGCATCCATTAAACTCAAATCTTGATAAGGCAAAGCAACATTGAGTAAAATTTGCGCTCCTATTTTCTTGATAAGTTCTACAACCGCATTGCTATCATCAGCATCAATTTGCGCTGTTTCAATTTGAACCCCTAAACGCTCTTTGATAAAAGTAGCGATTTCATCACATTTGCTTTTTGTTCTACTAGCTAAAGTGATTTTGCTAAAAGTATCAGAATTCATTGCGCATTTTACAGTAGCCACACGACTTACTCCACCTGCGCCTATGATTAAAAGATTTTTCATGAAATTTGTCCTTAAAAGATTTTTAGGAATTTTAACTAAAAATTGATAATATCAAAATTTATTTTTTCTTCTAAGTTATAATTTGAGCTTAATAACATAAAAAATTCTATATTTTTATATCTTAACTTAAGTCTATAAAAAGCCCCTAAAAATTCTTTTTGTAAAATTTTAGCCTCAAAGCGATTTCCTATTTTAAGTTCTGCATAACCAAAAATATAATTTTTTGAAGCTATCCAAGCAAAAAATTCATCTTCTAAATCAAGTTTTTCTTCTATGATATTTAAATCAGGTAAAATTTGCGCACTTTTAAAATCAGGCTTAAAATAAAGCTCTTTAGGATTTGCATGAGCTAAAATTTTTCCTTTTTCTAAAAAAGCGATTTGATCAGACATACAATAAGCATCTTCAATATCATGAGTTACCATAATAGCCGTAATGCCTTGATTTTCTATCATTTTTTTCAATTCTCTTCTTAAATCCTGTTTTAAATTTTGATCCAAATTAGAAAAAGGTTCATCTAAAAGCAAAAGCTGACATCCTCTTGCTATAGCTCTAGCAAAAGCCACTCTTTGCGCTTGCCCTCCTGAAATTTCATCGATTTTTTTATATCTTAAATCTTCAATTTCAAAAGTTTTAAGCAAATGATTTAAAATTTGATTTTTATCTTTTTTATCGTAAAGTGCAAAAAGTATGTTTTTCTCAACATTTAAATGAGGAAATAAAGCATAATTTTGAAACATCAAAGCCACTTCACCTTTGCAAGAAAACAAATCATAAGAACTAGCTTGTTCAAGCTTAGCAATAATCCTTAAAAGCGTGCTTTTTCCACTTCCACTACCTCCTAAAATGCTTAAAAATTCTCCTTCTTTGATATGAAGATTGATATTTTCTAAAGCTTGTATTTTTCCGAAATTTTTAGATAAATTTTTAATTTCTAACATCATCTTTCCTTGTGATTTTATCCATCCAAACAACAACCATTAAAGAAAGAAAAACGATAAACAAGGAAGGCAAAGCTGCATCATAAATTCTTTCATCACTTGCAAACCAGAAAGCTTTAACACTTAAAGTTTCAAAGCCAAAAGGTGCTAAAATTCTACTTAAAGGAAGTTCTTTAATCGTATCAATAAAAACAATAATAAAAGCCAAAAATAAAAAATGTTTCATTAAAGGTGTGTGAATTTTAAAAAATAAAATAAAATAACTCGTTCTTAAATTTAAACTTGCCTCATCAATATTTAGATGAATTTTATTATATCCTCCCTCTAAAGAATAAATTGCACTCGCTAAAAAACGAATTACATAAGCAAAAACAAGAACAAGTAAAGAATTTCCTAATAAACTCATATGAAAAATTTTATCCAAAAATACAAAAAGCACTATAATGCTAATCCCTAAAGCAGCAGCAGGTATAGAATAACCCAAAGAACTTATTTTTAAAATAAATAAATTAAAAAAATGATTTTTAACTATCCTAGAACTAAACATCAAAAAATAAGCTAAAAAAGTGGTAATTAAAGCAGTGACTAAAGCTAAGATTATAGTTTGAAAACTGATAATATAAAATTGTGATTCAAAAAGCTTATGATCTTTTAGCCCCCAATAAACTAGCCAAATAAAAGGTAAAATAAAACCTACAAAAGCAATCATAAAACAATAAATACAGGATAGAATTTGTTTAATAGGATTTAAATTTCTTTTTTTGATAAAAAGAGCTAAATTTTGATTAAAACTATAATGATGTTTATTTTTATAATAATAATCCACATACATAATCAAAAATACAAAAAGCATTAAAATACCCGATAAAACACTAGAAGAATAAGAATCATTCAAATCATACCAGAGTTTAAAAATTCCAGCCGAAAAAGTATCCACTCCCAAATAAGCACTTGCACCATAATCACTTAAAGTTTCCATTAAAACCAATAAAGCTCCAGAAAAAATGGCAGGTCTTGCGCTCAAAAGTGCCACGCGTGTAAAAATTCTAAATTCAGAATACTTCATGATTTTAGCTACTTCATAAGCCTCTTTAGCTTCACTTTTAAAAGCTGTTTTAGCAAATAAATAAATATAAGGATATAAAGAAATAGCCAAAACAAAAATAACACCATAATGATTGAAAAAATCTATTCTAAAGCCAAAATTTTCGTGAAAAAATCCTTGAAAATCCATAATTCCCACATAAACAAAGGCTAAAATATAAGCAGATATGGCTAAGGGTAAAATGAGTAATTTTTCTAAAATTTTACAGAAATAAAAATCATAATTTGCGATCAAATAAGCAGAACTCACACCCAAAATCAAGCTTAAACACAATACTCCCATGCTAATTATAAAAGTATCTTTGATGAATTTTAAAAATAAATAATCAAAAAAATGACTCAAATTTTCTTTAATAGATGAAAATTGGGTTAAATTACTTGTATTAAAATTTTGAAATAAAATATAAAAAAGTTCAGCAAAAATACCAAAAATAGGTAAAGCGAGAAAAAGGGCAAGTAAAATTGCCCCGAGTTTATAGTATTTTAAGGTTTTATACATTATCTAAAACCGACTTCATCGTAAATTTTAACCGCTTCTTTAATATTTTCTGCTATCTTACTCACAGGGATTTGATCTTCTTTGAAAGTTCCAAAATCTTTTACCGTTTGGCTTAATTCTACATCATTTCTTATAGGAAATTCATAATTACTATCAGTAAGAATTTTTTGAATTTCAGGACTTAACATAAATTCCATAAATTTTTTAGCCGCATCTTGATTTTTACTTGATTTTGTCATAGCAATACCGCTAATGTTAATATGCGTTCCTCTATTGTCTTGATTAGGAAAAATAATACCCAAAGAATTGCCCACTTCTACATCTTTTGGATTTTTAGAATTCTTTAAAAGCCCTATATAATAAGTATTCATAACTGCAAATTTAGCTTCGCCTGCAAATACTTGTCTGGCTTGATCTCTATCTCCATCCTTTGGATTTGTCGCAAGATTTTCAAGCACACCTTTAGCCCATGTTTTAGCCTCTTTATTTCCGTCATTAGCTATAATAGATGCTAAAAGAGTTTTGCTATAAGGAGCTGTAGCACTTCTCATAACAATTTCTCCTTTAAATTCAGCTTTTGCTAAATCTTCATAATTTTTCATTTTGCTAATGTCGATATTTGCGTTTTTATTGTAAGCAATAATTCTTGCTCTTTTTGTAATCGCAAACCATTCTTTATCCTTATCTCTTAAATGAGCAGGTATAAATTCTTCTAAATATTTTGATGAAACAGGGGATAAAAGTCCTAAATTTTTAGCTTCTGTAAGATTTGAAATATCAGCTGTGATGAAAATATCAGCAGGAGAGTTATTTCCTTCAAGAGAAAGCCTTTTAATAAGTTCTGAAGCTTTAGCTTGAGTATGATTGACCTTAATGCCTGTTTTTTCTTCGAATTTTTTTATGATTTCAAAATCAGCATCATAATGTCTTGCTGAGTAAATATTAAGCTCACTAGCACCTAAAAATGAAACAGCTGTTAAAAACATAAAGAAGATTTTTTTCATATTTTATCCCTTATTGAGAATTATACTCGGTTTTATTAAGATCTTTAAAATCGGTATGAGAATGTTCAGAGCAAGCAAAAGCAAAGCCAACGCATAGTAAAAATAAAATTATTTTTTTCATAGACATTAATTCCTTTTTTAGATATTTTGATAAGAAATATTAATATTAAAAAGTAAATATGACGTAATATTTATATTTTTATATTTCTTTAAAGAATAAAGAGGTTTATTTTTGACACATATATTGATAAATTTATGATTTTTAATAAACTCTTGATTAAATAAAGTTGATTAAAATTTTTCTTTTAAAAGGTGGTAGCATGTTTTCTTCATTTTTTAAAAGTAAAAAATGGGCTTTATGGGCTTATTTAGGACTTTTTTTACTCTTATTTTTTCTTTTTATTCAAACAAGTCTTAATGTTGCTATAAATTCATGGTATAGTGATTTTTACAATGTTTTACAAAAGCCAAAAATAGAACTTTTGGATTCTAATTCTACGCAAAAAATAGAAACTAATTTCGAAAATAATGCCACTTTAATCCAAGAGGCTAATCAAAGAGCTGAGCAAAATTTCCAAAAAGCTAATTTTATCAATAAAGGCGCATTGTATTATTATCAAAATTTATTAGAATATTTTTTCAACTCTAGGGCTATGATTGAAAAGCCAAATTATTCAGCAAATGATTTTTATGCTTTGATTTTAGTTTTTTTGGCTATTGCTATTCCTTATGTTTTAATCGCTACGATTAATATCTATTTTGCTAGCGTCTATGCTTTTAAGTGGCGTGAGGCTATGACTTTTTCTTATTTAAAATTTTGGAAAAATAAAGATGACAATATAGAAGGAAGTTCGCAAAGAATTCAAGAAGATACTTATAATTTTTCCAAAATCGTAGAGAGTTTAGGACTTAGTTTTATAAAAGCTTTGATGACCCTTGTAGCATTTATTCCGATTTTATGGAGTTTAAGTGATGTTGTGAGTAAAGCTTTATTTGCAAATTTAAGCGAAAATTCTTCTTTTTATTTTTTAAAAAACATTGATGGTTTGCTTGTTTATATTGCACTTTTGATTTCTTTAGGAGGCTTGGTTGTGTCATGGTTTGTAGGTATTAAGCTTCCTGGACTTGAATATAACAATCAAAAAGCTGAAGCAGCTTTTAGAAAAGAGCTTGTTTATGCTGAGGATAATCGCAAAGAATATGCTAAAAATGAGACTATGATAGAGCTTTTTACAGGGCTTAAATTTAACTATAAAAGACTTTTTTTACATTATGGATATTTTAATATTTGGCTCATTTTATTTGAGCAAATGATAGTTATAGTGCCATTTTTAATCATGGCACCAGGGCTTTTTGCTGGAGCTATAGGACTTGGTATTGTAATGCAGATTAACAATGCTTTTGATCAAGTACGAAGCTCTTTTAGTGTTTTTATCACAAACTGGACAACTATCACTCAACTTAGAAGCATATATAAGCGTTTAAAAGAATTTGAGAAAAATATTTCTTATAAGTCTTAGCTTTTATCTTAATAAGATACAAGAAAAAATTCAAATATTAAATTTACTTTTAATTGTGTATAATAAGGTTTAATAATATTTTATTTCTTAAGGAGCTTCATTGGACCCCAGTCAGGTTTTGGATTTAAACCAAACTTCTACAGCATCTTTTGATGCAGGATATTCTATACTTATGGTTGTTGTTGCACTTGCTCTAGTGTTTTTAAATGGTTTTTTTGTTTTGTCTGAATTTAGTATTGTTAAAGTACGTCGTTCCAAGCTTGAAGAGATGGTAAAAGAAAAAAAAGCTGGTGCCAAGAAAGCTTTGGAGGTTACTTCAAGACTCGATACTTATCTTAGTGCTTGTCAATTAGGAATCACTTTAAGTTCTCTAGCTCTTGGTTGGATAGGTGAACCTGCTATTGCAAAAATGCTAGAAATTCCGCTTATTAATCTTGGTTTTAGCACTGTTATTATCCATACTATAGCTTTTATTATTGCTTTTAGCATTATTACTCTTTTACATGTGGTTTTAGGAGAACTTGTGCCAAAAAGTATAGCTATTGCAGTTGCGGATAAAGCAGTTTTATTTATAGCTAGACCGCTTCATTGGTTTTGGATACTCTTTTTGCCTTGTATTAAAATTTTCGATTTTTTAGCAGCTATAAGTTTGAAACTTTTTGGAATAAAACCTGCTAAAGAAAGCGAGCTAACTCATAGCGAAGAAGAAATTAAAATCATAGCAAGTGAGAGTCAAAAAGGTGGAGTTTTAGATGAATTTGAAACAGAGATCATACGCAATGCTGTTGATTTTTCAGATACTGTTGCTAAAGAGATTATGACTCCTAGAAAAGATATGATTTGTCTAAATAAACAAAAAAGTTACGAAGAAAATATGCAAATCATTTGTGAACATAAACATACTCGCTTTCCTTATATTGACGGTTCTAAAGATACTATTTTAGGGATGATACACATACGAGATATAATACAAAATGAATTAAGCCATAAAAGTCAAAATTTAGATACTTTTGTTAAACCTTTGATTTTGGTTCCTGAAAATATCAGCATTTCAAAAGTACTTGTAATGATGAATAAAGAACGCTCTCATACTGCATTAGTAGTTGATGAGTATGGTGGAACTGCTGGAATTTTAACCATGGAAGATATCATGGAAGAAATTATTGGCGAAATTAAAAGCGAGCATGAAGAAGACAGCTATAAAAAACTTGCTGAAAATATCTATGAATTTCAAGGACGATGCGATATAGAAACTGTTGAAGAAATGCTTGTAATAAACTATGATGAGGATTTAGAACAAGTTACTATAGGTGGATATGTATTTAATCTTTTAGGACGCTTGCCTATAGTAGGAGATCGCATTGAAGATGAACTTTGTTACTATGAAGTTAAAAAAATGGATGGGAATTCTATAGAGCGTGTTAAGGTGGTTAAAAAAACAAATAAAGATGAAGAATAAGCCTCTTTAGGCTTATTTCTTTTTGTAAATTTGGTTTTTAATTTCTATACACTCAAAACCTTTTTTATCTAGTGTAACTACGCGTAAATATCCACCATCATCTATTTTACCCTCGCATAAAAATACTCTTTTGGCTATTTTCATAGGAAGTTTTTCTTTATTTCTGTGTCCAAAGATTTGATAAAGATTGTCCGAGGTGAAATTACAAAATTGATTTGCTACTTTTTGACTGTCCTCATATCCACCTACACCATAAATAAAATCATGGCTTGGTATAAAACTTATTTTTTCAGGTTTGGAGGGTATAAAATTTACTCCTCCATGTGAACAAAATATGAATTTATTTTGGAATTTGTAGTATAAACATTCTTTTAGATGAGGATAGAGTTTTCTAGCATCTCTTGGAGTAAGTTTTTCTTTTCTAAAATCCTTTAAAGTATTTTCATTAAATTCTTTGGAATTTGACAATTCTCCATTAGCCCATTTTATAAGATGTCTTTCGTGATTTCCTTCTAATAAGCATACATTTTCTTTTTCGCAAATTTTTAAAAGAAATTTTATTACTTTGCCATTTTCTATACCTCTGTTGATATAATCTCCTAAAAATATATAAAATTCATCTTCTTTGATTGTTTTAATGTATTCTTTTAAAACACTATAACAACCTTGTAAATCTCCTATATGATGAATTTTTTTGTATTTGCTTAAATTTGGCATTTGGTAAAGACATTTTTTCCAATCGCTCGAGTCTAAAATTGGGTATTTTTTTGGATTTTTTTTGAGCAAATCTTGAGTTTTTTCCAAAAGAGCATAAGGGATGATATATCCATTTTTTTTAGCTTCTAAAAGATTTTTTTCTTGACATTGTTTTAAAGAGTTATCAAAAACAATAACATACATTTTATAGCGATATTGTTTAGCTAAGTCTTTATAAATTTTTAATGTTTCATTGTAAGCGTTTATGATGCAAAACTCACCTTTTTGCATACGCATTTCTAGAAGTTTGAGTAAAATTTTACTCAAATCTTCATCGTTTTTAACATTTAAAATTTTATATTCACTGACTATATTTTTAACGCTTCCTGATAAAAGACGCAAAGCATTTAAATCAAGTGTATAATTTTGAAGTTTATTATTTTTGATAAATTCTTCTTGTCCTGCGTAATAATTCCCTCTTAAAACAAGTAAGATTCGCACATTCTTTGCCTAGATTTTCTTTAAAAATTCAGTTTTTAAAACAATAACGCCAAATTTATCTACTCTAGCCTCAATTTCACCTTCTTTAGAAGTGAGCTTAATATTTTTTATAGTAGTTCCACGTTTTAAAGTTGTACTTGCACCTTTAACCTTAAGATCTTTTATTACACTCACGCTATCACCTGCGTTAAGTTCTGTTCCATTAGCGTCTTTAGCCATTTTTTTCCTTTCTTTGATCTAAAATATTTAAAATTTGCACCACTAAAGCAAAAGCCATAGCAGTATAAATATATGCCTTATCAATATGAATATCAAAACTTTCAGCAACTAAAACTACGCCTATTAACACCAAAAAAGCTAAGGCTAAAATTTTAATGCTTGGATATTTTTCAACAAAATCTGCTATAGGTTTAGAAGCAAAAAGCATCACAGCTACTGCGATAATAACAGCGATAATCATGATGGTTACATCTTGAGCAATTCCTACTGCGGTAATCACACTATCAAGCGAAAATACTATGTCAATCACAGCAATTTCAGCTACAACTATCCAAAGTTTATTGCTTGTTTTAAAATGACTTTGACTTTCTTCTTGATGAGAAATTTGCACTTTAATTTCTTTAATAGACTTTACAATCAAGAAAAGCCCACCTAGTAAAAGAACTAGATCTCTACCTGAAATTTCATTGCCCAATACGCTAAACAAAGGTGTTACAAGTTTCATCACCCAAAAAAGAGACAAAAGAAGTAAAATTCTTGTAATCATTGCAAAAGCTAAACCTAAGATACGTCCTTTATCACGATGTTCAGGGGGTAGTTTACTTACTAAAATAGCTAAAAAAATGATATTATCTATCCCTAGTACAATTTCAAGAGCACTTAAAGTAGCTAAAGTAATCCAAGCATCAATACTAAATATCCATTCAAACATAAATTTCCTTGAAAATTTTAAAATTTTTTTAAAGCGATATTTTATAGTTTTAAAGCAAATACCTTTAATTCTTTAAGAAAAAATTTCAATCACACTTAAGGGTAAAATTTCATGTTCTAGGCTATGAATTTTTTCTTCAAATTCTTCAAAACTCAAATTTCTTTTTTCAAAAGCTTTTTGAGCTATAATCATCCCACCATCAAGTTCTTCATTGACCCAATGCACACTCACGCCAGCTACTTTCATATCACTTTCATAGCTTTCTTTAATCGCATGTGCTCCTTTAAAAAGTGGCAATAAAGAAGGATGAAGGTTAATTGCCTTAATATTTTTTGTAAAAACAGGACTTAAAATTCTCATAAAACCTGCTAATACAGTAAGATTTGCTCCACTTTCTTTGATTTTTTGTACTAAAATCGTATCAAATTCTTCACGAGTATTATAAGCCTTATGATCAACAATGATAGTATCAAGACCAAATTTTTTTGCCCTTTGTATACCAAAAGCATCTTTTTTATTGCAAAGGCAAAGTACTACTTCATAGGTATTTTCCCCTATGGTTTTTTTATGAAGTTTTTCTAAAATATTTTCTAAATTACTTCCATTTCCACTAAAAAGTACAGCTAATTTTACAAGCATTTTAATCCTTTGATAAGTTTTAAAGCATCAAAGCTATTTTTATTAAATTTATATTTTTTTGCAACAAGCCCATGAGCTAAAGTAGCATTTTTTGCTGCTTCTAAAGCACTAAAACCAAAACCTAAATGCGTAGCAATCATTCCACTTAAAACATCTCCACTCCCACCTTTAGCTAAGGCTTGATTTCCCAAATTTACAACAAATAATTTTTCTTTTTGCACAATAATAGGATTTGCTCCTTTTAAAACAAGAACACAATCATAATTTTGCGAAAATTTTCTAGCATAGAAAAAGCGATTTTTTTGCAATGTTTCTATATCTAAATCCTCATCAAAGCACATTTTATAAAGTTTTATAAATTCTTTTGGATGAGGGGTTATAACGACATCTTTTCTGTTTAAATACCAAAGCAAAGCTTCACTTAAAAAGCAGTTTGCGTCCAAGATCAAAGGAGTGTTTTGCAAAATTTCATCTTTTAGAAAATCCAAATTTTCAAGCCCCATACCTAAAGCAATAGCACTTGCATTATTTTCAATTTTTTCTTTTAACATCAAAAGAGGCGAGAAGCTTTTTTGTGCTACTAAAGAAACAAGTCCTGCTCCAAAATTTAAGGCTCCAAGTCCTGCTAAAGTTCCAGCGCTTGCATTGGCAACTATATAAATATGGCCAAAATTTCCTTTATTAGCGTTGATTTTTCTATCTATAGTTTTTAAATCTTTTTTTTCAAGCAAAAAAGCTTGAGAATTAGGGTAAAATTTCTTAGAGCTAATGCCTAAATTGGCTATTTTAATCCTTCCTACAAATTCCTTAGCAAAATCTTCAAGTAAAATTTCCTTTAAAGCTCCCATGCAAAGTGTAATATCAGCTTTAAAACAAGGATAAAATCCCAAATTTGTAGGCATATCACAAGCTATTTTTAAAGCCTTGCTTTGATTAACTTTTTGAATTATTAAACTTGTTTTTTCATCTAAATAACGATTTAAGCCTGTGCCTAAAATACAATCAATAATAATATGAAATTTTTTAAAATTGGGTTCTTTTTTACAAAATTTAAAAGCATAATTTTGTAAAATTTGCTCTTGTTTTTTAAAAAGCGTATTTTCTTTAAATCCTATTTTATAAGCTTTAGCGTGTTTTAAATTTCTTAAAGCCACCAAGCCATCTGAAGCGTTGTTACCCCCGCCTAATAAAAAAAGTATTTTTACTTTTTTAATCTTGCGTTGAATGCAGATTTTTTTAGCTTCTTTTTTAATCAGCTTGGCTAAATTTAATCCTGCATTTTCCATTAAAATAAGCTCATCTAAGCCTTTATTTATAGCATTTTGTTCTAAAATTTTTATATTATCAATAATAGCTTTCATAATCTTTTTTCACCAAAAAATATATATTTTTTTCTCTTTCTTCTTCAAATTTTTTCATTTTGGGTAAAAATTTCTGGATCAAAGCACGAAAATTCTTAAAACCATAATTTTGCGGATGAAAATCCGAGTATTTGCGGTTCATATTAGTGCGGATTTGTGCGTATTCAGCGCGCCCCTTTTCATCGATGAGCTGTTCGGTGATATTGATTAAAGCTCTTAAATAATCCTTACTTAAAATATCTTCTTTTTTACTCTCATCTTTATCTAAATAAAAAAATTCACTAAAAGCATTTACATAGGATTTTATAGACTTTTCAAGCCCCATTCCTATAACTTGTTTTTTATTTTCTCTTAATTTTTGAATGAGTGAAGTATAATCACTATCGCTTGAAACAATAACAAAAATATCTATATTTTTTTCATAAAATATGGACATGATTTCAGTGATTAAATACATATCGCTTGAGTTTTTGTTGGCTGCAAAATTAAATTGTTGCATAGCGATTAAAGAATATTCAGCAATTTGCTCTCTCCAACCTTGTATATTTTTTTGAGTCCAATCCCCATAAATGCGTTTAATGATAACCTCTCCATAATCTGAAGCGATATCAAAAATACTTTTAGCGTATTTTGCAGGGATATTTTCTGCATCTATAAAGATAGCTATACTTTTATTTTCCATTTTAATTCCTTGCTCTAAAGCTTAAAGCTTCTAAAATATGGGTTTTGTTAATATTAAGACTTTGTTCTAAATCCGCTATACTTCTTGAAACTTTTAAAATTTTATTAAGCGAACGCAAAGAAAGATTATAACGTGAAATTGCTAAATCTAGCGTATCTTTAGCATCTTTTTCCAATACACAAAAACGACTCAAATCTTCATCTTTTAATTTCCCATTAAATTCTTTTTGCCCTCGTTTTTTACCAAAAATAAAAGCTTGTAAAATTTTTTCACTCATTTCTTTAGAACTTATACTCGTTTTATCATCCTTACTAATCTCATCCATAGCTACATAAAGATCAATCCTATCCATAATAGGAGCTGAAATGTGATTTTTGTATTTTTTAATCTCATTTTCACTACAAACACAAGAAAGATTTTTAGAAAATAAATTTCCGCAAGGACAAGGATTTTGAGCGGCTATAAAGCTAAATTTTGTTTCATAAGTGATTTTAGAATTTACTCTTGAAATATGAATTTTATAATCCTCTAAAGGTTCTCTTAAACTCTCTATGATTTGCTTGTTAAAATGTGGAAATTCATCAAAAAACAATACTCCACCATTTGCAAGTGCGACTTCTCCAATTCTAGCATTTTTTGTTCCTCCGCCAAAAATACTTGCTCTTGTAGAAGTATGATGAGGATGACGAAAAGCACGAATTTTAGTAAATTCACAATCTTTTGAATCTAAAGACATATAAGCATTTTGCATTAAAATTTCACTTAAACTTTGAGGAGGCATGATATAAACAAGACGTTTAGCACACATACTTTTACCACTTCCTGGACTTCCTTCAAATAAGATATTATGCATACCTAAAGCAGCTATCATACAAGCTCTTTTAGCTTTTTCTTGCCCTTTGATGTCTTTAAAATCAAGTTTAAAATCCATATTTTGTAAAAAAATTTCATTTTCTATTTGCAAAGGGTTTGTAAATAAAGGATGATTGTGCGAGAAGTGAAAATTTTCATAATTTTTTTCTTTAAAAAACTCTATTGCTTCATTTAAATTTTCAAGTCCATAAACCTCTAAATTCGGTATCATGGAAGCTTTTTGTGCTATACTTTTTGGAACAACGATTTTAGCTTTTTTAATTTTAGCAGAAAGAAACAAAAGCAAAGAAAAAAGCTCATTTGTGCTTTTAATACTTCCATCAAGTCCTAATTCTCCTACTACAAAAAAGTCATCTAATTCTTCATTTTGTAAAAGGATTAATAAAGCAATGGCCAAATCAAAATGAGACCCCTTTTTTGGGATGCCTGAAGGACTAAGATTGATAGTAATTTTTTTAGCAGGAAAAGCAAAATCACAACTTAAAAGCATGGCTTTGATGCGTTCGACACTTTCCTTAATCGCTACACTTGCAAGTCCTACTATGCTTAAATTTGGCAAACCTCTTGTAAAAGTGGATTCTACCTCTATAATGTCTAAGCCTTCATGAAAGCTTATGCACTTTAGTTTTTTCATTTCTCTTTTTTATGATTTTTCTTCTTTTTCTTAAATTCTTTATCGAATTTTTGACGCTTAGCAAAAGAAATTTTTTCTATAAATAAATGTCCATTCAAATGATCATTTTCGTGTTGAATAGCCACAGCTAAAAAACCTTTTGCTTCAAGTTCTTTAAATTCTCCAAAGCGATCTTGATATTTAAGTAAGATATGATTATAGCGTTTTACTTCTTCGAAAAAATCTGGCACACTCAAACACCCTTCGGTACAAGTGATCATTTCTTCATCTAAAGGAATAATTTCAGGATTAATAATCTCTAGCAAATCTTCTTTTTTTTGTTCATCATTTTCATCAAAAATATTCACAAGTAAAGCACGCAAAGGAATATCCACTTGAATAGCTGCTAAACCTACTCCATTACTTGCTATCATAGTTTCATACATATCATCAAGCAAGGTGTGAAGTTCTGTATCAAATTTATTTACAATTTCAGAGTTTAAAAAAAGTCTAGGATTAGGATAAGTGATAATTTTTCTAACCATTAAAAAACCTTTGTTTTAAATGATCTCCAAAGAAATCATTTAAAACTTTTTTCCAAAACCTTATCAATCAGTCCATATTCTTTAGCTTCTTGTGCTGACATGAAAAAATCTCTTTCTGTATCTTTTGCTATTTTTGTAACTTTTTGCTTAGTATTTTTTGCCAAAATATCATTAAGTATAGTTTTAAGTCTTAAAATTTCTTTAGCTTGAATTTCAATATCTGTGGCTTGACCTCTAGCTCCACCTAAAGGTTGATGAATCATAATGCGTGAATTAGGCAAAGCAAAACGTTTTCCTTCTGCGCCACAACTAAGCAAAAATGCTCCCATAGAAGCAGCTTGTCCTATGCAAATCGTACAAACATCAGGTTTGATATAGTTCATAGTATCATAAATACTAAAACCACTTGTAATGACACCGCCTGGAGAATTGATATAAAGATAAATATCTTTTGTAGGATCTTCAGCTTCTAAAAAAAGAAGTTGTGCTACGATAGAAGCAGCAAGTTCATCATGAATTTCGCCACTTAGCATAATAATTCTATCTTTTAAAAGGCGTGAATAAATGTCATAACTTCTTTCACCACGACTGGATTTTTCAATAACATAAGGAATAAACATTATTTATCTTCTTTCTCTTTTTTGCTCGCTTTTTCCGATTTTTCCGATTTTTCTGTTTTTGGCATAAAAATATCATTAAAAAGTTTTTCTTCAATTAAAGCCATTTTCACAGCAGGTAAAGCTCCTTGTTTTTTATAGTTTTCTAAATGCTCTTTTGGATTCATACCATAGCGATATGCTTCAAAATAAATCGCTTGAATCAATTCTTGATCATTTACTTCAATCTTACGCAATTTTGCAAGCTCATCAATAATAAAAGTAAGTTTTACACTTTTTTGCGCTTCTTCTTTAAAAGAATCACGTTTTTCTTGATATTTTTCTTTACTTGCTTTAAGCTCTTCAATTTCTTTTTCGCTAAAAGTATTAAAAGCTGCACGCATTTGCATATCAGTTTCTTGTTCTACTATGCCTTTAGGTAAATCAAAATTATATTTTTCAATCAAAGCATCTGCAAATTTACCTTTTAATTCGTCATTTACAAGTTTAAAAAGCTTTTCGTTTTTGATTTGCTCTTTTAATTTTTCATCTAAAACTTCAACACTAGTTTTTTCTTCTCCTGGTAAAAGTTTTTTAAGCATTTCTTCATCAAGTTCTGGAATTTTAAGCTCTTGAATTTCATGTAGTTTTACTTTAAATACGGCATCTTTACCCGCTAAATGCGCTGCACCGTATTCTTTAGGGAAAGTTACTTTGATATCTTTTTCTTCACCTATTTTCATTCCTACCATACCATCTTCAAAACCTGGAATAAATTGCTTAGAACCAATTTCTAAAACATAATTTTCAGCTTTACCACCTTCAAAAGCTTTATCATCTACAAAACCTTCAAAATCAAATTTTGCAAAATCACCTTCTTTTAAAGCTCTTTTTGTTTTTATAGCTTCAGGAGTAGCAAAACGCTTTAAAAGTTCATCTTTTTTCTCATCAATTTCTTTTTTACCTACTTTTGGAGTTTGGTATTCAGGAATGAGTTTTTCATAACCCTCAAGTTTGATTTCAGGTTTAAAAGAAAGTATTAACTCAGCAATAATTTCTCCATCTTTACGATCAAATTTTTCAAAATATGGCTCACCTACAAGCTCTTTACTTTCTTTTTTAAGTTCTTGTAAAGCACTATTTACAGCAGATTTAAAAAGATTTTGTTCCGCGTCTTGAGTGAGTTCTCTTTCATATCTTTTAAGTACAGCACTTACAGGAACTTTTCCTGGTCTAAACCCATCCATTTTTACACTTTTAGAAGCTTTTTTTGCTAAATTTTCTACTTCACTTTTGATCATTCCTGAAGGAATTTTTACACTAGCAGTCGCATTAACAGAATCTAGTTGCTTTGCCTTTACTTCCATAGTTTTTTTCCTTATAAAATAAAATTTGCTTTCAATCATAGCAAATTTTTCCTTATTACTTGCATAAAATTTTAAAGTAATTTATGATAAAATTGCAATATTACATTATTATTAAAATAATAAAAATATTTTTGGAGAAAAATTTGCAAAAAAAATTTGAAGATTGTGTTAAAACTATGCTTGAAATTATAGGAGAAAATCCAAATCGTGAAGGACTGATTAAAACACCAAATCGTGTTTTTAAAGCTTATGAATTTCTTACTAGTGGTTATACGCAAAATGTCAAAGATATTTTAAATAATGCTTTATTTGAAAGCTCTAATAATGAAATGGTTTTGGTGCGTGATATAGAATTTTACAGTCTTTGCGAACATCATCTTTTACCTTTTTTTGGGCGTGCTCATGTAGCCTATATCCCTAATAAAAAAGTAGTAGGTTTAAGCAAAATTCCACGCCTTGTAGAAGTGTTTGCAAGAAGACTTCAAATTCAAGAACAACTTACCGAACAAATCGCACAAGCTTTAATGGAAAATGTCGATGCAAAAGGTGTGGGTGTAGTCATAGAAGCAAGACATATGTGTGTTGAAATGCGTGGAGTACAAAAAGCTAATTCCACCACTACAACTTCAGCTTTGCGTGGAATTTTCTTGAAAAATGAAAAAACTAGAGAGGAATTTTTTTCTCTCATAAACTCTGCTAAACAGGTAAGATTTTAATGAATCTTGAAAAACTACGTTCCAAACTTGGTAAAGAAAATTTAAGTGCTATTTTTGGAGAGATTACAAAAATTTCTGCTACAAGTATAGAAATTCGTGGGCTTAAAACAGGGGTTGGAGATATAGTGAAGTTAGTTTCCAATGAAAATGAAAATTTAAACACTCTAGCTATGGTCGTAGAAATCAAAGAACAATTTAGCTATTTAAGCCCATTTTCTTTTATAGAAGGTTTTAAGATAGGCGATCGTGCTTTCATAAGTGATGCAGGTATGCAAATAGGCGTTAGCGATGAACTTTTAGGCAGAGTAGTAGATCCTTTTATGCGTCCAAAAGATGGTAAAGGAGCTATAGAAGTAAGTAAATATATGCCTATAATGCGTGCACCTATTGATGCGATGAAAAGAGGGCTTATAGAAGAAGTTTTTCCCGTGGGTGTTAAAACCATAGACGCACTTTTAACTTGTGGTGTAGGGCAAAAACTTGGTATTTTTGCAGGAAGCGGGGTAGGAAAATCCACTCTTATGGGAATGATAGTTAAAAATTCCAAAGCTCCTATAAAGGTAGTGGCACTCATAGGAGAAAGGGGGCGTGAAATTCCTGAATTTATACAAAAAAATTTAGGCGGAAAGCTCGATGATACAGTGATTATTGTTGCTACAAGTGATGATAGTGCTTTGATGCGTAAATACGGTGCTTTTTGTGCAATGAGTGTGGCAGAATACTTTAAAGAACAAGGTAAAGATGTACTTTTTATCATGGATAGTGTAACGCGTTTTGCTATGGCGCAAAGAGAAATAGGACTAGCTCTTGGAGAACCTCCTACAACCAAAGGTTATCCACCAAGTGTTTTAAGTCTTTTGCCTCAACTCATGGAAAGAACGGGTAAAGAAGAAGGTAAAGGCACTATAACAGCCTTTTTTACCGTTTTGGTAGATGGAGATGATATGAGCGATCCAATTGCTGATCAAAGTCGTTCTATCTTAGATGGACACATTGTTTTAAGTCGTGAATTAACAGACTTTGGAATTTATCCTCCTATTAATATACAAAACTCTGCTTCAAGGGTGATGAGTGACATTATAAGTCCTGAACATAAACTTTGGGCAAGAAAATTTAAGCGTTTAAACTCGCTTTTAAAAGAAAATGAAGTATTGCTTCGCATCGGTGCCTATCAAAAAGGAAGTGATAAAGAACTTGATGAAGCTATTTCTAAAAAAGAATTTATGCAAAAATTCTTAGGGCAAAATCCTGAAGAAAGCTTCGAATTTAATCAAACTTTAGAGCTTTTAAGTCAAATTGATACACCAAATACTCCTTTGCCACCAACTCAAAATATAAATGTAGGAAGTGCAAGTGCAACCTTGCCTAATCCTAATTTAAAATAAAATTATTTAATAAAATAATCCCCATCAAAACTGATTAAAGAATATTTCCTTTCATTGCCTATGCTTTGGGTTAATTCTTCTATGCTTAAAAAACTTAGCGTATCAGCTTCTACATATTCACGCACTTCTTCAGTATTTTTATTTGCGCTGATAAGTTCTTCAAAAGTTGGAGTATCTATGCCATAAGTATCAGGAAATTTGATCTCAGGACAAGCTATGGCAAGATGGATTTTGCTCGCTCCTGCAGCACGAAGTAAAGAAATTATTTTTTTAGAAGTAGTGCCACGCACCAAGCTATCATCAATGACTACAATTTCTTTGCCTTCTAAAACTTTACGCATAGGGTTAAGCTTTAGTTTTACTTTTAAATTTCTAAGCTCTTGAGTTGGCTCTATAAAGGTTCTTCCTACATAATGATTTCTTACTATTGCCATTTCAAGAGGGATTTGTAAATATTGCGCAAAACCTATAGCTGCACTTACTCCACTATCTGGCACAGGCACGACAAAGTCTGCTTTATAAACAAATTTTTTAGCTAAAGCTTCGCCCATTTTTTTACGCACTTCATACACACTTTTGCCTTCTACTATGCTATCAGGTCTAGCAAAATAAATGTATTCAAAAGCACAAATTCTAGGAGTTTGAGAAAAAAGTTCTATACTTTCAAATTTATCATTTCCTTGAGTAAAAATAAGCATTTCCCCTGGTTTAACATCACGAATAAATTCAGCCTCTATAAGATCAAAAGCACAAGTTTCACTAGCAACTATATAGCCTCCATCTTTTAAACGTCCTAAAGATAAAGGACGTACTCCATGAGGATCTCTTACAACATAAAGTTTATCTTTGCTTGCTAAAACAAAACAATAAGCCCCTATACATTCTTTTAAACTCTCAATAAATCTATCTTTTAAGCTTTCTTGCTTACTTCTTGCGATAAGATGGACAACATTTTCTGTATCCATATTGGTTTGAAAAATAGCCCCATCTTGAATAAGTCTTGATCTTACTTCTTCTTTATTAACTAAATTTCCATTATGCGCTAAAGCAATATCACCTAAAACCGAAGTAGCCACTATGGGCTGAGCATCGTTTAAACTTGAATTTCCTGCTGTAGAATAGCGATTATGCCCTATAGCGATTTCACCTTCTAAAGTTTTTAGATTATCAGGATTAAAAATTTGACTCACTTCACCTTTAGCTTTAATAGTCTTAATATTTTTACCATTACTCACACTAATACCACTTGCCTCTTGCCCACGGTGTTGCATAGCAAAAAGTGCATAATACGCATAAGTGCTAGCATTTTTTGAATTGATAACTCCTACAACTGCACACATTTTAAATTCCTAAAAAATCATTGATTGAATACATTTTTGCTTCTTGCTTACTAAGCCAAATAGCGATTTTAATCGCACCTTTAGCAAAAGTCGCCCTTGAAGTAGCGGTATGATTAAGTTCTAAAAACTCACCATCTTCATAAAAACCTACTGTATGGCGTCCTACTATATCGCCACCCCTTAAACTCATCACAGCAATTTCATCTTTGCTTCTTTCACCTATAATGCCATCTCTTCCACTTACTCTTACTTTTTCAAGTTCTAAATTTCTAGCTTTTGCTACACTTTGGGCTAAAGTCATAGCCGTACCACTTGGTGCATCTTTTTTATGGCGATGATGCATTTCTAAAATTTCTATATCAAAATTTCTTAGCATTTGACTGGCTTTACTAGCAAGATAGTTTAAAACTGCAACACCTAAAGACATATTGGTCGCATAAAAAATCGGCATCACTTCACTAGCACTTTGCATCAAATGTAAAATTTTCTCATCAAGTCCTGTTGTACCTATTACCAAAGGTTTAGGCATAGTTCTTGCATAATTTAAAAGCTCATGAGTTCCACTTGGGGAAGAAAAATCAATAATCACATCGCTTTTTTCAAAAAGCTCTTCTAAATTTCCACCCTTATTATAAAGTATCGAAATTTGTGCTTGCGTTTCGCTTTTTAAACATTCTTCAATCTGTTTTCCCATGCGTCCTTTAGCGCCATAAATTCCTATTTTAATCATCTTTTTCCTTGAAAATAAAATATTGATTTTAGCATTTATTTTGTAAATTTTAAATAATAAAATTAAGCTTTATAATTTTTTAATTTATATAAATTATCTAACAATTTTGCTTCTTCTCCTAAGCCCTTGCTATGATAAAATTTTAAATTTTTACTAAGATATTTTTGCTCTACCCAGCCACCAAAATCATGTGGATAAAGATAGTTTTGTTTTTCTTGATGATTGTTGTTAAGATAATTAGGTATTTCTAAAGCTTCATTATTTTTTACATAGTTTAAAGCTTCATTGATAGCTTTGTAGCTTGCATTAGATTTGATTGTGCTTGCTAAATAAACTACGCATTGGGCTAGGATAATTCTTGCTTCAGGATAACCTATATTTTTAACAGCCTCTAGAGTCGAAACCGCTAAATTTAAAGCATTTGGATCGGCATTTCCGACATCTTCACTTGAAAAAATCACCAAACGCCTAGCGATAAAATCCGCACTTTCTCCTGCATCAATAAGTCTTGCAAGATAATAAATAGCTGCATCAACGTCACTTCCGCGTAAACTTTTTATCATTGCACTTGCTAAAATATAATGTGTATCTTTTGAGCTAACACCTTCACTATTTATGGTGTTGCGAAGTTTTTTAAGATTTTCAAGACTGATATGTTTTTCATCTAAAACCAAGACAAATTCAAGCAAATTTAGCATAGCTCTTGCATCAGCACTTTTAAGTAGAAAATCTTTAGCTTCTTTATCAATACTAAATTTCATTTTTTCTTGTACACGCAAAAGTAAAGTTTCAAGTTCCTTTACCCCTAAAGATTTAAATTCGAAAAGCATGGAACGACTTCTTATGCCAGAACTTAAAACAAAATAGGGATTTTCAGTGCTTGCGCCGATTAAAATTAAACGGTAATTTTCCATAGGAATTAAAAGCATTTCTTGTTGGGTTTTGCTAAGGCGGTGAATTTCATCAATAAAAATTAAAGGCTTATAAAGACTATTTTTATAATTATCTAAAATTTTTCTTAGTTCTTCGAGTTTAAAATTTCCTCCATCAAATTCATAAAAATCTAAGCCAAATTCTTTGGCTACAACTCTAGCAAAAGTTGTTTTTCCAGAACCTGCTGTTCCAAAAAAAATACTATGAGGAAGTTTTTGTAAAGCAGTAAATTTTTTGAAAATTTCTATAAGCTCATATTGTCCTAAAATATCATCAAAATTTTCAGGGCGAAAGGTTAAAGCTAGGCTCATTAATTTAAATCCATATTTGAAAATTCACTACCATTAATTTTTAGCTGAGGATTGGCTAAGCTATCATAAGATAAATTTAGAAAAAAGTTATTATTTTCTTTTAAAAAATATTGATTTAAACCTCCATAATCCTTTGTCCAAGGAAAAATTTCATCTGGCTCATCTGAACTGATAACTTGTAATTTTGCTTGATAAGAGTTGTTAATATTTAAATTGCCTTGTAGACTGATATTTTGTTTATTTTTTTCAAGAATTAAATTTTGTATTTTTAGATCAAGATTTTTTTGAATAAAATGAGAGATATTGAAATTTGAGTTAAGAAATTTATTTATGGTTATGTTAAATTTTGTTTTGTCAAAATTCAAATTCTGACCCAATAAAGATTTAAGATCAATATTAATTTCATTGGATTTTCCTTGTATGTTTAAGTTTATTGTTGAATTTTCTTCATTAAAATTTACTTGGTTTTTGCTATAAAAAGAATTGATTTTATTGTTATCTAGCACAAGATAATCAAAGTTGATCTCTTGTTGGCTATCGCTAAATAAATTTAACTCATAAAATTGTACAGGATTGTTAAAAAATTGTTCGTAATTTAAATTTTGCAATACAAATTTAGTATAAAATTGAGAAAAATCAATCATATCAAAATGTATTTTAATGTTTTTAATTTCTAAATTTTTATTCATTAAAGCTTCAATATATCCGCCGTTTATGATGGTATCTCCGCCTTCATTGCTTAAATTTATATCTTTAACATTTAGAAATATTTTAGAGTTGTTATCGTGTAATTTGAGAGTAAAAGTTCCTAATTTATTGTTTTTTAACACTTCATCTAAAAAATCAAAAGGATTTGTAAAATTTCCTTTTATAATTTTATTTAAGAAAAAATAATTATTAAATTTAAGGTTGATTTTGGTTGAAAGCTGTGTATGAGAGTGATTTAAAGTAAAACTTCCTTTAGAAGTTAAAAAACCTTTTTTGAAGTAAATATCTGTAATTGTATAATCAGGATTGCTGTTTTTAATAAATTTATTAAATAAAAGTTCGTTAGTGTATCCTATATAAAATGTATGAATAATAAAACCTAATATAAAACAAAAAACAATAAAAATCCATTTTTTCATTATTTGCCTTGGATGAAAGTATAAGTGTTATTTTATAAATTGCTTGTTAAAAAAGAGTTTAAATTTTTATTTAAGAGTGATGAAGTAGTTTAGTAAAGAATGATTTTTATAAATCCCTTGTTAAGGGATTTATATTAATAAGCTTTTTTATAACATTGAATTTCAATTTTTCTAGCTACTGGAATAGCTTGAGTATTTGGTGTAGCAGGTGCTCCATAAGAAATTTTACTTTCTAAAAAATTTCCAACCTTTAAGTCTTTAAAAGTTCCATCTTTATCTGTTCCAAAAATACCACAATCATCCATTTCTATTTCGGTATTTGGTAGAACTTTTATAGCCATTTGTCCGCCATAAATTGAGTCAATAAGCAAGGTTTTATTGTTATCATAAATTTGTGCAATAGTACCTTCAAGTTTTAGACTATCTGCAAAAAGCATTGAGCTAGCTAAAAGTGCTGATGTAAATAAAATACTTTTTTTCATAATTATTTCTCCTTTAATGTAAAGTGATAACATTATAAACTTTTTAAGTGAAGTGAATGTGAAGTTAAAATTTTGACTTTTTAGTTTTGATAATATTATGCAACTTATTATATTTTGACTATCGTTACTTCTAGTTGTAAATTTAAAAGAGTGAATACTTTATCAAAAATAATTAAAAATTATTTTTTATTCTTGTTTAAAATAGTTACATTAGAAAATATATTTTTTCCAAAAAGCTATAAATTTAAACACATATAAGTTGGACTTAAAATATCCATTTTATTATTGAATAAAAATGATACAAAAGGATAGGATATGGAATTTTTTTTAGCTTTATTGGGTTTTTTCTCATTAGGATTGATAGTTTGGCTTTTGCTAAAAGATTATACTACTCCGGCATTAGCTTTTATAAGTGTAAGTATTAGCGTAGCTTGTATTTTACTTATTCTTGAACAGCTTGGTTTTGGCGTGGGTGCAGCTTTAGGGGTTAAAGGAGGTGTTTTTGATATTAAAACATTGGTTGCTTTTATTAAAGATGGAGTCAAAAGCGTAACGGATACGGCAGCTTTGTTTGTTTTTTCTATACTCTTTTTTAGTGTTTTAAATGCAAGTGGTTTTTTTACTAAAATTTTAAATGCGTTTTTATCAAAAATGAAAGCTAATGTATATCAAGTTTGCATTCTTACTGTTTTTATTACTGCTGCTGTACATTTAGATGGTTCAGGTGCTTCTACTTTTCTTATTGTAATACCTGCATTATTACCTATTTATGAGCGTTTAGGTATAAGAAAGACTTCAATGTTATTGATTATTACTTCGGCTATGGGGGTTATGAATGTTATTCCTTGGGGTGGTCCTACTTTAAGAGCGGCTACTAATATAGGAATGGATGCAAATTTGCTTTGGCACCATATTATACCTATTCAGATTGTAGGTTTGGTATTATCCCTTCTTTTGGCAATTTGGATTGCTAAGATAGAAATAAAAAGAGGTGCAGGCGCAGGTAACTTGTCTGGAATAAATTTAAATATAGAAAAAAGCGAACACCATAATGAAAAATGGTTTTGGTTAAATTTACTTGTAGCTATTGGGGTTATTGGGCTTTTAATTAGTGGTATTTTTCCTAGTTATATTTGCTTTATGATAGGACTTGCAATAATTTTACCGCTTAATTATCCTAATTTAAAAATAGCTAAAAAAGTTTTAGATCGTGCAAGTGCTGGTGCAATGCTTATGTATATTACTTTAATTGGTGCTGGGATATTAATAGGTGTATTTGATAAAAGTGGTATTATGGAGAAAATGGGTGTTTTGATTTTAAATTTTGTTCCAGATTATTTAGGTGCTTATATTCCTTTGATGGTAGGGATATTGGCTGTTCCAATGGCAATTATTTTTTGTACAGATTCTTATTTTTATGGAGTGATGCCTATAGTTTTGAGTGTAACTAAGGCTTTTGGCGCTGAACCTTTGACTATAGCTATTATCATGGTGATAGCAAGAAATTGTGCGACATTTATTTCTCCTGTTGTGCCTGCAACTTTGCTAGGTTGCGGTTTAGCAGAGGTTAATATTAAAGATCATATCAAAAGAAGCTTTTTTTATATATGGGGTATAAGTATTATTTGCTTGATTTTTGCTGAGGTAGCTGGGATAATATAATTAAAATAAAAAAACTTTTGATTTTTCAATGATTGGTTCATTGTTTTATGATATTTTTGAGTCAAAAATTTATAAAAATATAAGCGTTTTTTTGTATTATTTTATTTTGCTTTAGAGAAAAATTATAAATTTAAACTTATAAGAATATTTTTTAACGTTGAAAGTAAATTTTAAAACGGAGAAATGATGTACAAAAAACAAAATTTACCAGAACTTACCTTAAGGGGTTTGATTTTGGGAAGTATTTTAACTATTATTTTTACAGCTTCAAATGTATATTTGGGGTTAAAAGTGGGACTTACTTTTTCATCATCAATTCCAGCTGTGGTCATCTCCATGGCGGTTTTGAGTCTTTTTAAGACTTCAAATATTTTAGAAAATAATATGGTTCAAACTCAAGCTTCAGCAGCAGGAACTTTATCATCGGTTATTTTTGTTATCCCAGGGCTTTTTATGTGTGGGTATTGGAGTGAATTTCCACTTTGGCAAACTTTTATGATATGTCTTTGTGGTGGCGGACTTGGAGTGCTTTTTACTATACCATTAAGAAGGGCTATGGTGGTTGAAAGCAAACTTGCTTATCCTGAGGGTAGAGCCGCAGCTGAAATTTTAAAAGTAGCCAATAAAGATCAGAGTAATAAAAAAGGAAAACAAGGCATTAAAGAAATAGCATTAGGCTCTTTTATAGCTGCTATTTTTAGTTTATTAAGCAATGGTTTTAAACTCGCCGCAAGTGAGAGTAATTTTGCTTTTATTTGGAATAAAATGGCTTTTGGTTTTTCTATGGGATATTCTTTGGCACTTTTAGGAGCAGGTTATTTAGTTGGTTTAGCAGGTGCTATAGCTCTTTTTGTAGGTATGTTTTTAGCTTGGGGTATTTTTACTCCCTATCTTTCAAATTTTGAATTCGATAGTGCAAAAAATGCCGTAGATTTAGCTTCTAGTGTATGGAGTTCTAAAGTAAGGCTTATAGGAACAGGAGCTATTGCTATAGCAGCGCTTTGGACTTTAATAGAACTTTTAAAACCCGTTATTGAAGGTATTAAAGAAATTGTTAAAAATGTTAAAATTACTAATCAAGAAAAAAATGAAAGAACAAATATAGACCTTTCTTTAAAAAGTATTTTTATACTTTTTGTTTTAATGGTTGTGGGTTTATTTATTACTTTTTATAGTTTTATTGAAGATGCTAACTTAAGTATTTATTATCAAATGCTATTTTCATTTGTTGGAACTTTAGTTTCTGTTTTAATAGGTTTTTTTGTTGCAGCAGCTTGCGGATATATGGCAGGACTTGTAGGATCTTCTTCTAGTCCTATTTCTGGAATCGGACTTATTGGTGTTATTATTTCTTCTATTGTTTTTTTGGTTTTAGGTGTGGAACTTTTTCAAGATCCTATGCTTTCTAAATTTGCAGTAGCATTAGCTATTTTTACTACTAGTGTTATTTTGGCTACAGCTGCTATTTCGAATGATAATTTACAAGATTTAAAGACAGGACATTTAGTCGGAGCTACTCCTTGGAAGCAACAAGTTGCTTTACTTGTAGGCTGTGTTTTTGGTGCTTTGGCTATAGTTCCTGTTTTAAATTTGCTTTATCAAGCCTATGGTTTTGTTGGAGCAATGCCAAGAGAAGGTATGGATGCTTCATCGGCTTTAGCAGCACCGCAAGCGAATTTAATGAGTACTATCGCTCAAGGAATTTTTCATCACAATATAGAGTGGGGTTATATGGCTTTTGGTGTATTTGTAGGAATTTTAATGATTATTATAGATAAAATTTTAAGAAGAACACAGAAAATGTCTTTGCCGCCTTTAGCCGTTGGAATAGGTATTTACCTTCCGCCTGCTGTAAATATACCTTTAGTTATAGGCGGAATTTTAAAATATATTGTAATGCAATACTTGACTAAAAAATATGCAAAAAATTCTCATAAAGAAGAAAAACTTGCAAGTTGTGAGCAAAGAGGCACGCTTTTTGCTTCAGGGCTTATAGTGGGTGAAAGTATTTTTGGGGTAATTATCGCAGGAATTACTGTATTTTCAGTAAGTATGGGTGGTAGTGAAAATCCTTTAGCTTTAAATTTAGCAAATTTTCATGATAGCGAGCTTTTCGCACTTATCTTTTTTGTGGGAGTTGTATTATATTTTATTAAGCGTATTGTTAAAAAAGATGCTTAATTTTTGGGGTTAAAACCCCATTTAATCCATTCTGATATAGTTTTTCTTTTGCAATTATCATTCAAGGATTAAAATGGAAAATTTATATGCTTTAATACTTGGAATTATAGAAGGTCTGACTGAGTTTTTACCTGTTTCTTCAACAGGACATATGATTTTAGGTACGACTATTTTAGGTATTGATATAGATGAGTTTTGGAAAAGTTTTTTGATTATCATCCAGCTTGGTTCTATTTTGGCGGTAATTTTTGTATTTTGGCGTAAATTGTTTCAAGGGCTTGATATTTGGTTAAAACTTGCAGTGGGATTTTTTCCTACTGGAGTTATAGGGCTTTTTGTGGCAAAATACTTAAATGCTTTATTTAATGGTTGGGTTGTGGTTGGAATGCTCATTTTTGGTGGTGTTGTGCTTATTCTTATAGAACTTGCGCACAAAAATAAACAATATCGTATCAATTCCTTAGAAGAAATAAGTTTTAAACAAGCTTTTTGTATAGGTATTTTTCAATCTTTAGCCATGATTCCTGGCACTTCAAGGAGTGGAGCAAGTATTATTGGTGGGCTTTTGTTAGGATTTAATAGAAAAGTGGCTGCTGAGTTTAGTTTTTTGCTTGCTATTCCAACGATGATTATTGCTACAGCTTATAGTATTTATAAAGAGCCTGAATTACTGAGCAATGCAAATTCTTTAATTCCTTTAGGCATAGGTTTTATCACTGCTTTTGTTGTTGCGGTTTTAGTTATAAAATTTTTCTTAAAATTTATTTCTAAATTCGACTTTATCCCTTTTGGAATTTATCGTATTATTTTAGGATTTGTTTTCTTTTATTTGTATTATAGTGGGATTTTAAATGCTGGAAGTGAATTTAAGCTATAAATAAATATTAAATTTATTCTAAGATTTTTTTAAAAATAAGCTGAATTTCAAAAATAATTAAGTCTTAGAAAGTTAAAATTAGAACTTTATAAACACTCACAGGGTAAGTGAGCGACAAAGGGTTAAAAATATGGAAAAAGAAGTTATTGCGTATTTGGACAATGAGACAATAATTGACTCTCAAAGTGTGAAAGATACAAATTTAAAAGAAATTTATTTTGATAATTCTAAAGAAAGTTTAGAAGTAATCCGTCATTCTTGTGCACATTTAATGGCACAGGCGATTAAGAGTTTGTATCCTGAAGCTAAATTTTTCGTTGGTCCTGTTATAGAAGATGGATTTTATTATGATTTTCGTGTAGAAAGTAAGATCGGCGAAGAAGATTTAGTAAAAATTGAAAAAAAGATGAAAGAACTTGCTGAAGCAAAGATTGAAATTTCAAAATATGAAATCACAAAAAACGAAGCTTTGGCTAAATTTCAAAATGATGATTTAAAACAAGAAGTTTTATTGCGTATTCCTGATGGAGCTGTAAGTATTTATAAACAAGGTGAATTTGAAGATTTGTGTCGTGGTCCTCATGTGCCAAATACGAAATTTTTACGCTTTTTTAAACTCACTCGTGTTGCAGGAGCGTATTTGGGTGGCGATGAAAAAAGAGAAATGCTTACTCGAATTTATGGGACTGCTTTTGCAGATAAGGAAAGTTTAAAAGAGTATTTAACCATTATTGAAGAAGCTAAAAAACGCGATCATAGAAAGCTTGGAACAGAGCTTAAACTTTTTACTTTTGATGATGAGATCGGAGGTGGTCTTCCTATTTGGTTGAGTAACGGTGCAAGACTTAGATCTAAACTTGAACATATGCTTTATAAGATCCATCGTTTACGTGGTTATGAGCCTGTGCGTGGGCCTGAACTTTTAAAAGCAGATGCATGGAAAATCAGTGGGCATTATGCAAACTATAAAGAAAATATGTATTTTACACAAATTGATGAACAAGAATATGGCATTAAGCCTATGAACTGTGTGGGACATATTAAAATTTATCAAAGTGATGTAAGAAGTTATCGTGATTTGCCTTTGAAATTTTTTGAATACGGCGTGGTACATCGTCATGAAAAAAGTGGCGTTTTGCATGGACTTTTTAGAGTGAGAGAATTCACTCAAGATGATGCACATATTTTTTGTATGCCAAGTCAGATTAAAGAGCAGGTTTTAGAAATTTTAGCTTTTGTGGATAATTTGATGAAATTATTTGATTTTAGCTATGAAATGGAAATTTCAACTAAACCTGAAAAAGCCATAGGTGATGATGAAATTTGGGAAATAGCGACTAAGGCTTTAAAAGAAGCTTTAGATGAACAAGGTTTAAAATACGGTATTGATGAAGGTGGCGGGGCTTTTTATGGGCCAAAGATTGATATTAAAATCACCGATGCTTTAAAAAGAAAGTGGCAATGTGGAACCATACAAGTAGATTTTAACCTGCCAAGTCGTTTTAAACTCGAATATACTGATAGTGATAATGAAAAAAAACAACCTGTAATGTTGCATCGTGCGATTTTAGGTTCTTTTGAAAGATTTATAGGAATTTTAACCGAGCATTGTGCGGGTGAGTTTCCATTTTTTATCGCACCAACCGCAGTGGGTATAGTGCCAATAGGCGAAGCACATATTGCTTACGCAAAAGAAATTCAAAAAGAATTATTAGAGCTTAATATCGATAGCGAGGTGTATGAAAAAAATGAGAGCTTAAGTAAAAAAATTCGTATCGCTGAAAAGCAAAAATTACCTATGATTTTAGTTTTAGGCGATGATGAGGTGGCAAAGCGTAGCGTTGCTTTAAGAGATAGAAGAGCTAAAGAACAAAAAAATCTTAGCTTGGACGAATTTATTAAATTAGTTAAGGAGAAAATGAGTGAGGTACACTTTTGAGTAAAGAAAAAGAAGTATTGCTCAATGAAGAAATAAGAGCGGATGAAATCAGATGTGTTGGCGATGATGGCAAAGTTTATGGTATTATCAGTAGTGATGAAGCTTTAGAAATTGCAAATCGTTTAGGACTTGATCTTGTAATGATAGCTGCAGATGCTAAGCCACCTGTTTGCAAGATCATGGACTATGGTAAATTCCGTTATCAACAAGAGAAAAAACAAAAAGAAGCAAAGAAAAAACAAAAAGTGATTGATATAAAAGAAATCAAACTTTCTGTAAAAATTGCTCAAAATGATATTAATTACAAGGTAAAACATGCTTTAGAATTTTTAGAACAAGGTAAGCATGTGAGATTTCGTGTGTTCTTAAAAGGACGTGAAATGGCAACTCCTGAAGCAGGTGTAGTTTTGCTTGAAAAAATTTGGACTATGATAGAAAATGAAGCTAATCGTGATAAAGAGCCAAATTTTGAAGGTCGTTATGTAAATATGCTTGTAACTCCAAAAAAAGCTTAATCCACTTTTGTGGATAAGGCTTTTAAAGGTTTTAAATTTTGAAAGAAAATCCTTCTTTTTTAAAAGAGCAAATTATAACTTATCTTGGAAATAAAAGAGCACTTTTAAGTTTTTTAAATAAGGGCTTTAAGGTAGCTAAAAAAGAACTTGGTAAAGATAAATTTAGTTTTTGTGATATGTTTAGTGGCTCAGGTATTGTAAGTCGCTTTGCAAAGGCATACTCGAGTTATATTTTAGCTAATGATTTAGAAGATTATTCAAAACTTATCAATAAGTGTTATCTTGCTAATAAAGACAAAGATTTACTCCAAAATCTAAAAAAGTGTTATAAAAATTTAACCCAAAATTTAGATTTTCAAAAAGGTTTTATCAGTGAGCTTTATGCTCCAAAAGATGATGATGATATTAAAAAAAATGAAAGGGTTTTTTATACTTTTAAAAATGCTTTATATCTTGATACTATGAGACAAAGAATTGAAAATGAAATTCCAAAAGAATTAAAGCATTTTTTTATAGCCCCTTTAATTTATGAAGCTAGTGTGCATTCAAATACTAGTGGAGTTTTTAAAGGTTTTTATAAGGGTAAGGATGGTATCGGAAAATTTGGTGGCGAAGGACAAAATGCACTTAAACGCATTAAAGGAGAAATAGAGCTTAAAATGCCTATTTTTTCAAATTTTTCTTGCGAATTTGAAGTGATGCAAAAGGATGCAAGCATGCTTGCAAAAGAACTTGATTTTTTTGATGTGGTTTATCTTGATCCTCCTTACAATCAACATCCTTATAGCTCTAATTACTTTATGTTAAATTTAATCGCAAATTATAAAAAACCTGAAGAAATTTCCAAAATCAGTGGCATTCCAAAAGATTGGAATCGTAGTACTTTTAATAAGTCAAAATTTGCCCAAGACGCTTTATTTGAACTTATTAATGATTTAAAAGCAAGAGTGATTTTACTTTCTTATAATTGCGAAGGTTTTATAAAAAAAGAAATTTTTTTAAAGCGTTTAAGTACTCTTGGAAAATGTCGTATTTTAGAACAAAAATATAATACTTTTAGAGCTTCTCGCAATCTTAAAAATCGTAATATTCATCTTCATGAACAACTTTATATTTTAGTTAAAAATTAAATTCTTGTTGCTAAAATTATTTTTTATTTTGCATGATTAAATTAATTTTATTTTTTCAGATGTTTTGATTTTCGAGCAATAAAGATAAGGTTAAAGAGAATAATAGTTAAAATTTTTAACTTTTTTTGTTTATAATATTTGCTTTTACATTTAAAGGATAAAGATGAAAATAAAAGTTGGGATTTTAGGAGCGAGTGGTTATGCAGGTAATGAGCTTGTACGCATTTTGCTTAATCATCCCAAAGTTGAAATTTCTTATTTAGGTTCGAGTTCTAGCGTGGGACAAAATTATCAAGATCTTTATCCTAATACCCCTTTAAATTTATGTTTTGAAAATAAAAATTTAGATGAACTTGAACTTGATCTTTTGTTTTTGGCTACTCCGCATGAATTTAGCGCTAAGCTTTTAAATGAGAATTTGTTAAAAAAGATGAAAATCATTGATTTAAGTGCAGATTTTCGTCTTAAAAATCCTAAAGATTATGAGCTTTGGTATAAATTCACTCATCCTAATCAAGAGCTTTTGCAAAATGCAGTTTATGGACTTTGCGAGCTTTATAAAGAAGAGATAAAAAAAGCAAGTTTGGTGGCAAATCCAGGTTGCTATACCACTTGTTCTATCTTAAGTCTTTATCCGCTTTTTAAAGAAAAAATCATCGATTTTAACTCAGTTATCATTGATGCAAAAAGTGGAGTAAGCGGAGCAGGAAGAAGTGCAAAGATGGAAAATCTTTTTTGCGAAGTTAATGAAAATATCAAAGCTTATGGTTTGGCTTCGCACCGCCATACTCCCGAAATTGAAGAGCATTTAAGCTATGCGGCCAAAGAGAAAATCACTCTACAATTTACCCCTCATCTTGTACCTATGCAAAGAGGAATTTTAATCAGTGCTTATGCAAATTTAAAAGAGAATTTGCAAGAACAAGATATACGCGATATTTATACAAAATACTATCAAAACAATAAATTCATAAGGCTTTTACCGCCGCAGTCGTTTCCGCAGACTCGGTGGGTTAAATCAAGCAATTTTGCGGATATAAATTTTAGTATAGATCAACGCACAAGGCGTGTTATTGTGCTTGGTGCTATTGATAATTTAATTAAAGGCGCAGCAGGACAAGCTGTTCAAAATATGAATTTAATGTTTGATTTTGATGAAGATGAAGGACTTAAATTCTTTGCAAATTTGTAAAGGATAAAAATGATAATACGAGCTATGCAAAAAAGTGATTATGAAGTCGTTTATAAGCTTTGGTGCGAGATAAAAGGCTTTGGGATAAGAAGCATTGATGATAGCAAAGAAAATATAGAAAATTTTTTAGATAGAAACCCAAATCTTAGCGTTGTAGCAGTGATTGATGAAGAAATTGTAGGAAGTATACTTTGCGGGCATGATGGACGCACAGGGGGATTTTATCATGTATGTGTGCATAAAGATCATAGAAAAAAGGGTATAGCACACGAGATGACAAAATTTTGTCTCGAGGCTTTAAAAGCTCAAAAGATCAATAAAATCGCCTTAATCGCTTTTAAAAACAATGATTTAGGCAATGAGTTTTGGAAACATTATGGTTTTACTTTAAGAGAGGATGCGAATTATTACGATCTTTCTTTAAATGAGTATAATCAAACCAGCTTTAATGTTTAAGGAATGATCATGCAAAAATATTTAGAAAAAGCCAATGTCTTAATCGAAGCTTTACCTTATATACGCAAATTTAATTCTAAGATTATACTTATAAAATACGGTGGATCAGCTATGGAAGATGAAGAGCTAAAGCATTGTGTGATGCAAGATATAGCTCTTTTAAAACTCGTGGGTTTAAAGCCTATCATTGTGCATGGTGGGGGAAAAGATATTTCTGCTATGTGTGAAAAATTAGGCGTAAAGAGTGAGTTTAAAAACGGTCTTAGGATTAGTGATAAAGCCACTACTGAAGTAGCAAGCATGGTTTTAAATCATATTAATAAAAATTTAGTCCATAGTTTGCAAAATTTAGGAGTTAAAGCCATAGGGCTTTGTGGTAAAGATGGTGCACTTTTAGAATGTGTGAAAAAAGATGTAAATTTAGCTTTTGTTGGCACGATACAAAAGGTAAATTCGAAAATTTTAGAAGAGCTTTTAGAAAAAGATTTTTTACCTATCATTGCTCCTATTGGCATGGATGAGGATTTTAATACTTATAATATCAACGCTGATGACGCAGCTTGTGCGATTGCTAAGGCTTTAAGGGCTGAAAAACTTGCTTTTTTAACCGATACTGCAGGGCTTTATGAGGATTTTAATGATAAAAATTCTTTAATTTCTAAAATCAGCCTTGAACAAGCTAAAATTTTAGCTCCTAAAATAGAAGGTGGTATGCATGTAAAATTAAAATCTTGCATTGATGCTTGTGAAAATGGAGTTAAAAAGGTGCATATTTTAGATGGACGCGTGAAGCATTCTTTGTTGCTTGAGTTTTTTACCGATGAAGGTATAGGCACTTTGGTGGGTTAAAGGATGAAAATGGATTATAAAGAACAAAGTCATATTATCCCTACTTATAAGCGTTTTGATATAGTTTTAGAAAAAGGGCAGGGGGTTTATCTTTTTGATGATAAGGCTAAAAAATATCTTGATTTTTCAAGTGGTATAGGCGTTTGTGCTTTAGGATATAATCATGCTAAATTTAATGCTAAAATCAAAGCTCAAGTGGATAAACTTTTACATACTAGCAATTTATATTATAATGAAAACATAGCCGCTGCAGCTAAAAATTTAGCCAAAGCTAGTGCTTTAGAGCGTGTTTTTTTTACAAATTCTGGCACAGAAAGCATAGAAGGAGCGATGAAAACAGCTAGAAAATACGCCTTTAACAAAGGTATTAAGGGTGGACAATTTATCGCTTTTAAGCATTCTTTTCATGGGCGTACTTTAGGGGCTTTATCGCTTACTGCTAATGAAAAATATCAAAAGCCTTTTAAACCTTTAATTTCAGGGGTTAAATTTGCAAAATATAATGATATTTCAAGCGTTGAAAAACTGGTAAATGAAAAAACTTGTGCCATTATCTTAGAAAGCGTACAAGGAGAAGGTGGGATAAATCCTGCAAATAAAGATTTTTACAAAGCCTTAAGAAAGCTTTGCGATGAAAAAGATATATTATTAATCGCTGATGAAATTCAATGTGGTATGGGTAGAAGTGGAAAATTTTTTGCCTATGAGCACGCACAAATTTTGCCTGATATCATGACTTCAGCTAAGGCCTTAGGCTGTGGGCTTAGTGTGGGTGCTTTTGTAATAAATCAAAAAGTAGCAAGCAATTCTTTAGAAGCGGGTGATCATGGTAGCACTTATGGGGGAAATCCTTTGGTTTGTGCAGGAATGAATGCGATTTTTGAAATTTTTAAAGAAGAAAAAATTTTAGAAAATGTCAATAAACTCACGCCTTATTTAGAGCAAAGTTTAGATGAGTTGATCAAAGAATTTGATTTTTGTAAAAAACGCAAAGGCTTAGGGTTTATGCAAGGGCTTAGTCTTGATAAAAGTATAAAAGTGTCCAAGATCATTCAAAAATGCCAAGAAAACGCACTTTTGCTGATAAGTTGTGGGGAGAATGATTTGAGATTTTTACCTCCTTTGATTTTGCAAAAAGAACATATTGATGAAATGAGTGAAAAGTTAAGAAAGGCTCTAAAGAGTTTTTAATAAATTTTGTAAAAAAAGTTTATTCTTTTCCATCTACTATAGGCACAAATAAACATTCTTCTAAAATTTCTTTTTGTAAATTTGTGCCATTTTTTCTAAGGCGTGTGATGAATTGTTTGCCATTGTGTAAAATAGGAGCGACTAAAATCCCGCCATCGCTTAATTGATCGAGTAAAATTTCAGGAATTTGTGTCGCATAAGCAGAAAATAAAATTCTATCATAAGGAGCATAATTTTTCCAGCCATTTTGTCCATCATCAAATTTTACATTGATATTAAAAAGTTCTAATTCTCTGAAAGTTTGAGCGGCTTTTTTGGCTAAATTTTCTATGCGTTCTATGGTAAAAACACGCCTTATGACTTTGCTTAAAATCGCAGCTTGATAGCCGCTTCCACAACCTATCTCTAAAATACTATCAGCATTTTTAAAATCTAAAGCCATAGTCATTTTAGCTACAGTTAAAGGTGAACTAATCCATTGAGAATTTGCCAAAGGCAAAGCATCAAGGCGATAAGCATGAGCTTTTAAAGGAGAAAAAATTTCACGCGGAATTTGACAAAAAGCATTAAAAAGCTCTTCATTGATAAAAACTTTTTGTGCAATTTCTTCAGCCATATTTTGACATCTTTTTTGTTCAAATGCGTTCATTACTTCTCCTATAAATTTAAATAAAAATTGTAACTAAAAAAGTTGAAATAGAGTTAAACTTAGCTATACTTAAATAAAAAGGAAAAAAATGCTTATAAAATTTAAAAATCATAGTCCCAAACTAGGTCAAAATGTTTTTGTTGCAGAGGGAGCTAAAATCATAGGAGAAATAGAAATAGGAGATGAAAGTAGCATTTGGTTTAATTGTGTTTTAAGAGCTGATGTTAATTTTATAAAAATTGGCAAAAGAACCAATATTCAAGATCTTAGCACGGTGCATGTTTGGCATAGGGAATTTGATGAAAAAGGAAAGTTAAAAGATGCTGGTTTTCCTACAATAATAGGAGATGATGTAACCATAGGACATAATTGCGTTATCCATGCTTGTGTGATAAAAAATCGTGTTTTAATCGGAATGAATGCTGTTATCATGGACAATGCTTTGATAGAAGAAGATAGCATAGTGGGTGCTGGAAGCGTTGTAACAAAGGGTAAAAAATTTCCGCCACGCTCTTTGATACTTGGAAATCCTGCAAAATTTGTGCGTGAATTAAATAATGAAGAAATAAGCTTTCTAAAACAATCCGCTTTAAATTATGTGGATTTTAAAAACGAGTTTTTAAAAGATCTTCAGTGATATTTTGAAGTTTAGGCGAGAGTTTTACTTCAAATTTCACAAAACGATCAAGATCTAAAAAACTCTCATCGAGTTTTGAGATTTGCTCTTTTGTATAATCTTGAATAGTATTTAAAGATGACTTTTTAAGAAGTCTTTTTTCTTTGTAGACTAATTCTAAAAGTTCTTTGCGTTCTAAATTTTCATCTTGATTTGGGTTTTCGTCAAAAACATAAAGCTCATCAAAAAGGATTTTTTGCGTGTTTTTATCATAAACTCTAAAAAGTTTTTTAAAATGAGGTAGGGTTGATTTTTCGTTATTTTCACTGATTTTTATTTTAGGTTTTATGCCTTGATCTTCTAAGGCTGCGAGTTTATAAACGCAACTAAAAATAGGATCGCTTGAAGCAGTGATCAATCTTTCGCCTACACCAAAGATATCAATAGGTGCATTTTGTTCTTTGAGTTTTTTAATACTCCATTCATCAAGGGCGTTAGAAACTATGATTTTACATTTTTGAAGTCCTGCTTGATCAAGTTCTTGTCTGATTTTCAAACTCAACTTAAGTAAATTTCCAGAATCTATTCTGACACCGCCTTCTTGGATACCAAATTCTTTAAAAACTTTAATCGCATTTTTAAGTCCGCTATTTAGACAATCATAAGTATCGATCAAAAAAACAGGATTTTTTGGATAAATTTTCACATAAGCTTTAAAAGCTTCAAGTTCATTTTCAAACATTTGCACCCAAGAATGTGCCATAGTTCCATTGATAGGGATATTATAAATTTTTCCTGCTAAAGTACAAGCACTTCCTATGCAACCTCCTATAAAAGCTGCTCTTGCCCCTTTTAAGGCCGCTTCACTTCCTTGTGCTCTGCGTGAGCCAAATTCTAAAATTTTACTGTTTTTAGCTGCACGCACGATACGATTGGTTTTGGTAGCAATAAGGCTTTGGTGGTTTAAACTTAAAAGTAAAAAAGTTTCTAAAAGCTGTGCTTCTATGGTTGTAGCTTTAATACATAGCAAAGGTTCGTTTGGAAAAATCACTTCTCCTTCACGCATAGCATAAATTTCACCTTTAAATTTAAAGTTAGCTAAAAAATCTAAAAATTCTGTATCAAAAATACCTTGTTTTCTTAAAAATTCTATATCTTCTGCATCAAAACTCAAATTTTCAACAAAGTCTAAAATATCTTCAAGACCTGCAAAAATAGCAAAAGATCCTGAATCTGGAATTTTTCTAAAAAATATATCAAAATAACAAATTTGATCTTTTTTATTGTTTTTGAAATAGCCTTGAGACATTGTAAATTCATAAAAATCACAAAGTAAGGCTAAAGAAGTTTTAGAAGTCATCAAAGCTTATACTACCCTTAGAATAATTCGTTACTTTACTTTCAAAGAAATTGCTCTTTTGATCGTTAAATTTTGAAAAATCATCTACCCATTTAATAGGATGTTTTGCATTGTATAGCTTGTCTAAATTGATTGCGCTTAATCTTTGATCTACAAGATAATGGATATATTCTTCTATGATATCATCAGTAAAGCCCATGATTTGATTTTGAGTGATGTATTTACCCCATTTGATCTCAAGATCTCCAGCTTTTTTAAACATATCATAAATTTTATTGATATTTTCATCATGGAACAAATCAGGTCTTTCTTTGCGTACTGAATTGATCATATTTTGAAATAATAAAAGATGTGTGATTTCATCTCTTTGGATAAAGCGGATCATTTGTGCTGAACCTAGCATTTTTCCTGCACGTGCAAGTGCGTAAATAGCAGTAAAACCACTATAAAAATATACTCCTTCTAAAATTTGATTTGCCACCATAGCTAAAAGAAGTTTATTATCATCTACATCGCCTGCTAATTCTTCATAAATGCTTGAAATAAAGTCATTTTTTTCACGCAAAGTTTCATCATGCTTTTCCATTTCATAAATCAAATCTGTATTATCGCAAATCGCTTCTACCATAACAGCGTAAGATTTTGAATGGTTTGCCTCTTCATAAGCTTGGCGTGCTAAAACCGCATTGATTTCAGGAGCTGTGATATAAGGGTTGATATTATCTGCTAAATTATTGGTTTGAAAACTATCCATAGAAATAAGCTGACTCCAAACTAAATCATACATTCTTTTTTCACCTGTGGTTAAATTACAGCGATAATCAAGTGCATCTTTAGTTGTATCCACTTCTTTTGGAAACCAAGTATTTGCCTCCATTAAATCCCAAAGTTTTAAAGCCCAAGTATATTTTGCCTTAGTGAAATTTAAAATTCCATGTGGGTTACCATCAAAAACTTTACGATCTCCTAGGGTTTCGTTTGAGCTTGGATTGTAAATTCTTTTTCTTTGCATTTTTTAACCTTTCTTTATGCTTTGGTGGCTATACAACTTTGAGTTAAAATATCATGTAAATTTAAACGATCTTTTCTTACAAAACTGACAAATAAACCAAAGAGTAAGCCAAAACTTATAATAAATATCACATATCTTAGTAAAATTCTAAGAAAACTTAGTTTCTTTCCCGTTTTTATATCAATAAGATATAAATCATATGCTTTAAGACCTGGGCTTTGTGCCTTTTTTGTTAAAAAAATAGCTTGAATCAAACCAAATAAAAAAGTACATAAAGTTGTGATAAAATGGTTGTTTAAAAAAGCTTCTTTAGAGCCTAATATAAAATAAAATAAATATAAAATAGGAACATAAATAAGAAAAATATCTATAAGCAAAGCTCTAAATCTTAACCATCTAGAGCTAATTTTTGCTTTAGTTTTCATTTAATTTCCACGACTTCCTGGTTTTATGGCTTTGCTCCCTTTTTTACAAAGCGGACAATTTGTTTCATCATAAATTTCAAATTCAAAATTTCCTAGAGTAAAGAGTGGTAAATTTTCAGGTAATTTCGCATTATCTTTTCTTGGAGATTTTAGATTTTCTACCGCACAAAAACCACGATTTGCTAATGCTGCAAAACCTACAACAATGCCACCTAAACTTTCAATGATTTTTGCACTCTCTAAAGCACTACCACCTGTAGTAATGATATCTTCACAAATTATAAATTTTTCACCCTTTTTTACTTCAAAACCACGTCTTAAAGTCATTTCTTTATTTACTCTTTCAGTAAAGATAAAACGTTTACTACAAGCTCTTGCAAGCTCATAACCTGCTAAAATTCCACCTAAAGCAGGAGAGCAAATGCTATCAAATTCTATCTTATAGCTTGCAATAATCTTTGCAAGTTCATCACAAAGTTTTGCTGCTAATTTTGGATCCTCTAAAACTTTTGCACTTTGAAGATAAAACTGCGAATGTTTACCTGAACTTAGTAAAAAATGCCCTTCTAAATAAGCACCACAATCTTTATAAATTTGCTCTAAATTCATCGTTAAACCTTTAAAAGTTCACTTTCTTTGCTTTTTACACTCTCATCAATTTTTGTTGTATAGGTGTCGGTAAGTTTTTGCACTTCATCATAAGCTTTTTTTGCTTCATCTTCGCTTATTGCCTTATCTTTTTCTAGTTTTTTAACTGCATCGTTGGCATCTTTGCGTATATTTCTTATAGAAACTTTTGCCTTTTCACCCATAGCTTTAGCTTGCTTTACGTTTTCTTCTCTTTGCTCTCTAGTCATCGGAGGGAAAAATAATTTTACACTTTCGCCGTCATTGTTTGGATTTACACCGATATTTGCAGCTGCAATAGCACTTTCTATGGTTTTTAGTAAAGGTTTTTCCCAAGGAGTGATGCTAATAGTTGAAGCATCGCTTGCTAAAACAGTTGCTACTTGATTTAAAGGAGTTTGAGTTCCGTAATAATCCACTGTAATATGATCTAAAATATGGGTATTAACTTTTCCAGTTCTTAAAGTGGTGAAGTCTTTTTTTAAGGCTTCTAAAGATTTTTCACTTTGGGTTTTTTGTTTGTTAAAAATTTCACTTAGCATTATCATTTCCTTTAATTATTTACTTGAATTAACATCGCTTGGAAGTTGTGGTGCACTTGGAGCGATAGAATTTGTGTTTGGGGTAGCAGGCACAATAGGAGCGCTTGGAATAGTAGTGTTGTTTTCTACTTTAATTTTCTCTGCTAGAGAGTCCTTGCTAGCTTTATTGTATAAATAACCAAGACCAATAGTATTTGCAATAAGTAAAATTCCCATAATAAAGGTAAATTTTGCTAAAAATCCAGCCGGTCCTTTGGCGCCAAATAAACTTTCATTGCTTCCACTATAAGCTCCAAGTCCTATACTTGAACTTTTTTGAAGTAAAACTGCTATACAAATAACTACAACGATGATAAATTGTAAAATGATTAAAAGAGTGATCATTGAAAATTCCTAAAAGTTAATTTTTAAATGATTATTTTAGCTAAATAAAACTTGAAAAGTTTTGAAACTTGATAAGTTTTTGTGAGAAAAATCCCACAAAAACTTATCTGCTATTGAAGCTTCTTAAGATATTAAGTAAAGATACGAAAAGATTAACAAAATCAAGATAAAGTGCTACTGCACCTTCGATTGGAGTTTCATAATTTCCGCGGATAATATTTTGCGTATCATAAAGAATGTAAAATGAAAATAATATTGCAGCTACTGCTGAAATAGCTAGATTAACTATACTGCTTTGGAAGAAAAGGTTTAGTAAAGATGCTGCTACAATAACGATTAATACTATAAATAAAGCTTTACCCATAACAGTAAAATCTTTTTTTGTATTCATAGCAAATACACTAAGTCCTGCAAAAGCAACCGTTGTTAAAGCAAAAGCTTGAGCGATGATAATTCCTCCAGCTGGTAGAGCTAAAACTGAAATAAGTAAAGGTGTAAGCGTTAAACCTGAGCAGAAAGTAAAACCAAAAAGTAAAACAAGATTTAATGGAGCCTCTCTTTTTTTCCATTGCAAAGCAAATAAAAGTCCGATTTCAACAGCAAAAAGGATCCAAAAAGTTACTTGTGATTGTATAAAAAATGATGCTAAAGCAAAAATTCCTACATATGCACCTACTGTTGCAGCTAATAATGAAGCAGCAAAAAGTTGATAAGTTTGTTTAATAAAAATACTTAATTCGCTTGAGCGTGTATTTTCAAATTCTTTTGATCTTGAGTAGTCTCTATCATAAAGACTCATAAAATTCTCCTTGCAAAATTGTTAGATTTTTTAAAATCTTGAGCGAAATCTAACATATTAGACTAAATAAAAAGTTAATTTATATAATATCTTAATGCTTAAATGAAATCTTTGCTGAAATTTTGTTATAATTTCAAGATTTTAGTTTTAGGTTGGTTTTATGGAAAATCTTATTAGCGGTGCGATTAAGTTTATGCAAGAAGACTTTAAGGAGCATGAAGAACTTTTTGAAAGTCTAAAAAATAAGCAAAATCCCCATACTCTTTTTATAGGTTGTTCTGATTCTAGAGTAATTCCAAATTTGATCACTAATACGGGTCCAGGTGAGCTTTTTGTAATACGAAATATTGCAAATATAGTTCCACCTTATCGCGTTGGAGAAGATTACTTGGCGACAACTTCAGCAATAGAGTATGCTTTAAATTCATTGCATATTAAAAATATCGTCGTTTGTGGCCATAGTAATTGTGGAGGTTGCAATGCTCTTTATTATTCTGATGAAGAGTTAAATAAAATTCCTAACGTAAAAAAATGGCTTACTATGTTAGATCCGATAAAAAAAGATGTGATGATTTTTGCAAGAGACGATTTGGCTATGCGTTCATGGCTTACAGAAAAATTAAATTTAGTAAATTCTTTGCAAAATATACTTACTTATCCAGGCGTACAAGAAGCTTTAGATGAAGGAAAAATAGAAGTACATGCTTGGTATTATATTATAGAGACAGGTGAAATTTATGAGTACGATTTTAAAGCAAAAATTTTTACTTTAATACAAGATAGGAAAGTTCAATGAAGAAAATTATTTTTAGTTTATGTTTTTTTATTTTATACCTTGGAGCACAAGAATTTAAATTTATTGATGCGAATATTAGTAAAGAAGATGAAGGAATTTATGCTTTAGTTGAAAAATATGTTGATCTTAACAATCAAATTAAAGAATTTAAGAAAAACAATGATGAAAATTCAAGCACTTTTAATGGTATTTTAAGTGAATTTGAAAAAGACAAAAAGACTATTTTAGCAAAAATACCCGATATGATAGTAGGACAAAAGATTAATGAAGAGGCAGTGGTTAGATTTTTAAAAGCAAAAGAAAAATTACTAGATGTTCAAAAAAAGAATATTAATAAGCCCTATATTTATACAGATGCCACTCTTAATCTAGTTTATTTTAACATTGTGGAAAGTTTTTATTCTTCTTTGTTTGAAGTGGAAAAACTTTTTAAAAATACAGCAAGTAGTGAAGATTTAATTGCTACTGTTGATAAGGCAATGGAAAATTTACAAAATTCTTCTAGTGTAAATTTAGATAGTTTTAAAAGTAAAATTACAAATCCAGAAGAATTGGAAAAAATTACCCTAAAAGAAAGATATATTGGTAACGCTTTAGATTCTTATTCTGAAATTCTTAAGTATTTACGATCGAATGCAGACTTACTTGAAAGTAATTATATTTTTTCATTACTCGAGCTTCAAGTTTGGATAGATCGTATAAATGAGGCAATTGGGGTAAGTTTTGTTAATATCGGAAAAATAGTAATTTCTGCTTTGGTTTTAGTATTTTTTATATCTTTAAGACGTTTTTTTGCAAACATAGTGTATTTTTTCCTTGTTCGGCTTTTTTATAGAAATAAAAATGATATAGATGATATTAAAGTTATTTTTATTGAGAATATTAAAAAACCAGTGAGTTTTTTTCTGATCGTTTATGCTATTTCGATTTGTCTTACCATAGCAACTTATCCTGCACCTTTGAGTATCAATTTAAGTAATTTTTTCCACATAATTTATGCGGTTTTGATTGCATGGCTTATTTTGAAAATGCTTGATGGTTATGGAATGGTACTAGTTTCTAAACTTGCTCAAAAAAGTGGAAAAAAAGAAGTTGTAAATTTAATTATTAAAATTTTATATTTTGTTATTATTATCATAGCTTTATTATATATCCTTGCTCAGCTTGGTTTTAATATTTCAGCTATTATTGCATCTTTGGGAATTGGTGGTTTAGCTGTTGCTTTAGCAGCGAAAGATATAATTGCAAATTTCTTTGCTTCTATACTCTTGCTTTTTGATAATAGTTTTAATCAAGGAGATTGGGTAGAGGTTTCAGGTATAGAAGGAACAGTAGTTGAAATAGGACTTAGAAAAACTACTATTAGAACTTTTGATAATTGTCTCGTGTTTTTACCAAATTCAACTATTATGGGAGCTAATATCAAAAATTGGAGTAAAAGACGCATAGGTCGCCATGTTAGAATGTATTTGGGCGTTGGTTATGATGCTACTCCTGAAAAACTAGAACAATGTGTAAAAGATTTGAAAGAATTTTTGGATACAAGTGATTTGGTAGCTCACGATGAGGATAGCGCATTAAAATATGGCGATCATACAACAAAATATCGTCAAAATCTTGTATCTATTAATGATTTAGAAGGCTATAAAAATGCTTGTTATGTGGCTTTAAGTGAATTTGCAGATAGTAGTATTAATATAGAGCTTTATTTTTATACCAAAGAAATAGGTGGAAAAGATTTTAGAGAAGCTAGACAAAGCTTAATGCTTGAGTTTATGCGTATAATCGAAAAAAATGGCTTAACTTTTGCTTTTCCAAGTCGTAGCATTTATATAGAAAATTTACCACCCCTTGATTTGCAAGCAAAAGCTATAAAATAGCAAGATTTTATCTTGCTATTTTTTAAACCGGCATAACGCGTATATTTGGACTTAATTCTTCTTGTAAAATCGTTTCAATAGCATAAAGTGTCGCACCACTTCCACTAGAACAACCACTACAAGCACCAAGATAACGAATATAAACGTCAATTGCTACACCTTCAGCCTTTTGTATATCAATCACTTCCAAATCTCCACCATCATTATGAAGCATAGGGCGAATTTCAGCATCTAAAACACTCTCAACTGCTTTTAATTGTCCTACTACGGTCATTTCATCAAAAGCCACATCGCTTTTCATTGTATTTTTGAGTTTTTCTCTATCCATCTCGGCTCTGGTTTCAGCTAAAATATCTACAAGGTAATAATCTCTTTTTTCATGTCCGCCTGGTTTGATACAGGACTTGCAAAAAGCACCTGCTTTAGTATATTGTGTGATTTCCTCTACACTATGCAAATCATTAAGTTTAATCACTTCTTTAATAGTTCCAAGACTTACTCTAGCACACTCACAAACTATAATTTGATCTTCAAAATCTTCAGGACTTATACCTTTATAATGAGCTGCTGCTTGTTTGATTACATCATAAGCCATAACCGAACAGTGCATTTTTTGAGGCGGAACAGCTGGAGTTTCTGGATTATCACGCATAGCAAATTCCACATCTAAATTTGTGATTTTTACTGCTTCATCTACAGTTTTTCCTATGCAAAGATCTACCATAGTATCACTACTTGCTATAGCTGTACCACAACCAAAACTTTTAAATTTTGCATCGATAATTTTATCAGTTTTTTCATCTACAAGCCAAAAAAGTCTTACCGCATCACCACAACTTTCTGCACCAAAATCAGCTACGATCAATTTTGCGTTGCGTGCTTTAGCATCTTCTTCGCTAAATTCTCCCATATGTTGAGGATTATTCATTCTATCTTGAACTTTTTGTGAATACTCATCCCAAATGGATCCACCAATTAAACTATTTTTTCCCATTTTTCATCCTTATTTGTAATTATTTGGATTATAAGCATAAGTACAAGAAATTGCTCTTAATCTCTGTGTTGCATTTTTAATTTGTTTTGCCGCATAATCAATTTCTTCTTCAGTATTAAAACGCGACAAAGAAAGTCTTAAAGCTGTATGCGCTAAATCATGCTCCGCACCGATAGCTTCCATAATAGGATTGCTTTCTAAAGCTTCACTTGCACAGGCTGATCCCGTACTTGCAGCTATACCATTTTTATTTAAATCCCAAAGCATTGCTTCGCCTTCAACACCTTTAATACTTGCTAAGATTGTATTAGGCACACGGTGCTCCCTTTTTCCAACCACTGTTGTATCAGGCAAGGCTAAAATTTGATCTTCTAGTTTATCTCTTAAACGGCGTATATGAGAATCTTCAAAATCAAGCATAGTATTTGCAATACGCAAAGCCTCGCCCATAGCCACTATGTAAGGCACATTTAAAGTCCCACTTCTACGACCACCCATGTGTTCTCCACCGTGTAAAAGTGGAGTAAGTTTAAGTCCTTTTTTTATAAAAAGTCCACCCACACCCTTTGGTCCATGAAATTTATGCGCCGAAAATGAAGCAAAATCAACTCCTACTTGAGTCAAATTAACCTTTATTTTGCCTACTGCTTGAGTAGCATCTGTATGAAAAAGAGCGCCAAATTCATGTGCAAGTTCTGCCATCGCTTTAATATCAAAAATCATACCTGTTTCATTATTTGCCCACATAACACTTACAAGTGCTGTTTTATCGCTAATCACCTTACGTAAATCTTCTACAGTAGAAACCCCTTCTTCATTTACAGGGAGTTCTATGACTTTTACTCCAAGATTTTTTAAAAAATAAGCAGCAGCAGTAACAGCAGGGTGTTCTACGCTAGAAATAATCACTTCATTGCGTTCCTTATCTAAAATATGATCAAAATACACACCCTTAAGCACCCAGTTAATACTTTCTGTTGCACAGGAGGTTACAACTATATCATCTAAATCATTTGCTCCAAGCCCTGCATAAAGCTTGTCCAAAGCTTCTCTTAAAGCAGGATGTGTTGTGCTTCCATATTGATGAAGGCTATTTGGATTTCCATACACATCCTTTAAAAAAGGTAGCATTAACTCATAAGCATTAGGATCAAGCATCGTCGTTGCATTGTTATCTAAATATACTTTCACTTTAAAATCCTTAATTTATCCTTAATTTTAATTAGGATATTTTTTATCTTTATTCGAAAACGGATAATAACAAAAATTTATAAAAATTAGGTTAAAAATTATAACAAAAATAAAATGCTAAAGTAAAATTTTAAAGTGAAGTATTTTGTGAATTTTATATAGTAAAAATGAGAAATTCTATTTCTTAAATTTTTCTTCGTAATACTTTACTATTTTTGAATCTTCTTTGACTGTATGTTTAAAGATAAAATCTTGAACAACGAGATCTAGCTTTTCAGTCATTATATTTACAAATTTAGCTTCACTAATGATAATTTCTTCAATTTCTAAGATAATTTTTCTGTGAATTCTTGTATGATGGTTGATATAAGGATATTCTATTTCTCTCATAAAGGCTTCTTCATCTGAAAAATGTCTATTGATCATTACCAATAATTCTCTTAAAACAATTTTTAATTCTTTTGTTTCAACATGACGTTGGCTCATTAAAGAGAGTTTTTTAGAAATTTCAAAAAGTTCTTTATGTTGATGATCTAAAAGATCGTTATTCATTGAAATAATTTTTTCATTATAAATCATGGTTTTGAGTGCTTTTATATTTATATTTTTTCGGGAGCGAATTATAATGTTACAATACTTAAAATTTTATTAATTACTCATATAAAAATTATTATTATTGAAATATTTATAATTTATATATTTTTTGTAAAAATTATTTTAAACCATCACAGACATATAAGAGTTTAGAATTTTATTTATATTTGCTTGTTTTTGGCGACGATCTAGAAAATTTTCTATAGAATTAGAGCGTAGTTGATTTACCTCTTCTAATCTTTGCGTGTCTTGACTTTGGTTTTGATATTGTTTTTTAAAAGCATCAAAATCATTGCGAGTTTGATCGATATAAATTTGAAATATTGAGCTTGAATTTGCAAATTCTCTTAAATCCATATCTTTTTGGTAGTTAATATATTGTTGAAAAAATACAGATAGTTTGTCTTGAGTACTTGTTTTTTTATCTATGCCATTAACATAAAGATAAAGATCAAAACTCATCTTTTTTTCATTTTCTTTTTTGATGTAATCTTCTATATCCATTTCGCCTTTAAGAATTTTTTGTAAATTTTGATGAGAGCTCAGTTCTAGAGTGACAGGTTTCATAAAAAAGTTAAATTCTTTTTCATTTTGGGTTTTTATATCATGGTAGATAAAATTCATTAAAAGACCAGATTTTGATACTTCTGCATTTTTAGTTAAATAAGGTTTTAAAATTTCATTAGAAGAAGTATTTTCTATGGCTTTATTAAAATGAAAATTAGTTATTTTATTATCTAACATTAAAGTATTTAAATTTGTGATATTGCTTAATGCCAAATCAATTTCTTCTTGATTGTTGTAAATTCTTGAAATTTGGCCTAAAAATTCTCCATTATCTGTTGAAAAACCTGATGATAGTTTTGAAATAAAATCGCGACTTAAATAAGCATTATCATCTTGTAAAAATTCTGAATTTATGGATTTTAATGAACTATAATAGCTATTTAAAAGATAAGGTAGATCAATTTTATTGTAATTTAAAATTTCATCTTGTTTCGTGAGTTCTTTTGCTATGCTTCTAACGCTTTTAATGTTGATGTCATAAGATTCTGGTATATTGGCAATTTTATTTAAATCTTTATTGAAAAAACCTTCTTCATTGATTCTAAATCCAAATTCACTAGCATAAGTGGTATTATTAAAAACATAACTTAATTGTTTTAAGCTATTTTCATTTCCTTCTTGTTCTAAAGCTTTGCTATCTTTAATCAAATTTAGAGCAGAGCTATTCTGTAAAGGATTAGATAAGGTTAAATTTTGATATGGATTTGCTGAATTTATAGTCATTTTAAATCTTTCCAAAATATTGCTGATTTTTTATAAGCAAAAGGTGTGCCAAGTTTTTTAAAAATTAAATTCAGTCAAAAATTAGAAAAAATTTGATAATATTTAGCTTTTCTTTTAATTTGAAAAATAAAAATTTATCTAAATAAGGAAAGCGTATGCCAAAGATGAAAAGCGTTAAAAGTGCAGTTAAACGCTTCAAAGTAGGTAAAAATAAAATCAAAAGAGGCTCAGCTTTTAGAAGTCATATTTTGACTAAAAAACCTGCAAAAAGAATGCGTGATCTTCGCACAGCTAAATATGTGCATAGCACAAACGTAAAAGCTGTTGAAAAAATGCTAGGAATTTAAGTTTTTGACCAAAAGTCATTCAAACTCCCCTTTGAAGTTGAAATTTCAAGGGCAAGCTCCATTTTAGGACGCCACTTTATGAAAGGAAATAAAAATGGCAAGAGTAAAAACAGGCGTTGTTAGACGTCGCAGACACAAAAAAGTTTTAAAATTAGCGCGTGGTTTTTATAGCGGACGCCGCAAACATTTTAGAAAAGCAAAAGAACAATTAGAAAGAAGTCTAGTCTATGCTTATCGTGATAGACGTCGCAAAAAAAGAGACTTCCGTCGTCTTTGGATTGTGCGTATCAATGCTGCTTGTAGGCTTAATGATTTAAGTTATTCAAGATTTATCAATGGTCTTAAAAAAGCAGGTATTGAACTTGATAGAAAAATTCTAGCAGATTTAGCTATGAATGATGCTGCTGCTTTTACAAAAATTGCAGAGGCTGCAAAAAAAGCACTTTAATTTTTTAGTGTAAGAATTTCAAGATTTTATCTTGGAATTCTTAAAATTCTAATAAACCCTGTAATATCAATTTTTATTTTTAAAATCTTTCTTAATTTTATTCATTAATTGAATTTATAAATTCGAAGTAATAAAATCACATTTATTATATACGGTTAAATTTTAAATTATCCAAAAAAACATCCATCCTAATAATTTTAAAATTATCAGGATGAAATTTTAACAAGTAGGAGAGTAA